>NZ_JAMQJY010000001.1:1218056-1522571 GCF_023703085.1 Alkalicoccobacillus plakortidis | reverse complement strand
TGGCTTAGCTGTTAGTCGTTATCTTGAACTGAATGTGCAAACAGCAGAAGAGTGGTTTTTCTCCTCTGATTCTGAGGATCTAATAGGTATTCCACCTGATGAAACGAACCTTGTTTGTGAGGTAGCGAAGCATGTTGGCAAGTTATTCGGAGTAGTAATTCCCCCATGCCATGTTGTGATGACGAGTAATATTCCATTGGCGCGTGGACTTGGAAGTAGTGCAGCCGCAATTGTAGCAGGCATAGAGCTCGGTTGTTTTTTCTATAAAGAATCGGTAACGCCTGCAGAGAAAGTTCGTATTGCTAGTCTTTGGGAAGGTCATCCCGATAATGTAGCAGCCTCTGTCTATGGCGGACTTGTTATTGGTACGCATAGTGAAGAGTCTACACATGTGATAGCTGCTGGAGTTCCAGAGATCGATCTCGTTTGCCTGATTCCGAAAAATGAGGTATTAACTAAAACGGCACGGGGCGTATTGCCGAGTCAACTAGCTTTTGCAGAAGCTGTTAAGGCTGGTAGTATAGGCAATGTACTGACGGCCGCCGCTTTAACAGGTGACTGGAAATTAGCTGGCGAGATGATGGGTAAAGATCTGTATCATCAGCCTTATCGTAAACAATTAATCCCTCTTTTAGACGAGGCATTAACGTACGCCTCTACTCAAGAGGATATTTACGGAGCTGCGTTAAGTGGCGCTGGACCAACGATTTTATGTATTACCAAACAAGGTTATGGTCAACAAGTGGCAGATAAAATTAGTCAGGCATTTGAGGGTATTGAAATCGATGTGTTAAGCCCGGCGAGTGATGGAGTTCAGGTAATAACAAAATAAAAGTGCTAATAAGGAATATTTACGAATTCATTGCATATACTACGGCTGAACTCAAATAGGCTGGAGGTGGATGAGATGTTAGATGTAAATAGCTTATATGAAGGGCAGTCCGTTTATATTATCTACAGAAATCCTCACACGCCAACTGTTGCAACGATCCAAGAAGCAACAATTGCTCGGGATCCTATGGACCCATCCGTATTGTCATTACTTCTCTATGATTATTATCATCCAATTGAAGAGGATGACGCCATCTTTGCAACCTACGAAGCAGCTGAACAACTGTATGATCAATTTATGATGTAATTAAAAAAAACGCCTGGTCTGATGACCAGGCGTTTAATCTTTATTAAAATACTTGCTCTAACTCTTTTACTCCAGGTACTTCCTCAAGAAGCGCGCGTTCAATACCCGCTTTTAGAGTAATCGTTGAACTTGGGCAAGATCCGCATGCGCCTAATAGACGTACACGTACAATACCATCTTCAATTCCTACGAGCTCAACATCTCCACCGTCACGAAGTAAAAAAGGACGAAGCTTCTCTAATACTTCTTGTACTTCTTCTAACATATCAGTACTTGTTTCCATGGGTCAACACTCCTTTCTTACCCTATTATAATCGCCATAACGAAAAAAATCCATTATCCTGAAGTATTTTTTCGAGAATTGTTCTCACAGTTTGATTAGGTAAATAAAACAAGTAGCTCTTCAAATCAGATTCTTTTATTGAATCTTTTATCATTATTAGGTAATCTGCTTATGAGAGGAAGTGAGTACTATCGGAATAATAGTGACTGTATACGGTGCTGAACAGAAATGTGCAAGCTGTGTACATCTGCCAAGTGCATTAGAAACAAAGGAATGGTTAGAAGCAGCATTAAGTAGAAAATTCCCCGACATTGGGTTAGAAGTTTTATATGTGGATATCGAGAATCCAAACGGAGAAGAACAAGAATCATTCTCTGAAGCCATCTTAAATGATGAATACTTTTATCCACTCGTCGTATTAAATGGAGAAGTTATTGCAGAAGGAAATCCAAATCTCAAAAGTGTGTCAGCTAAGGTTGAAGCGGCTGTCTGATGAAATAAGGAAGAAAAATGAACATTTTTCTATCTGAATAAGGGATTTTGGGTTTTGCAAGAAGAAGTGCTTTGTGAGTAAGACGGATAGGCGGAGAACCAAGATCGATTTCGATTTAGCAAGAGAGTGAAAGTCTTGGCAAGAGTAAGTCGGGGAAAACCAAGCTGGATGGGAAGTTTGGCAAGAAGATGGTGTCTATAACAAGAACGAATGGCGGAGCACCAAGACGGGTGGGGGTGTGCCAAGAGATATGACTTTGACACCAAGAACAAAGCCAACACATCAAGACCCAACTGCATCAAAGATCTAATTCAAATGAAATAAGGAAGAAAAATGTCCATTTTTCTATCGTATGAGGGCATTTGGAGTTTAGCAAGAAGGGGGGCTCCATAATCAAGACGATGAGCTGACCCACCAAGACAGATCTAGATTTAGTAAGAGAGGGAAAGTGGTACCAAGAGAGAATTTGTGAACACCAAGCTTGATTCGGAGTATGGCAAGAAGAGGATGCTAATAGCAAGATAGGAGGCCTCCTCACTAAGAAGTATGCTGAGATACCAAGAGAAACGTCCTTAACACTAAGAGAAAACACCTAAACACCAAGCTCGAGAGCACCGCACCAAGCCGGAGCGACCAACACCAAGCCGGAGCGGTCAACACCAAGCTCGCACTCCCAACACCAAGCCCGCTCCCTACATAACAAGACGCAACGGCACTTCCGCCCGCACCTCCATGAAAAAAAGCAGTAGCCGGCCGGGCTACTGCTTTTTGGTCTATTCATCCTGAGTGATACTTGTACATCCAAAGCACACCACTTTTTAATACGCGGGGGACTCGTCCGAGTAATGTACGTTCGCCCATAAGGCCAAATCCGTGCTTTTTGCCTAGTGAACCTAGTACACCTTTTAGTTTAATTTTTGGCAGCTGTTCAGGTAAGGCTTCTCCGTTCCACTGTGCCTTGAGGATCTGAACAATTTGTTCGGCCTGCCCTTCTGCTAGCTGCGCACTTGGGGCATGAGGCAGGCTCGCACAGTCACCTACTACAAATACATCTTCGTTACCGGGAAGAAAATGTTGTGGGGTTAATTCGATACGACCTGCGGAATCTTTTGCTACGTCTAAGTTCCGTACGACTTCAACTGGTTGAATGCCTGCTGTCCAAATAACTGCATCGACTTCAATTCGTTCGTCATGATTATAGATAGCATCGGGTTCTACTTTTGTGATATTTGATTTATTGATGATGTCAACACCATGGTCAACGAACCATCCTTGTACATACGTGCTTAGTTTGCGTGGGAATGCAGATAAAATCATTTCACCACGGTCGAACAATTTGATGGTTAAATCAGGTCGACTTTCGCGAAGTTCACTTGCTAATTCGACACCACTTAAGCCACCGCCTACAATCGATACGATTCCTTCCGGACGAACGTTGTTTAGGGCTTCATAAGTCTTACGAGTGGCTCCCATTGTTTGAATACTATAAGCATGTTCTTTGGCGCCTGGAACGCCATGATATTTGTCTTCGCAACCAAGTCCAACAATGAGCTTATCGTATGGAACAGACTCTCCGCTCTCGAGGATCACTGCTTTTTCTTCAAGTTCAATTGAATCGACGTTAGCATATGTTACTTTTAAACGAGAGTCTTCAGGAAAGGCAACGCGTAAATGATGATCTGCGGCAGTACCTGCAGCGAGAGCATAATATTCTGTTTTTAAACAATGGTAGGGCAAGCGATCAATTAACGTAATCTCAACATTTTTTGGCAGGTCATTTGGAAGAAGTCGCTGCATAACACGCATTCCGCCATAACCAGCACCTAGAATAACTAGTTTTTCCATGTAAGGTTTACTCCTTTTCGCGATAATGGCTGATAAACTTGCTTCGACTAACGTCATTACGCGATTTAATAATCGTATACGTGTAGGTTCTTTAGAATACAGGTGAATACCATAGGAAACATGAGAATGAATAATATGTGCCCAAAGTTCAATATCTGTTTCGGCATAAATTTCATCGCGAGTCAGGGCTGTTTGAAGTAATTCGCGCCAGTGAGCTAAAAGCAAGTGCTCATCATCAAGAACACAACGCCAAATCTGAATAGTTAGAGTAGGATGTTGGTCGTATTCGTCTAGGATAAAGTATAAGTATGAATGAATTCGATTAGAAAGCTGTAACTGATTCCGAGGATATTTTCGAATATACCTCATTACGCTACTTAGTCTTTCCTTTGCTAAGGAGTGCATAATTGATTCTTTGGTAGGAAAATAATTAAAAAAGGTTCCTTTAGCTACACGAGCTGCGGTTGTGATTTCTTGTACAGTTGTACGATCAAACCCTTTTTCTCTAAAAAGAGTAAGTGCAGCGTTTTCAATTCTTTTTTTGTTTCTACCTTTTTCACTTGCTGTTTCACTTATCGCTCTCTCCTTAGATGACCCCGGTCATTTTTAAATTATACCGACCATACAAGGAGAAAACAAGGTCAATTTGCCTGATAGTGACTGATCATTGACTTCTTTTTTTCTAAAAGGTAGTCTATAGGTAGAAATTTGAGGTGAAAAGATGAGACCAATTATTGAGTTTTGTTTCAGTAATCTTGCGAGTGAATCTCAAGGTGCAATGGAACAACTCGAAAAAGATCCGAATTTGGATATTATAGATTATGGATGTTTAAGCCACTGTGGAGAATGTTCGATGGGCCCGTATGCACTTGTGAACGGTGAACTTGTCTCAGGTAATACAGCCGATGAACTAGTGGCGAATATATATGTTTTTCTTGAGGAAAATCCAATGTTTTAATTAATGACTTCTAGCAGATACTAGAAGTTTTTTTGTGAAACCAATGAGGAGGTCACACATATGCCACTAATCCCGTTTTCTCATTCTTGGCCCTATGAGAAACAATTTAATGATGTATACCTGCACGAATGCCCGTTTTGCGGAGAAGATCAGGTATTGACACATATGAAAAACAGAGATTTAGAGGAAGCCAAAGAAGGTATAAAAAAGCAATTAAACTTACCTTGTTGTCATGCTAGATTAATCATTTTAGAGGCAGATGAAGACTACTTTTGGACAAATCAGGCGCTTAGGGAGGATCGGAAATAATGAAATTCACAAAAATGCATGGTTTAGGTAATAGTTATATTTATGTAGATTTATTTAAGGAAACGCTGGAAGAGCATGATCTACCTAGGTTAGCTGTAAAAGTATCTGATAAAAATAACGGAATTGGTTCAGATGGAATGATTTTGATTGGTCCATCCGATACAGCAGAAATTAGCATGCGTGTTTTTAACAATGATGGTTCTGAAGCAATGAACTGTGGAAATGGTTTGCGCTGTGTGGCTAAATTTGCATATGAGAATGGATATGTAAATCAAACGGTTTTTAACATCCAAACAAAAGGCGGGTTAGTGGAGGCCACTGTTCATCCAAATGAACAAAATAAAGTTCCAACCGTTACGGTAAATATGGGTGCGCCAAGACTGAGTAGATCCGCAATCCCAATGATTGGTTCTGCAGTGGATCAGGTTGTGAATGAATCATTTGATCTTGGAGAGCAGGAAGTTCGTCTAACAGCCGTTTCGATGGGAAATCCACATGCGGTTATTTTTACCGAGGATATTCAATCTGTTCCTCTTATGCAGGTTGGACCAACACTTGAGAAACACGAACGTTTTCCTGAATGGGTAAATGTTGAATATGTACAAATTGTAAAAGAGGATGAACTACATTTTCGCGTCTGGGAACGCGGAACGGGAATTACGCAGGCGTGTGGAACGGGTGCCTGTGCAGCTGTTGTTGCATCTATATTAAACGGCTATTCACAAAGAGATAATGAAGTAACAGTACATTTATTAGGAGGAGATCTTTTGATAACTTGGTTAGAAAACGGAGATGTTCTGATGAATGGTGCGGCTGAAACGATTTGTGAAGGTGAATGGCTTTTATAAAGCGATAAGAAAAACGCAGTGGGCAAAATTGTCCACTGCGTTTTTTTTAGTACGTTTTAATTACATTATAGAACGTATCGCGCTCAATCGGTGTCTTATTCGCACTCTTAATTAAGTGAATGAGCTCATCGCGGGTAATACCTGAAGATGTAAGTGCTCCAACTGAATGGGAAATACGCTCTTCAATTAAGGTACCGTGAATATCACTCGATCCAAATGTAAGAGCCATCTGTGTTAGTTGAACACCGATATTAATCCAATATGCCTTAATATGGTCAAAGTTATCTAACATCAAACGACTAATCGCTAATGTACGCATATCATCAAAAGCTGATGTTCTACGTTTAAGGTTTGCATTTACACTACGCGGTTGCATAGCTAGTGGGATGAAAACCATAAAGCCATTTGTACGATCCTGAAGCTGACGTACACGATCCATATGAATCAAACGTTCTTCTTTAGATTCGATTGAACCATATAACATCGTTGCATGAGTACGCAAACCAAGAGAATGAGCAATTTCATGTGCCTCAAGCCATTGGTCTGTTGATGCTTTATCAGGACTCATTTTTGCACGGTAGTTTTCAGTTAGAATCTCAGCTCCACCACCAGGGAGCGTGTCAAGACCAGCTTTGATAAGTTCTTCTAATACACCCTTCATACTTAGGCCAGAAATACGTGAAAAGAACTCAATTTCAGCACCTGTATATGCTTTAACAGTTGCACTAGGGTAGTGTTTCTTAAGTGTACGGATCGTATCAAGATAGTATTCAAAACCTACCTCAACGTTGTGCCCTCCAACAATATGAAACTCACGGATATTGTCATTCCAACGTTCGCCAACATAGTTAAGTAGAGCTTCTGAATCCATTGTATAAGCGCCTTCCTGGCCTGGCTTGCGCTTAAATCCACAGAAACTACATGAAGCTTCACATACGTTGGTTGGATTAATGTACATATTCTGAATGAAATAGACATTATCTCCGTTTTTCTTAAGATTTACTTGATTTGCAAGTTGTGCAACACCAAGTAGATCAGGTGTTTCATATAAATATAGTCCATCTTCAATCGTTAATCGTTCTCCGTGAAGAACCTTTTCTTTGATACCTTCAAGCTTTGTATCAGTTAACAATATGCTCATCCGATTCATCTCCTGCTCTCTAGTTGACCGATCTCGGCGGCCAAGCTGGATTACATTCTATATAATTAATCATGATATTGTGTAATCACACACTATTATACTACCGTCATCTGCTGATTTAAAGACTTGTGCCTTATAGTTAATGAATTGTTGTAAAAATATAGTGATTCAAAAGGAAACTGATAGAATAAAAAATGCAAATATGATTGCATATGCAGGTACATTTTAGTAGACTAAAAGTAACAAGTTTCCTTTTAATGGTTATCATAAAGGAGGATTAGTTATGTGTAGCTACTGTACAACTGAATCGTTTGAAGAACAGATTGAACATACTAGACAAAAAATGGTTGACGCAGCTGGTGAATTTGGTTTGAATCATCCTCAGGTCCTCTACTTTAGCCAGGAATTAGACAGGCTTCATACTTGTTTACTTGCTAAGTTGGCTAGAAAAAGGCAGGTTGGTTGAGATTGTATACCTATCGTACTATAATAAGCATATAGTGAAATGATAGGAGGGTAATCATGATTACATTAACAGATGCAGCGGTTGGCCATATAAAAGAAATGATGAAAGCTGAAGAAGATGACACACTTATGCTTCGAGTTGGAGTAAAAGGTGGCGGATGTAGCGGTCTTTCTTACGGCATGGGTTTTGATAACGAACAGTCACCCCAAGATACGAAGGTAGAAATTAATGGATTATCCGTACTAGTTGATGAGGAAAGTGCTCCAGTCATTAAAGGATTAGTTATAGATTATAAGCAGAATTTGATGGGCGGAGGATTTACGATTGATAATCCAAATGCCATTGCTTCGTGTGGGTGCGGTACGTCTTTCCGTACAGCTACTAACGCAGGAGCGCCAGGTGATTGCTAAACAAATTAGATATTCATTAAAAAAACCATTTAGCAGGTCTTTGTTAAATGGTTTTTTTATGATTATGATTGTTTATGAAAGGGAACGTTAAAAGTAAGACAAGTTTGAATATTACATAGGTATAAAGTTATTAAATGTTGTCGCGGCGAGATGTGACGAAACTGCATAAACATTTGGTTGAATGAAGCGTTTACAACCATATAAAATAGGAATATGAAATAGCATTTATTTAATTCATTAGTAAAAAGGGGGAACAATGATGGCAGAAAAAACCAGCATTCGTTCAAAGATTCAAAAGTTCGGTAGTAATCTTAGTAGCATGATTATGCCAAATATCGGTGCATTTATTGCATGGGGAATTATTACTGCAATTTTTGCAGGCGTAACTGCTTACTATGGTGAAGGTAGCTCGCCAGCTGAGTCCGTTTCGTTTCTAGAAGCAATGGTTAGCCCGATGATCACATATCTTCTTCCACTGTTAATCGCATTTACTGGTGGTCGAATTCTCCACGATTTCCGAGGTGGGGTTGTTGGTGCGACGGCGACAATGGGTGTCATTGCAGCAACAGATGTTCCAATGTTTATTGGTGCCATGATCATGGGTCCACTAGGTGGTTATTTAATTAAGAAAGTCGATCAAAAGTTAGACGGTAAGGTGAAACAAGGTTTTGAGATGTTAGTTAACAACTTCTCTGCTGGTATCCTAGCCGTTATCTTAGCTTGCTTTGGTTCATTAGCTGTTGCTCCACTTGTATCTGGATTAACAACTTTAATGGGTCTTGGAGCTGAAACCATTATTGGCTTGGGATTATTACCTTTAGCAAGTATTTTCATTGAGCCTGCAAAGGTTATGTTCCTAAACAATGCCATTAATCATGGGATTTTAACACCTATCTCGATTGAACAAGTAAGAGAAACCGGAAAATCAATTTTTTATCTTTTGGAAGCTAATCCAGGTCCTGGTATTGGTGTTTTACTTGCATTTATGTTCTTTGGTAAGGGAGCATCTAAAGCTTCAGCGTATGGTGCAGGTGTTATTCACTTCTTCGGTGGTATTCATGAAATTTACTTCCCGTATGTACTAATGAAACCACTAATGTTTCTTGCAGTTATCTTTGGTGGAATGACTGGTGTATTTGTTTTTAGCGCATTTGATGTTGGTCTAGTTAGCCCTGCATCTCCAGGAAGTATTATTCCTATTATTGGACTTGCAGCACCCGGTGATTACTTTTACGTCCTTCTAGGAGTGCTTGCAGCTGCAGCAGTATCTTTTGCAATAGGTTCATTAATCCTTAAGTTCGACCGCAAAGGTGAGGAAGAAAATCTTGCTGATGCAACAAGCAAAATGGAAGCAATGAAAGGCAAAAAGAGCGGTGTTTCTGCATCTCTTAATGGTTCAAGTTCTGAAAATAAAACAGCTTCATACGCAGACGTAAACAAAATTGTCTTTGCATGTGATGCTGGAATGGGATCAAGTGCGATGGGTGCATCAATCATGCGTGATCGTGTGAAGAAAGCAGGCCTTGATACTGAGGTTATCAACACATCTATTAGTAATATCCCTGATGATGCTGACCTTGTCATTACACACAAAGATTTAACCGATCGTGCAAAATCAAAAAAATCGGATGCTATTCATGTATCAGTAGATAACTTCATGAACAGCCCGCGTTATAATGAAATCATTGAAGAGCTTCAAAACGGTAGCAGCGAGACTTCTGTACCTGCAGCTGTTGATGGTCAGAAATCAAAAGAAGACATTCAGAAGATCATCTTTGCATGTGATGCTGGAATGGGATCAAGTGCAATGGGTGCATCAATTCTTAAAAACAAAGTGAAAAAAGCTGAGCTTGATGTGTCAGTATCGAATACATCTATTAGCAATATTCCGGCCGATGCGGATGTTGTTGTAACTCACAAGGACTTAACAGATCGTGCGAAACAAAAGCAACCTAATGCAGAGCACATTTCAGTTGAGAACTTCATGAACAGTCCGAAGTACGATGAACTCATTGATCGTTTAAAATAACATCACAAAAGAGGAGGGGAGTTCATGTATATTCCAGCTAGAGAAAGACAGCTGTTAAAACTTCTACTTAATGAGCAGAATCAATTAGATTTACGTGAATTAGCCTCTTCTCTTGATGTTAGTACTAGAACAATTCAACGAGATCTAAAAGGCTTGAGTGGGGTCATGTCAGACTATGACCTCACTTTACATAAAGATTTGACGAAGGGATATCAGATTCTTGGAGCACAAGAGGATCTTATTCAATTAAAGAATGATTTAGCTTCGTTGGAGCCAAGTGAATATACTCCTGAAGAACGACAGTTGCTTTTACTTGTAGCCTTGCTTGAAAAGCAGGAGCCAGTAAAGCTTTTTTCTCTTGCAGAAGAATTAAATGTAACAGTTGCAACAGTCAGCCATGATTTGACAAAAGTCGAAGAGTGGCTATCTTCATATCACCTAACTCTCATAAGGCGTCGCGGGTATGGAGTTGAGGTAGCAGGCTCTGAAACAAATATCAGACGTAGTTTAAGCCGTTTAATCACTGAGAATATTAGTGAGAGTAATTTTTATCACTCAGTAGGAGACTACTCTTCTGATCAATCAGAAACTGAATCAATCTCAGAGCGTTTACTTGATATTGTAGACGCAAAAAAAATCCAACGTGTTCAAGAAGCGGTTGAGGATCTTCGGACACATTCTAATGGGCAAATGGCCGACTCCTCTTATATTGGGCTTATTGTTCATTTAGCATTGGCGATTGAACGAATTCAGCAGGGTGAGAAAGTGCAAATGGATGAAGAACAATTATCCGAATTGCAACAGGAAACAGTGTATGAGTTAGCCAAAACATTAGCGATTTCTTTAGAAAATATTTTCTCTATCTCCATTCCTGAAGAAGAGATTGGCTACATTGTTATGCATCTTCGAGGAGCAAAGATTCAAAAGGAGTACAATTTATTTAATAATGAAGAGTACACTGAACTCTCTTATTATGCAGATCGTCTTATTAAACAAATGGAAAACAATCTGGAGCTTAGTTTTGACGATCATTCTCTATATCCGGGGCTGATTTCACATCTTGAGCCGGCGCTTTACAGAATGAATCATGGGATGAAAATTCATAATCCTTTACTTGAAAGAATTAAGCAAAACTACGCCAGTTTATATAAACGAGTTAAAGAAGTAACGGAGAAAGTGTTTGATCCACTAATTGTCCCTGAGGAAGAGATTGGGTTTTTAGTGATGCATTTTGGTTCTGCTATTGAACGACAAAATCAAAAAAATCCTTTGAAGGCTATGGTTATCTGCTCAAGTGGGATCGGCTCATCAAAACTCTTAGCAAGTCGACTTGAGAAAGAGTTCCCAGAAATTGAACAGATCGACAATGTTTCGTTATTTGATTTTAATAAACACGAAGCCAGGTACTACGATCTCATTATCTCAACTGTACCCTTAACTCAAAGTGAGCAATATTTTTTAGTGAAACCATTTTTATCAAAAGAAGAAACGGAACAAATAAGGCAGCATATTAAATCAGTAAAGAAAAAGCGTCCAATTGTAAGTCGACCTGTAGCAAATGAGCAAAAAATGGTTGGAGCTAATATACCTGAAACGTTTTTTGAACAGTTATCACTGCTTAGCCAGGATGTTGCGTTAATAATAGATTCATTTTCCCTAAAAAAGGGTAAAGTAATGGACGAGGCTCTTGCTCATGTTTGTACAGAACTTGAAGAAGCAGGTTGTGTAACGGATGCAGTTCCTGTTTTTGAAGCCCTACTACAACGAGAACGTTTAGGTGGACTTGGAATACCTGATACAAATCTGGCTTTATTTCATACTAGAACAGAGCAAGTATTAAAACCGGTCTTTACAATGCTTCGACTTGATGTGGAAGAATCTCTTGCCTCGATGGGTGATAAGCCCGTCATTGTAAATAGGGTCATTTTAATGTTGGCACCAATTGATGCCAACCAGAACCTGCTTGATTTGCTAAGTAGCTTAAGTGTGATGCTCATCTCAAGTGATGAACATACACGCATCATGGAAACTGGCACAGAGGCAGAGATTAAGAAACTAATTAGTCAGCATTGTTTTGAATATATTCAAAAGCTAGTACAAAAAGGAGTGCACAAATTATGACAAATTCTATTCTGAAACAAGACAATATTGTAGTAAATGCACAAGCTAAAACAAAAAAAGAAGCCATTGAAGAGGCAGGAACACTTCTGTCTGAGCGTGGATACGTGACGGCTGAATATGTAGCAAAAATGCACGAACGTGAAGAATTAACATCTACATTTATGGGGAATATGCTTGCGATTCCTCATGGTACAGAGGAAGCAAAAGGGGAAGTGAAGGAATCAGGAATCTCCATTCTTCTTTATAACGACGCAATTGATTGGGATGGAAATGATGTCCGTCTTGTTATTGGCATTGCAGGAAAAGGAAACGAACATTTAGAGATCCTATCAAAAATCGCGATTGCTTGCTCCGAGGAAGAAAATGTTGAGAAGTTATTAACATCTAAAACATCTGATGAAGTGCTTGCATTTTTCTCAGAGGTGAATGAATAATGAAAGCTGTACATTTTGGAGCAGGTAATATTGGGCGCGGATTTATTGGCGCCCTTTTAAGCCGTGCAGGTTACGAGGTAGTATTTGCAGATGTAAATGAAGCTGTGATATCTGAATTAAATAACCGTGGAGAATATACAGTTACAATTGCTAGTGAAGAAGGAGGACAGGAGCTTGTTACAGGTGTTCGTGGACTTCATAGTAATCAAGAAGAAGATGCCTTAGTACATGAGATTGCTACAGCTGATTTAATTACAACGGCTGTTGGTCCTACTGTTCTTAAATTCATTGCACCAACATTGGCGAAAGGGCTAAAGCAACGTGCAGCAGATGCTAAACCAGTCGATGTAATCGCTTGTGAAAATGCTATCCGTGCGACATCGACATTAAAGGAATATACAAAGGATCAGGTTTCTGAATCAGAGTGGGCAACCATCATTCAGAAAACCGGTTTTGCTGATGCCGCAGTTGATCGTATTGTTCCTAATCAAAAAAACGAAGATATTCTTGCTGTTTCCGTTGAACCATTTTTTGAGTGGGTAGTTGAAAAGCCATCATTAAAAGGTGACAATGCAGCGATTGAAGGCGTGACGTACGTAGATGATCTCATTCCTTTTATTGAACGTAAGCTGTTCACTGTTAATACGGGACATGCTTTAGCCGCGTATTTTGGTTATGAAAAAGGCTTAACAACGATTAAAGAAGCGATGGAAGATCAAGACGTGAAACATAAGGTTCAAGCAGGTTTAAATGAGACCAAACTCGTGCTTGTCCAAGAATATGGTTTTGACAAAGCTGAACATGAAGCCTACATCACAAAGATTATTGGACGTTTTGAGAATCCGTATCTTTCAGATGACATTGTGCGAGTTGGGCGAGGACCAATCCGTAAACTTGGCTTTAACGATCGCTTAATCAAACCGGCAAGAATGTTGTTTGATCAAGGTCAAGTCCCAAGCGTGCTTCTTGAAGTCATTGAAGCAGCCCTTCATTTTGACGTGGCTGATGATACTGAGAGCCAGGAGCTACAGAAGCTACTTAAAGAAAAAGGAAAAAAAGAAACGCTAATTCAAGTAACTGGATTAGAAGAGAACCACCCATTAATCCAAGCGCTTATATAAAACCATACAAAAACCTGCTGATTAGCTTACATAATCAGCAGGTTTTGTTGTTTTATTTTAAAATAAGCTTGTACTGTGTCCTGGAAATACCCGTGCTTTTGGATCAATATACGCTTTTGCATTGTTAACAGCCGTTGGAGCTTCACCAAATCCTGTTGCAATCAGCTTTACCTTTCCATCATAGGTACAAATGTCGCCGGCACCGTAAATCCCTTTAATATTTGTCTCCATTTTTGTATTCACCACAATGGAATTCTTCTCAATCTCAAGACCCCATTCTTTAATTGGGCCAAGCGAGGAAACAAATCCGTAATTAACAATAAGGGCATCAACATCAATTGTTTTTTTGCCTTCACCCTTCACTTCACTTAACTCAACTTGAGTTATGGCACCATTTTCTCCGTTAAGGCCAGTAATTTCATATGGAGTAACGATGTTCACATTGGATTCTTCAAGCAACTGCACACTATGCTCATGCGCACGGAACTTATCACGACGGTGTACGATTGTTACTTCTTTTGCTAGTGGTTCAAGCATTAGAGACCAGTCTAATGCCGAATCTCCTCCACCTAATACAACCACACGTTTTCCAGCAAATTCACTTAAGTCTTTTATAAAGTAATGTAGGTTTGTCTGTTCATATGCTTCAGCACCTTCTAGTTGAAGACGGCGAGGTTGGAATGCACCCGCTCCTGCTGTAATGATAACGGCTTTAGAATAATGAGTTTCTTTATCTGTTGTAATTATAAATGTTTCATCATCTTGTTTCGTTAATTCTGAAACAGCCTGCTCAAGTACGATTTCAGGGTTAAATTGTTGCGCTTGAATGGTTAACTGTTCAATAAGATCCTGAGCTTTCACCTTAGGAAATCCTGCAACATCATATATATATTTTTCAGGGTAAAGGGCTGAAAGCTGTCCACCTAACTGCGGCATACTTTCAATAATTTTCACCTTAGCTTTACGCATGCCTGCATAAAAAGCAGCGAATAAGCCAGTTGGCCCTCCCCCGATGATCGTTATATCAAATAAATCTTCTTGCTCTGACATGTTTAGACACCTCCGAATTATTACCTGCCTTATCCATTATAGCTGTACTTAAAAGGAAAAACAAAGGATGAGAATCTTTTTCACTTGTTTTTCTTAAATTAAGATTAGCATTCTCATATAATGTAGGAAGCAGATAAGGCTATGTTAGAACTTCTTTCATAAATCACACGAAAAATGTTGAAAAGTCTGGAGAAAACACATATCATAGGATGTAGATAAGATGTGTCTATTTTGCGTCGGATTTAGTACAAACGTATCTTTGTATATTAGTTCGTGAAATAGATCACATAAAACGCACTTATAAAATAAACTGATGGAAGTGATATCGTGAATAAGCCGCATATTGTCATTCTTGGCGCAGGTTATGGTGGAATGATCACAGCAACGAGGCTTCAGAAAAAAATGGGAGATAATGAAGCAAAAATCACGCTTGTAAATAAGCATGATTACCATTATCAAACAACATGGTTACATGAACCCGCAGCAGGAACGATGCTACCTGAAAAAACAAGAATGCCAATCAAAAGCGTAGTAGATTTTCGTAAAATCAATTTTGTTCAGGATGAAGTTGTTGAAATTAAAACAGAAGAAAAAAAAGTTCTACTAAAAGACGGAGAGCTTGACTACGATTATTTAGTTGTTGGACTTGGAGCAGAAGCTGAAACCTTTGGAGTACCAGGTGTAAAAGAACATGCGTACAGCAAATGGACAGTGAATGGTGCACGTCAAATTAAAGATCACATTGAAAACTGTTTTGCGAAATACAATAATCAAGTAGAAAAAGAAGAAGGATTACTTACCTTTGCTGTAGCAGGAGCAGGATTTACAGGAATTGAATTTATCGGTGAGTTGTCTGAGCGCGTTCCACAGTTATGCAAACAGTATGATATTGCTCGTGAAAAAGTGAAACTATACGTAGTAGAAGCAGCCCCTACCGCACTACCTGGATTTGATCCAGAACTAGTAGAGTATGCAATGAATCTACTAGAAAGCCGTGGCGTTGAATTTAAAATCAACACGCCAATCAAAGAAGTAACAGATTCTGGAGTTGTAGTAGGAGAAGGCGAAGAAATAAAAGCTTCAACTGTAGTATGGGCGACAGGTGTTCGTGGAAGCTCCATCATTGAACGCTCAGGATTCGATAACATGCGTGGACGAATCAAAGTCGAACCAGAACTTCGTGCCCCAGGACATGACAATATCTTCATCATCGGAGACTGTGCCCTGATCATTAACGAAGAAATTAACCGACCATACCCACCAACAGCACAAATTGCCATGCAGATGGCTGAAATCTGTGCCAGCAATTTGAACGCCTTAATAAACGGCGGAGAACTAAAAACCTTTAAACCAGATATCAAAGGAACAGTTGCCTCACTTGGAGGTAAAGAAGCCATTGGAGCTGTAGGATCACGAAAACTATACGGCGGAACAGCAAACTTCATGAAAAAAATGATTGATAACCGCTACCTTCTTCTTTTAGGTGGAGTAGGCCTCGTATTGAAAAAAGGGAAGAAACCATTTTAATTTTAAAAACTAAAATATAGATGCGAGAAATGGACAATATTTGTTGTTCGTTTCTCTTTTTTTGTTGGTAACCGAAGTGACCTCTTGCTAAGTACGTAATCTCGCTTGGAAACAGGGGCAGTGTCTTGGAGAGAAAGAGAATTCTCTTGGAAACAGGGGTCAGGTCATGGAGAGGAAGAGATTTCTCTTGGTAACAGAGGGCAGGTCTTGGACAGGAGGAGATTTCGCTTGGTAACAGGGGCAGGGTCTTGGAGAGAAAGAGATTCCGCTTGATAACAGGGGTAAGGTCTTGGAGAGAAGGAGATTTCGCTTGGTAATAGGGGTAAGGTCTTGGAGAGAAGGAGATCCCGCTTGGTAACAGGGGTAAGGTCTTGGAGAGAAGGAGATTCCGCTTGATAACAGGGGTCAGGTCTTGGAGAGAAGGAGATTTCGCTTGGTAACAGCAGCGAGGTCTTGGAGAGAAAGAGATCCCTCTTGGTAACAGAGGTCAGGTCTTGGAGAGGAAGAGATCCCTCTTGGTAACAGAGGTCAGGTCTTGGAGAGGAAGAGATCCCGCTTGGTAACAGGGGTAAGGTCTTGGAAAGAAGGAGATCTAGCTTGGTAACAGCGGCGAGATCTTGGAAAGAAGGAGATCTCACTTGGAAACAGCGGTCAGGTCTTGGAGAGAAGGAGATCTCGCTTGGTAACAGAAGTCAGATCTTAGAGAGAACACAATATGTCTTAGTAACCACCGCAAGGTCTTGCTAAAAAGCCCAAACCTCGTGCTAACCACAGCATCCGTCTTGCTCATTTCTATACAGACAGAGTCTCTGTAACGATCTTCTTAAAACATTAGATTGACTGAATTCTACTCCTTTTTGTAAACTAGTAGAGAAGATAAGGAGTGAAGCAACAATGAATATTCCGCAGCTGGTCATTTCGATGCTGATTTTTTTAGTTATGTTTTTTGGAATCGGTTTCTTGTTAAATATGCTGTTGCGTTCAACATGGCTGATGGCTTTTATATATCCGCTTGTTGTGCTGATTATTGTGAATCAAAGTCCGTTTGGAAGTTATTTTACTCAACCTATTCTTGAGCTTCAGAACTTGGGAACCGCTTTAATTAATTTAAAAGTAGTGGACCATCTTGTTCTTTCGTTTGGTTTGGTGGGTTCTATTGTAGCGGGCATTGTTATTAAGATGCTGCGTGTTCGAGGGTATCAGATGTTTTAGAGTGTTTACGTAGTTTCTCTCATATGAATACTTCTTCTATATTTTGGAGAAGCTGTTCTGTGAGAGGAGTGAGTATTCTTGAATATGCCAAAAAGGCGCCATACAAGAAACATTACAAGTCGAGCAATTATGAGTGTATTGCTAGTTATTGCAATTTGGGCAACATTTACAACCATATCTGGTGTTCAGGCAGAACAGGTAAATACATGGGTGCGAACCCAATTAACCAAATCTGAACAGGTGACATATCCAAGCTGCAAATTATCCATACAAACAGGTGTCTCTAGCTAAAAAACAGCTACCACAATATCAAACGGCTCAAGCTATCTTGTCAGAGCAGGTTACTGCTGAAGAAACAGAACAAAGTGCACTTGATTCGCTTGGAAGACTGGTCGAAGTACCCCGTGCATCATGTGGAAGCCACTGGTTATACGGCGGGATATGAGTCGACTGGAAAGGTTCCTGGCGATGAAGCATATGGCATAACTTTCTCAGGTGTACCCGTTACAAGAGACGTCTTTTCAACTATTGCAGCTGATACAAATGTCTTCCCAATCGGTACGGTTCTTTTCATTCCGGGTTATGGATATGGGGTAGTGGCAGATACCGGTTCAGCTATTAAAGGTGACAAAATTGACTTATATTATCATACAGTTGATGACGTCTATGAACGCTTGGGTAAAAAAGAACTGGATGTCTTTATTGTAGAAAAAGGATCGGGTTCATTAAGCCAAGAAGAACTAGAAGCGATGAATGAAGATGAAGCTGTTCAAGTATTTAGAGGACAAATTGATTCTTAAAACTGTCTGAGACCCTTTCATTTGTGAAAAGGTCTTTTATCTATAGAAAAGAAAAAAGGCAAGAATTCGTATTTAATCGAATTCTTGCCTTTTTCATTTAGAAAATCCAAGCATATAAACCAAGTGTTAAAAATACGCCGAGTAGAGCTCCAAAAAATACTTCAATTGGCTGATGGCCTAGTAGTTCTTTTAGTTTGTCTGCATCTTCTTTTTTCGGCCATGACTTGACCTCATCAACTAGCTTGTTAAAATCAGCAACGAGTTGATTAAGAACGGTTGCATGATAACCAGCGTGTCTTCTGACTCCTGTTGCATCAAACATCACAATGATACCTAGAATGGCTGTTGCTGCAAATACAGGGGAATCAAGACCAAGTTCAATGGCAACGGCTGTAGATAAGGCAGTAACAGCTGCAGAGTGAGAGCTAGGCATGCCACCGGTGCTGGTGAAAAGTTCAAAGTTAAGCTTTCTTGTTGCAATAAAAGCTAGGGGGATTTTAATAAATTGAGCCACAATGATGGCAATTAATGCAGACCATAAAGGGAAGTTTTGCAAAATCTCCATGTATGCAATGACGTCCTTTCCTACGAAACAAAATCACGTATTCATTACCATTATTATAGCACAGTCACCTTATAGATTAAAAAGATAGTCAATATTAGATTACGCTGTTTTTTAGCAAAACATGTTATACTAGTGTAATAATAAGGAGGGGTTAGTTTGTATAAACAAGCGGCACAGTTTTCAAAAGAAGCAACACATGACGTGTTTGTTATTGGACTATTAAAAAATGGGGAATTAGATTCAGGAGCTTCTGAGCTTAACGAAATCGTGAATGGCCAAATAGGTGAATTAAAGAAACAAGGATTGCTTTCATCTGATAAGGGAGAGCTTCGTTCATTTTATACATTTGGTCAAGCGAAAACAGCTACTGTATATACAATTGGCTTAGGCAACAAAAATGAATTGGATGCTCAAGGAATTCGTGATCTTGTAGGCAAGATTGGTAAAAAACTAAATGAAGATCGTGTAACGGATGTTGCGATCAGCGTGGATGCGTTGCAAACGGATGATATCAGTGTAAGCGAACTTGCTTTTTTAATTGGTGAAGGATTAGCCTTAAGTACATATGAAGTTGTTGATTATAAGGAAAAGTCAAATAAACCAGATAAAAAAGTAGAATCTGTTACTCTTTATACAAATGCTTCTGAAGATGTTGTAGACGCGGCTGAAGAGGGAAAAGCTTATGCAGAGGGTACAAATTACGCAAGAACACTTGTAAATACACCTGCAAATCTTTTAACACCTACAGATTTAGCTGAGGAAGCGCAGAAACTATCTGAGCGTTATGGTTTTAAGATTGAGGTTCTTGAGGAAGAAGACATGAAGAGACTTGGTATGGGTGCGTTACTTGCTGTTACAGCGGGAAGTGATCAACCTGCCAAAATGATTGTCTTAACATATCAAGGGACAGACAAGTGGGAGAATGCAATTGGTTTAGTTGGTAAGGGAATGACATTTGATGCAGGTGGAGTATCACTTAAGCCAACTGCGGGAATGCATGAAATGAAAATGGACATGGGTGGCGCAGGTGCTGTACTTGGAGCTATGGAGTCTATTGGTCAACTTAAACCAAAAGTAAATGTTGTAGCGGTTATCCCTTCAGCAGAGAATATGATTAATGGCTCTGCTTTGAAGCCGGGTGATGTGATTCGTGCGATGACAGGTAAAACGATCGAAATTCGTAATACGGATGCAGAAGGTCGCTTAATTCTTGCAGATGGTGTTGCGTACGCTCGTCAGCTTGGCGTTGATTACCTAGTTGATGTTGCAACTCTTACAGGAGCTGTAGTGGTCGCTTTAGGAGATTATACAACTGGAGCGATTACAAATAACGATGCATGGATGCAAAAGGTTACAGAAGCTTCTGAGACAGCTGGTGAATGGATTTGGCAGTTACCTAGCCATAAGCCATATAAAAATATGCTTAAAACGAGTAATGTTGCGGACCTTAATAATGCACCAGGACGAGCTTGGTGGTAGTATTACAGCTGGTTTATTTATTGGAGAGTTTGTTGAAAATACACCATGGGTTCACCTGGATATTGCTGGAACTGCATGGCAGGACAAATCAACAGCCAATGGACAAGCTTGGTGCAACTGGCGTCATGGCACGTACTCTTACCAGACTTGTTTCTTCACATTCAGCTAACTAATAAATCAAAAAAAGCCAATGGATTTCGTATCCATTGGCTTTTTCAGTTGTTAGATTCACTTATTTCACAGCGTCTTTTAACTGTTTTCCGGCTTTAAAAGCAGGTGTTTTTGTAGCGGCAATATTAATTTCTTCACCGGTTTGAGGGTTGCGGCCTTTTCTAGCTGCACGTTCTCGTACTTCAAAGTTTCCGAAACCAATCAATTGAACAGTTTCTCCCTTTTCTAGAGATTCTGAAATAATATCAAAAGCCGATTGAATGGCTGATCCAGCATCCTTTTTAGTTAGTTGAGCACGTTCAGCTACTGCATGGATAAGTTCTGATTTGTTCATGTCTTAACAACTCCTTTTTTTCTAGGTTGCGATCTGCTACCATCCTTTCCCTTTTGAAAAGATAATATACATATCCAAGAAAAAAAGTTAGATAAATCGTTTTCGTTGGTAGATGACGGCGTTGATTTGCCCTCCTAATACAAGCATGATGCCTGTAATAAAGAACCAAAGCATAAGAATGATCACACCACCAAGACTACCGTACGTTGCTGAATAATTGGCGAAGTTACTGATATATAAAGAGAAAAAGAAGGAAACAAGCTGCCAACCAAGAGTAGCTATAACAGCCCCAATGATTACTTCTTTAAATTTCAACTTTACATTAGGAGAAATCCAATAAATAAGCGTTAACAACAAGATCATGAACACAACACCAACAGGATAACGTAATACATTGAGCAAGGAAGCTGTTGCTTCTGGCATTGCTAAATATGTCTCCAGAAAGTTGATAATAACGGTACCGAAAACAGGCATAATCAGCGTAACGACAATGGTTGAGATCATACCAATCGTAAGAATGATTGAGAATAGGCGCATTTTCACAAAGTTACGTGTTTCCTCAATGTCATACGAACGATTAATGGCACGCATAAGTGCATTTAAACCATTAGAAGCTGACCAAATAGTTGCCAAGATACCAAATGAAAGCAGTCCACCCGATGGTTGATTAACCGTTTCTATAATGGTCTCAGAAAAAAGCGAGCCTATTTCTTCAGGTAAATAATCACCTATAAAACCTTCAATGACTGTATTATCTAAATCAAAGTAAGGAATAATCGCTAACAAAAAAATGATGAGCGGGAAGATCGAGAGCATAAAATAATAGGCAAGCGTTGCTGACCAATCTGGAATAGGGTCGGTTTTTAGCTTATTAATAAGCTGTTTTGAAAAGGAACTTTCTCTTTTTCGCATATTCATCATCCTTTGATTAAGTAAGTGTAGATGAGTTCTTTTGATTTAAATCCCCTTCTTTTCCCAATGCTAAACTCCTGTATAATAAAAAGAAGAGAAAATAAATGTTGGGGGAGTTTCAACAATGTATAAAGCACGGGAACCAAAATTTCTATGGATTTTGTTATTTGTAATGTCTTTATTCTATGCGATATATCAAGTAAATCCGTTTACAATTCTTTTTATTGTTTTAGCCGTTTTATTTCTAATGATTATGTTTTCCCACTATACGCTTATTATTGATGAGAATACGCTTATCTTTAAGTACAATCTAGGGAGAATGACACTCATTCAGCGAAAGGTCACAGCTGATTCGATCAACAAGATCACCTTTATTACGTCTTCTCGTCAAACTATTGCCTTAGTTCAATTGCAAAAAGGCTTTAGGCTCAAATTACATCGTTTTCAACCAGTAGATTTTATTCAAGATCTTAAAGAATTTGCAGATGAACATGAAGTACAAACAGAAGAAACAAGTTTTTTAAAACAGAGCAAGTGACAACAAAGTCCTTCTTAGATATACTAATCAAATAACAACCAAAGGAGTGATCAGCTTGCCAACTGTGGAAAGCTTTGAACTGGATCATACCATTGTAAAGGCACCGTTTGTTCGGCCATGCGGTACGATTAAAGTGGGATCAGATGGAGAAGTGCGTAAGTTTGATATTCGTTTTATTCAACCGAACAAAGGAGCAATGAAACCTGATGTTATTCACACAATGGAGCATTTGCTTGCCTTAAATATTCGCCGCTTTGCAGAACCCTATAACCATTTTGATGTGGTGGATTTATCACCAATGGGCTGCCAAACGGGATTTTATCTTATTATGCACGGAACTCCGTCTGTAGACGAGATTATTGATATTTTAGAAGAAACGATGAAGTACTCGCTTGAGATTGAAGAAGTACCAGCAGCAACTGAAAAGCAATGCGGACAAGCGAAATTGCATGATTTAGAAGGTGCAAAGAAGTTAATGAAGTACTGGTTGAATCAAGATAAAGAAACGTTACGCGAGATCTACTAAAGTTAGACACGTGATATCGTGAAGGCGCTTGGACAAAAATGATTTAGCTAACAAAAAACCGAACCCTCAAATGAGGATTCGGTTTTTTGTCCCTTAAAATGAATGGAGTAGGGCTACCCGCTCCGGCCATACACTCCGCACCCCGCAGGGCGGGTTGGTGAGCCTCCTTGTCCTACATACCCTCTCACTACCCTTGATCAATAATATCGTTTGACGTATCTCCTTTAAACGACAACTGCGATGATGGGGTGATACTGCCTTTTAGGACGTCACGTATTAAATGCAAGGCCTCCTCATTCGCAGGCGTTGTATTGGAGGCAGTACAATTCTCAGGAACATAAATTTTATAGTCGCGCATATAGGCATCATTCGCAGTGAAATGAACACACATATTTCCTGCTACGCCTGTCATAATAACAGTTTCAACCTTTAAATGTTCGAGTAACAAGTGCAGAGGAGTCGCAAAAAATCCAGAGAACTTTGGCTTTAAAACAAAATAGTCCTCCTCAGCTTGGTTTTAATAACTCAGTAATCTGTCGACCACGTGTGTCATTCTCTATTATATACTCCACAATTTCTTTAAAATCGGATTGCCACCTACCATAATTATCATTCACATAGATCGTTGGAATTCCAGCATCCTTTGTACGCCTTTTTAAATCAGCAATGTTTTCTGCACAAGGCAATGCCTGTTCCAAAAGTTTATCACCGTCTTCAAAATCCATCGCATTGATCATATCTATAATAATTAAAGCTACTTTGTTTTTAGATTTTGACGTTTTTTCGATGTGAAGCACCTCCATATTGGATATAGGATCTTAGTAAAATGTAAAAAAGAGTATTCGTTCAATGTTGTTCACTATGTTATGATATACAAAATGTAGAGATAACATCCTTGGGTAGGAAGGGGACATCATTATGGATCAAAAAGCAATTGAAATTCTCCATATAATTGAATCAAATGGTCGCGTAGAGATACCGATCTTAGCTAAAATGGTAGAGGTTACAGAAGAAGAAGTAAAGGAATACCTTCAACAGTTGGAGAAGAAGCGAGTGATCCTCAGTTATTCAGCTGTCATTGACTGGACCAAAGTACGTGATCAAGAAGGTGTTACAGCCGTTATTGATGTAAAAGTAACGCCTAAGCGTGGTGTTGGTTTTGATGAGGTAGCAGAACGTATCTACCGATTCCCAGAAGTGCAGGCCTTGTATCTCATGTCAGGAGCCTATGATTTGTCTGTAGTTATTGAAAGCAAAACGATGTCAGAGAGTGCTCGATTTGTTTCTGACAAATTGTCAACGATTGACTCAGTTATTTCAACAACTACACATTTTCAATTAAAAAAATATAAGCATGATGGTGTTGTTTTTGATGAACCTGATAAAGATCGCCGTATGGTGGTGTCTCCATGAGTTCTATCAGTATGAATCGAACATCAAGATTATCAGATCGAGTACAAGAAATACCTCCTTCAGGCATCCGTCGTTTTTTTGATTTGGCGTCTACTATGGAAAACGTCATCTCACTTGGTGTAGGTGAACCTGACTTTGTTACACCTTGGAAAGTGAGAGAGGCAAGTATCTCTTCCTTAGAACGAGGGTTCACTTCCTATTCTGCAAATGCGGGTGTGATTGAACTTCGACGTGCTATTGCTGATTATATGGAAACTCGTTTTTCTGTTTCCTATGATCCTGATACAGAAGTATTAGTGACAGTCGGAGCCAGTGAAGCCATCGATATTGGTATGCGTGCCATTCTAAATCTAGGCGATGAAGTGATTATCGTTGAGCCGACCTTTGTATCCTATCGTTCATTGGTTTCAATGGCGGGAGGGGTACCCGTGCCCATTCGAACAGGTATTGAAGATAATTTTAAAGTAACGGCTGAATTAATTAAAGAAG
Organism: Alkalicoccobacillus plakortidis; assembly: GCF_023703085.1. Classification (NCBI taxonomy): domain Bacteria; kingdom Bacillati; phylum Bacillota; class Bacilli; order Caryophanales; family Bacillaceae; genus Shouchella; species Shouchella oshimensis. The sequence continues at coordinate 1,497,959 of NZ_JAMQJY010000001.1, read as the reverse complement.
CGATTACACCAAGAACAAAAGCACTCATGATTTGTTTTCCTAATAATCCAACAGGCTCTACAGTTGGTCGCGAAGAATTAGAAGGCATTGCTAAATTGGCGGAAGAACATAATTTACTCGTGTTTTCAGATGAAATTTATGCAGAGCTTTCTTATGATGAGCCCCATGTGAGTATCGCGGAAATAGGTGATATGAAAGATCGAACAATCTTAATATCAGGTTTTTCCAAATCATTTGCAATGACTGGGTGGCGATTAGGATTTGTTTTGGCACCACCTGATATATTAGCTGCTATGTTAAAAATCCATCAATACACGTTAATGTGTGCGCCGACAATGGCTCAATATGGTGCGATTGAAGCCTTAGAAAACGGAATGGAAGATCTTCAGCATATGCGTGATGCCTATCGTCAGCGACGTAATTATGTAGTGAAGACATTTGCAGAGATTGGACTTCCGTGTCATTCTCCCGGAGGTGCATTTTATGCCTTCCCATCTGTTGGAAACACAGGGTTTACCTCAGAAGAATTTGCTGAAAAGCTGCTTCTTGAAGAGCGTGTTGCAGTGGTTCCAGGACATGTGTTTGGAAAAGGCGGAGAAGGCTACATTCGATGTTCTTATGCAACCTCCATGGATAATTTGCAGGAAGCAATGACTAGATTAGATCGGTTTTTAACAAAATATGCGTAAGCAAGAGGCTGCTTATTAGATCTGAATCTGATAAGTGGTTTCTTCATGTGTCAGTACCAAGGGGGATATCCTAATGTTAAATCAATTAAAAGAAATGAATCCACTTATCCACTGTATGACTAATATGGTTGTCACAACGTATACAGCAAATGGCTTACTGGCTATAGGTTCATCACCAGTAATGGCCTACGCCAAAGAAGAAGTTCAGGATATGGCAACGGCTGCAGGTGCACTATTGCTTAATATTGGAACACCTTCTGTGGAATTAACGGAAGCGATGATTTTGGCGGGTAAAGCAGCAAACAAAGCCGGAAAACCTGTCATTCTTGACCCGGTTGGAGCAGGAGCTACTGCTTTTAGAACGGACATCTGTCACCAGATCCTTAAAGAAGTAGATGTTTCGATTGTACGTGGTAATGCTGGAGAAATGGCTGCTCTTGTTGGCATGAGTGGTGTGGTAAAAGGAGTAGATGGTTCTCTAGATGGAGATAAGCAAGCCGTAGCCAAAAAGGTTGCAGAGCAGTATTCCTGTGTGGCCGTTTTAACAGGAGATGTTGACACCATTACAGACGGAGAACGTCTCTATTTAGTTTCTAACGGACATGAGTGGTTAACCAAAGTTGTTGGAACTGGATGTTTACTTGGTGGGGTAGTTGCTGCATTTGTTTCTACTGTAAATAAATCGGACTATGCAGAAGCTGCAGCATATGCTGTCTCCTTTTATGGGGCGGCTGCCGAGAAGGCGTATGACAAAACAAAAAATCAAGGATATGGATCATTTGCGCAGGATTTTATTGATCAACTGGGTTTGTTAACAGAGAATGAAGCAGAACAGCTACGTAAAGTAGAGTCGTAAAATAGAACGAATAGAAAGTGTGGCAGAGAATGTATGAGTACAAAATTTCCGTTTGATCAACTACCTGAATTCCTACAAGAGTCCTTAAACAAAATAAATATTAGTGAACCAACAGATATTCAACAGAAGATGATCCCAGAGGCGTTGGAAGGTCAGAGTATTATTGCTCGTTCACAAACAGGGACAGGCAAAACCTTAGCTTATTTATTACCGATCCTCACTCGAGTGGATGCTTCTGAAAAAAACCTGCAAGCAGTTGTGCTCGCACCTACACAGGAGCTTGCGATGCAAATTTTAGAAGTCGCAAAACAACTATCTGCAAATCAGCCGCTTGAAATTGCTGCATTTATAGGTGGAGCAAATATTAATCGCCAAGCTTGGACAAGCTTAAGAAGCAAAAGCCACATATTGCAGTCGGCACACCTGGGCGCATATTAGAGCTGATTCAATTAAAGAAGTTAAAGTTAAAAGACGTTTTATGTGTAACGGTAGATGAAGCAGATCGTATGCTTGCGGAGAAATCTTCCTGGGACGCCGTAACTGAGATCTCTAAACGAATTGGAAGGGACAAACAATTTTTATTTGTATCGGCGACCATTCCTGAAACATTATCGGAAAAAACGGCCACCTTTGCTCCATTTACCGTTCAAATTGAAGCGACTGGTCAGTTAGTGAATACAGAGCAGGTCTCTCATTATTATGTCGAATGTGAAGCTCGTGACAAAATTGATACGGTGCGCAAACTGATTTATGCAGAAGATATCCAAAAAGGAATCGTATTCGTGAATCAGTTGGAAAGATTAACCGAAACTACAGAAAAATTTAAATACAGAGGGCTCAAAGCGGCTTCTTTGTCATCAGATAGTTCAAAACAAGAACGCGAAAAGGTTCTAAAGGCTTTCAGACAAGGAGAGTTACATATTCTTGTCGCAACGGACATAGCTGCTCGTGGCTTAGATGTAGATGATGTGACACATATCATTCAATTAGATGCACCATCTGAAGCAGACTCATATTTACATCGGTCAGGCAGAACTGGACGAGTGGGCAAGTCTGGACGAGTCATTACATTGCTTGAAAAGCGTCAAGCTTACAAGGTTGAACAGTTAAAACGTGACCTTAACATCACCCTACAAAAAGCAGGATTAAAAAAGGGCCGATTAGAAATCTAAATTTAAGGTTTAAGCTAATAAGATTCCGTTTATACGATAAAATAAGGACCAAAAAAGGGCAAAATGCTCGAGCTAAACGTTTTTTGCATAAATCACAAACCTATGTTAAAATCAAAAGGTTAAAAAATAGTTGGGAGATGTATGTGCATGGCTAATTATGAAGTAGGAAGTATCATCGAAGGAAAAATCACAGGTATTAAACCTTTTGGTGCTTTCGTTGCAATTGACGAGCAAAAACAAGGATTAGTACACATTTCGGAGGTGGCTCACGGATTTGTTAAGGATATCAATGATGTTCTTACAGTTGGAGATGAAGTGAAAGTAAAAGTTATCTCTGTTGATGAGAACTCTGGAAAAATTTCTCTATCAATTCGTGCTACTCAAGAAGCACCAGCTCGTCCTGCGAGCAAACCTCGTCCAAGCGGCGGCGGTGGTGGAAGCTACGGTGGTGGCGGTTCACGTAAACCACAACAGCAACAACAAAAGCAAGGCTTTAACACACTTGAAGACAAGCTTAAAGAGTGGTTGAAGCAGTCTAACGAGATCCAAGCAGACCTTAACAAACGTGCTAAGAAATAATATTGCTCGTTTACCAAAAGAGTTTCTACTTATGTAGAGGCTCTTTTTTTTTGGAATAGAGGCGAGTATTAAAATGTTTCAATATTACTTCGAACACACACTTCGCACCTGGGGGGGAGATAGGTCAGACTAATTCCTACGGTTGTTTGGGCTGATTATTAAGTGCTTGAGTTAACTACAAGTTAGCTAAGGTCTACTGTAGCTTGGTGCATTGATTCAAATTGTTAGTCTTGCTATTCATTCGTTTACTTATTTCCAAGAACTTTTAATAAGATAGGCAAAAGAGTATTTTCTGTTTAAACGTACGAGTAATCGTACTTCGAGTTATTTCTAATAAATGAATACATACATTTTAGCATCGTATTCTTGCAGGTCACGTAGGGAATTTTCTCTTTCTTGTGCGTAGATTGCTTTTTATTTTAGATCCATTCGCGCACTATCTCGGTTTGTTACTAATAAACACTAAATAAATCAACCAAGTAAATTTAGCTAGTAAGCATGCAAGAAGCTCTCACAAGCGGACGGGATGGGGGAGGCCGACTCCAACGGGACTAAAGGGCAAGGTTAAAATGAAACGGCGTAGCCGGTTTAGTTTAACGCCCTCCCACGGAAAGCGTGCCCCCCATCCCGGTAGCGGAGAAACTGCAGAATCTCAATTCTCAAATGTCTTTTATATGTTCACCTTATACTTCTACTATAGCGCTTTTTTTAAAACAAAAATAGAGGCGTACCAATGTACACCTCTATGCCATTTATCCATTAACGTTCGGTTTCAGGAATCCGTTCAATTTCTTCATCGGGCTTGAACAGAATTGAAATACAATAAAGCCCTGCTAATCCAACTAAAGCATATATTACTCTTGAGAATGCCGCTGCTTGACCGCCAAATAAAGCTGCGACTAAGTCAAATCGGAAAAAACCAATAAGTCCCCAGTTGATTGCTCCAATAATGGCTAGTACAAGAGCAGTCCGTTGAATGCCACTCACATCAATCACCTCCGTTGTTGTAGGATTTGCACAACCGTCGATGTGAGGGTGTGCTTCTTCATTAGAATGAGAAACTAAGGGCAAAATTATGCATGGTGGATGATTACTTCTTAATTTGATTGGTCACACTATAGCCTCAAGCATAATTCTTTACATACAGTAGAGAACTGATTAGGATATCTATAGAAGGAAAGAGGAGGTACATTCATGGAAACATTTACGTTTTATAACCCAACAAGACTTATATATGGAATTGATCAAACAAATGAACTTGCAGCCCAGTTACCAAAAGATGCTAAAATTTTGCTTGTTTATGGCGGAGGTAGTATCAAGAAAAATGGCTTGTATGATAAAACAATAGATCAGCTACAGCAGGCTGGAGCCAATGTGACGGAGTTAGCAGGTATTGAACCGAACCCACGTCTAAAAACCGTTCGTCGAGGTATTGAGCTATGTAAGGAGAATGATATTGAATTTATCCTTGCAGTAGGTGGGGGTAGTGTTATCGACGCAACAAAAGCGATTGCTGTAGGAGCTCGTTATGAAGGGGATATTTGGGATATCATTACGAAAAAAGAAACAGCAACTGGTGCCCTTCCATTTGGAACGATCCTTACTCTTGCGGCAACTGGATCTGAAATGAACGCAGGGTCTGTTATCACAAACTGGGATACAAACGAGAAAATTGGTTGGGGAAGTCCATATTCATTCCCTACATTCTCTATTCTTGATCCTAAAAACACAGTATCGGTTCCGCGCGACCAAACCGTTTATGGAATGGTTGATATGATGAGCCACGTGCTTGAGGCATATTTTAATCGTGTAGAGAACACACCACTTCAGGATCGTATCTGTGAATCTATCCTAAAAACAGTTATTGAAACAGCACCTAAGCTTCTCGAAGACCCTGACAACCTGGAACACCGTGGAACCATTTTATATTGTGGAACAATGGCTCTAAATGGTGTCACACAAATGGGTGCAAGAGGAGATTGGGGATCACACAACATCGAGCATGCTGTGTCCGCTGTATCCGATATCCCTCATGCAGGAGGACTCGCTATTATCTTCCCTCATTGGTTAAGAAATAGTATTGATGACAACCCAAAACCTCACGTGCAGCTTGCAGTTAGAGTTTTTGATGTGGATCCAGAAGGAAAAACGGATAAAGAAATTGCAGAGGAAGGAATTCAAAAGCTAAGCGAATTCTGGACAAGCCTTGGTGCACCAAACCGACTAGCCGATTACGATATTGATGAGAGCCAAGTGGATCGCATGGCAGGTATTGCGGCTGCAAATGGTGAGTTTGGTCGATATGCAGTGTTAGATAAAGAAGCTACAGCAAAAATACTTACTGCTGCTTTATAATTTCAGTTGATGGCGGGTTTAATCCCGCCATTTTACCATTTGTTACTCTTGTTTTTTGTAAGCCTGTTCGGTAAAGTTAATATATATACATACTAGAGATTAAGGGAGGTTCTTCAAAGATGGAGAACGTTACATTTCAATATTCGCAAGCACTATCTTTCTTTAATGAACAAGAAGTTCAAAACTTAGCACCAGCAGTAGAGGCAGCGCATCATTCTTTACATAATGGCACAGGAGCAGGGAACGACTACTTAGGTTGGATTGACCTTCCTGTTAATTATGATAAAGAAGAGTTTGCACGAATTGAAAAAGCAGCAACAAAAATCCGTAAAGACTCTGATGTCTTGTTAGTTGTCGGGATTGGCGGATCTTACTTAGGTGCTCGCGCAGCAATTGAAGCGTTGACACATAGCTTTTATAACACGCTGGCATCAGAAGATCGTAAATCACCACAAATCTTTTTTGTCGGACAAAATATTAGCTCTACTTATGTAAAAGACCTGTTTGATCTTCTTGGTGACAAGGATGTATCTGTAAATGTGATTTCTAAATCAGGAACAACAACAGAGCCAGCTATTGCCTTCCGCATATTCCGTGAGTTTCTTGAACAGAAGTACGGTAAGTCAGAGGCGAGAAAACGTATCTATGCAACAACTGATAGCAAAAGAGGTGCTCTAAAGACATTAGCTACAGAAGAAGGCTATGAATCGTTTGTCATTCCAGATGATGTTGGTGGACGTTTCTCCGTACTGACGGCTGTAGGTTTGCTTCCAATTGCAGTAAGCGGCTTAAACATTCAGTCAATGCTTGAAGGCGCAGCAGCTGCGAGAAAAGCTTATAGCAATCCAAAACTAGAAGAGAATGAAGCCTATCAATATGCTGCGATTCGCAATCTTCTTTATAACAAAGGTAAAACAACAGAGCTATTTGTGAACTATGAGCCTTCCTTACACTTTGTATCAGAGTGGTGGAAACAGCTCTTTGGTGAAAGCGAAGGAAAGGATCACAAAGGTCTATTCCAGCATCCGTTGACTTCTCAACAGATCTACATTCAATGGGACAATATGTGCAGGATGGACGTAGAAACCTATTTGAAACTGTATTAAACGTTCAAAGTGTTCGTGAAGAGATTGTAATCGAGAAAGCGGATTCCGATCTTGATGGCTTAAACTACATCTCAGGACAAACAATGGACTTTGTAAATAAAAAAGCTTTCCAAGGCACTATGCTAGCTCATACGGATGGTGGCGTTCCAAATCTTGTGGTAAACATTCCAGAACTTAATGAATATCACTTTGGATACCTAGTATATTTCTTTGAAAAAGCGTGTGGCATTAGTGGGTACCTATTAGGTGTAAATCCATTTAACCAGCCTGGAGTAGAAGATTACAAACGCAATATGTTTGCATTACTTGGTAAAAAAGGTTATGAAAAAGAAAAAGAAGAGCTTGAAAAAAGACTATAAGAAATTAAGAAAACGCAGCTTAAATCGGCTGCGTTTTTTATTACTGTTCTTTTTTTCTTGAAAATAGTACAGAGGCAATAACTCCAATCGCTATGCCTACGCCTATTCCTAAAGCAATATTTTCAGTGGTGATGCCAATAGTCATTCCAATGACCAATCCAGCAACCATTCCTAAACCTTCAGCATTTTTCATCATGGTGAGTTTCCTTCCGTAAAAAATATTCCATAAGAATAGTGTACACCAATTAATCGTCACAATCTATTGAGGCACTCAGTATAGAATTCGGAAATATACGTGTAAAAAAAAGAAATTGGGGAATACCTATATTAATGGGAATAACGATTTAGGAGAGGGACATAATGATTAAACAACATGATGTTTATATGTTCACACGTGAGTTAATGAAGCTAAAGTCAGAATATCAGGAAGCAACGAGTGATAATTTAAAAGCCTGTATACAAGCAGACATTATATTCTATGAAGATATTCTAACTCATGATCAATTGCCGGTTGAATGACCTTCAGAATTAGCTCAATTAGAGAGTACTGCTCTCTATTACATAACAATCCCTTCCGCAACTCCTCTTGCTCTACATAATTCACCAATCACATAAACAACTCCTTTTTAGAGATACTAAAACGACTACTATTTTTAAAAGGAGAAATGAATTATGATTCCACTACAATCATCAATTATAGGGGAAACCTTTAAGCTAGCATTACTTGAAGATCAGTTAAAACCAATTGGATATACGATCGGAAGTAATTGGGAATATGATCATGGATACCTGGATTACACAATCGATCAAGAAAACGGTTATACTGTTCTTCGAATCCCGTTCCATACGAAATATGGAGAGTTAGGACAAAAAGGAACAACTGTCACACTAGATACACCATTTATCCTCGCTCATCAATATCAAGATGACCTTGATGACTATACCTCAAGTGGTTCTGTCCCTTTACAAGTAAGCAGTATTGTTAACCAATTTTCCGAGCCCGTAAAAAAAGACGGGGAAGTTGATGAGAAATATGTACCCGTCGCTCAAAATCTTATTAAAGAAGTGGAGTCGCTGCTTCTTCCATAAGAATTGTCTTTAGAGTCCCTACCTGTTACACTGACAAAAACAGTGTAGAGTGGGGAAATCGATGAGCACAGCAATTATATTTGGCGTGGCCATCTTTTTAGGATGGATTATTTTAGATGTGGTTAAACACAAAAAATTACAGCTAGAAACCGTTGTTACGTCGTTAGTAGCAGGAATCGTGGGTGCTGTTTTTTGGTTTATTTTAGATAGATTTATTTAGATTAATAAAGCTGAAATAGATGTATACGGATACCCATAAAGGCGAACGATCCTAAACTAAACTTAGGGTCGTTTGCTGTTTTTTTAATACAACTTTCTACATGTAAGTGGTATGATATGTAAAAAAGGTGGTCGTGTGATGTTTCGAATTGAGAAAAGCGTAAGAACTATTCTTTTCCTATTCATTATTGTGGCTGTAGTAATTATCATATTCATCCCAATTGGCATCATTTACGCAGTAAACAACGGAAATCCTTATACCCAATGGTTAATGAATCAACATGTTCCAGACCATTTGTCTGAACAAGGATACAAAGATCGAGATCTTATTGAATCGACCTATACGGAGCCTAAATATCTTATCAATCATGACTATTATCAAGGACAATATAAGGTTACTTTTAAAGATGAACCAGATGTCTTCTATTATTATGGTTTGTCAAAAGAAGGGAAGCACGTTAAACAGTTTTGTGAGAAGGATGTAAAGATACATTCTAATGAGGTTAGCTACGACATAACAGAAGAAACGAAACATAGTGAAGCAGGCTGTGTGTTGTGGCAGGAAAATCGTTGATAGGTAAGAGGTGAGAGGTGAGAGTTTGTTTATTATGATCATTATTGCATTTGCCTTGCTAATGTCTACATTGTTTGCAATCGAACGCAAACTTAGCAAGGCAAATGAACAAAATCAAGAATTAATTGATCTTTTGCGAGAGAAGCTTGGTAAAAAAGAGTGATCCTACCCAACAACTCTCCTACGATGAGTTTGAGGTCTTCTTCTTAAAAAAGGAAGAACGATTGAAAAAAGAAGAAGAACAGCTGATGCGATGATTAAGGTAAGAGTCCAGTTTACTGATTGATACATCATTAAATCCTTCATAGTAAGGAGAAAGGCCGTTAGTAGTCCTGCGATAAATCCATCTAATAATTTGCTACTAGTTACACTCATTATGTACCTCCTGAAATAATATGATAGACATCTATACCCAATACAAAGAAACTAAAAACATACAAACATACCGGATCAAAAGATCTATTTTTTTTTACAGCTTTTTATGTTTTTACTATTCTGAATAAGGGTATAAGGAGATGAAAATGGAGGTTTTGCAGATGGCTGAAAAAGCGAAGATTGAAGAAGAGATATTAGAGATTATTCATAACGGAACGACAACAAAAGTTGAAGTAGCCGAAAAGATCATCGAATCAAGAAACATAGAATCATTTGAGGCTTATGAAATCATTGATAGTATGGTGAATGATGGACAGTTAATAAAGAAAAATGAAACAGTTGGGGATTATGATATCAATATTACTTAATAGACAAATAAAAAAGTCTAACCCTCATCATAAATGGTAGGTTAGACTTTTATTTGTTAATTTAAATAAGCAGCAGCTTCATGCATATCTTTAAATCGAATGATATTCTTAATGCCTTCATCTGGAGTATACAAAACTCCTAAAAACCCATCATTAGCCATAAATACATCTAATGAATCATCTAAGTTCTCATCAACAAACGTCTCAAGGATTTCAAATTCACCTGTAATCTCATCAAGGTATGTTGTATAGTCCATCCCTATATAAAATACTGCCTCAAGTTCATCTAACGTATAATAAACAGAATCCATTTCGTCTAGGTAAGAATCGTACTTGTCTTGATCCTCTTTAGTTGACTCTTCATTTTCATCCTGCGTTGATTCATCGGCATCATCTGATACATCTTCAGTCTCATCTGATACATCATCATCCGTTTCTTCAGTCTCATCTGATACATCATCATCCGTTTCTTCAACCTCAGAAGTATCATTATCCTCTACTTGCTCATTTTCAGAAACATCGTTTACTTGCTCTTGTGCACCTGCAGGATCTTCATTTGTTGTGGTTTGGGCATTTCCACTACAAGCAGATAATGCAATCAACGTTGTTAGTCCAATCGTTAAAAATAGCTTTTTCATTTTTCATTCCTCCAAACATTAAGTAACATAGTTCAATGTTACTATGATATACGTTGGAGAACAAGTTGAAGTAACTATTTTTACGACTGTTGAACTTGTAGCTATTCTGAGTATCTTTCGACAAAGAAAAAACACCCTTCACAATGTAAAAGGTGTCTCATGTTATCTCTTTGATGGAGCCAAGGGGGCTCGAACCCCTGACCTCCACGCTGCCAAGCGTGGCGCTCTCCAGCTGAGCTATGGCCCCGTTATCTGATTTTATTCCTACTGTATTACTATTTACGCTATATCCGTCAAAAACAAGTTTACAACAACGGCAATGATTTATCAAGAGCTTTTTCGCTATCAAAAATAGAAGCCAAATAAGTCTTTAAGGTAGTGGACGTCACCATTTATTTTGCGTATATCGTAGTAATTCGATAACTCTATATCATACTATTTTTTTGAAAAAATGATAGATTCATTTTATTGTTTTATGTATACTGACAAAGTAAGATCTGTATGTTATTGAGAAATGAACCAATATTGTCTTATTATAAAGTTTAATCTCATAAGTATTTGTTATTGCAGAAAGGAATTACTCACATGATGAAAGTAGCAAAAATAGGCGGGATTATTTTAATTTGTGTAGCTCTTATAGGAGCGTTAACGTATGGGTTATTAGAATTTGCGAATACCCCAGTTGGTACCAAAGCGAGTGGAACAGAGGAATCTATCGAGGAGTCACCTGAAGAAGAGGACGTGCCAGAAATTATTATAAAGGAGACGAACAATGAAGATTTAGAAGATTTGTTTCCTGATGATATGGCAGAGAAAGAAATGCAGGATGTGATTCATTTTATGACACATGGGTTGGTTCATGCTGAGCAAAAGTGGGGCAAGGTAGAGATTACAGCAGAACGTGTTGAGCGTTTGCTTGAGGTCTCTGAACAACAACAGGAGCAATATGAGCATGGTAATACATATGTTTCTATACTAAAACGTTGGAATGAAGGGGACTTCTCAAGTGCTGTAAGTGATCATAATGACATTTGGGGAATGTTAGATGGAACAGTCGGTAAGGCAACAAGGTTATATACGCAGGACGAGATAGAAGAGTATAACAAAAAACACTTTGAATAACGCTTGTTTTCACGAGCGTTATTTGTTTTCCAAAGAAGAGTAACTTTCACAAACAGGTATAGCAATAACGCCAAGTAAGATTGTGAAGTCACTAAATGAAATAAATCCTTGACTTCACAATGGGTACAACCATACTATAACTGTATGAAAGCGGTATCAACCGTTGTTAACTATACGCTACATATAATTCTACATTTGTAATGGGAGCAGGCTATTCCATTGGGGAGAGATCCATCTCAATACAGGGAATTTCTAATCCAAGATCGTGTACACATTTTATGATATGAGGAGAGGTTTAAGTGAAACGTTATTCGAATGTTCATCCAAGTGTAAAGGGTATGTTGTATGGAGGGGATTATAACCCAGATCAATGGTTAGCTTATCCTGAAGTGATTGAAAAAGATTTTGAATTGATGAAGGTAGCACACGCAAATGCTGTATCAGTAAACATCTTTGGTTGGTCTGCTATTGAACCAGAAGAAGGTACCTATACATTCGAATGGCTAGATGAAATTATGGATAACATGGCGGCAAATGGTGGTCATATCCTTCTAGCTACACCAAGTGGAGCACGACCTGCCTGGCTATCACAAAAGTACCCGGAAGTGCTACGTGTAAATGAAAAAAGAGAGAAACAACTACATGGTCAAAGACATAATCATTGCTTCACCTCTCCGGTATACCGTGAAAAGACAAGTGAGATGAATAAAATACTCGCGGAGCGTTATAAAGATCACCCTGCATTGATTATGTGGCATGTGTCAAATGAGTTTAGTGGGGATTGTCATTGTGATCTCTGTCAAGCAGCTTTCAGAACTTGGCTTAAGAACAAGTATAATAATAGTTTAGATCAATTAAACCATGCTTGGTGGGCGACTTTTTGGAGCCATACGTATACGTCTTGGGAGCAAATTGAATCACCTTCCTCTATTGGAGAAAACCAGCTTCATGGTCTGACCTTAGATTGGAAACGATTTGTAACTGATCAAACGGTGGATTTTTACCGGAATGAAATAAAACCGTTAAAAGCAATCACACCCAATATTGCTGTAACCACAAACTTTATGGGTGAAAATCCACATATGGGACCGTTTGGAGGGTTAGATTATAGCCGATTTGTCGATGACATTGATGTGATCTCATGGGACGCCTATCCATCATGGCATAATAACTGGGAAAAGACTTGGCAGCTTGCAGCAAACACGGCATTTGTCCATGATCTTTATCGATCCTTAAAAGGTGGGAAGCCGTTTCTACTGTTAGAAAGCACGCCAAGCCTTGTCAATTGGCAACCTGTGAACAAGCTTCAACGCCCCAAAATGAATCTTTTGTCTTCTCTTCAGGCAATTGCTCATGGATCAGATTCCGTCATGTATTTTCAATGGAGAAAATCAAGAGGATCGTCTGAAAAATTACATGGTGCTGCTGTTGATCACTATGGCAATGAGAACACGAGAGTCTTCAAAGAGGCTGCAGAATTGGGGAGTAGGTTAGATTCACTTTCTGAAGTTGCTGAACATCAGTCGATGCAAAGGTAGCGGTGATTTATGACTGGGAGAATCGTTGGGCTCTGCAAGACGCGCAAGGGTTTGCAAAGCAGCACCTCGATTATGTGAAAACCTGCCAAGAACATTATCAGGCATTTTGGAAGCAAGGGATCCCGGTAGACGTTATTCCAGCTCATTATGATTTGAGTAAATATAAAATTGTGATTGCACCTATGCTTTATATGCTTAAGAATGAAACAGCGCAGGCCATTCAAGATTTTGTTGATGCTGGAGGGACTTATATCAGTACGTATATGTCAGGTATGGTTGATGTAAATGATCTTTGTTACATTGAAAGTGACCCGAACCCACTCTATCCAGTATTAGGAATAAGAGTGAACGAGATTGATAGTCTCTATCGAACGGATAAGCAGTCTGTTAGCTGGAGAATGAATCTTATGCAGCCAGTGATTTTTGTGAAATCATTGAGCCTACTTCTGCTACTGTGCTTGCTAGTTATGAGCAAGACTTTTATAGTGGTACCCCTGCATTAACGCTTAATCATTACAAGCAAGGAAAGGCTTATTACATGTCTACTCGTTTGGAAACAGCCTTTTTGGATTTGTTTTATCAGGAAATAGCAGCGGAACACGACCTTCATAACCCACTTGGTATGAGCTTGCCTGAGGGAGTTAGTCTGCACACACGTACGGATGGAGATACTCATTATTTATTTCTAATGAATTTCACAGAAGAGACTCAAACCGTTACGGTTCCAGATTCTTATGAAATATCTGAGATCAGTGATGAAGAGCTTGTTGCAAACCAAATAACACTTTCTAAATATGATGTACGTACATTGAAACTGGTTAAAGATAAGATTCAAACTGTGTAAATGATGATAAGAAATACATTAAAAAAAAGCTTGCCTTCGTTCTTATGATGGCAAGCTTTTTTATAAATAATGATTGACGTTCAAAAGTGTCCTTATTATAATCAAATAAAATAACATATTTATTTATCATTAATGTTTTTGTTAATCTTATGTCTTTTTATGAAAGCGTTATCCAAACCATATTAGGAGGTCATTCATGTGACTGATCAGAAAAAAGCAAAGATAACAATCGATCGAGAATTTAAAATTGGTGAGATTGATAAGCGATTATATGGCTCATTTATTGAACATTTAGGCAGAGCTGTTTATGGAGGAATCTATGAGTTAGACCATCCGGAATCGACAGAACAAGGTTTTAGAACAGATGTTATAGAGCTTGTTAAGGAGCTTCAAGTGCCAATCGTACGTTATCCAGGTGGGAATATGGTATCTGCGTATAACTGGGAGGATGGAGTTGGACCTGTTTCACAACGTCCAAAAAAACTAGAGCTTGCCTGGCGTGTGATTGAGCCTAACTATATTGGGACAAACGAATTTGCAGATTGGGCAAAGCTCGCGCAAACAGAAGTAATGATGGCAGTGAATTTAGGTACAAGGGGTATTGATGCTGCTAGAAACCTTGTTGAATATTGTAATCATCCAAGTGGTAGCTACTGGAGTGATTTGCGCAGAAGTCATGGCTACAAACAGCCGCATGCCTTTAAAACATGGTGCTTGGGGAACGAAATGGACGGGCCATGGCAGGTTGGTCATAAAACGGCTGATGAATATGGAAGACTTGCCCTAGAAACAGCAAAAGCGATGAAACTAGTCGATCCTACCATCGAGTTAGTGGCATGCGGTAGCTCTAATGCTAACATGCCAACCTTTCCAGAGTGGGAGGCAACAACTCTTGATCACACGTATGAAGAGGTAGACTATTTATCTCTACATCAATACTATGGCAACCGTTCGGGTGACACGGCTAATTATTTGGCTAAAACCTTAGAGATGGATGATTTTATCAAAACAGTCATAGCTACTTGCGATTATATAAAAGCCAAAAAACGCAGCAAAAAAACAATGCACTTAAGTTTTGATGAGTGGAATGTCTGGTTCCATTCTAATCAACAAGATCAAGAAATTGAACCATGGGGAATTGCGCCTCCACAGCTTGAAGATGTTTATACGTTTGAAGATGCCCTTCTTGTAGGTTCCATTTTAATGACACTACTCAGACACGCAGATCGTGTAAAGATGGCGTGTATGGCTCAGCTTGTAAATGTCATTGCTCCAATTATGACGGAAACAGGCGGAAGTGCGTGGAAGCAAACGATCTTTTATCCATACATGCATGTGTCTGTGTTTGGCCGAGGAACTTCTTTACAACCAGTCGTCTCCTCTCCAAAATACGATTCAAAGGACTTCACCGATGTACCGTATCTTGATTCTGCTGTGGTTTGGAATGAGGAGAAGGAAGAGCTAACCATTTTCCTTCTTAATCGAGATTTAGAAGAATCGCTAGATCTAAACATTGATATTCGAAGCTTTTCTGACTATCGCTTAAAGGAGCATATTGTTCTTGAGAACGACAATTTGAAAGCTGTAAACACAGTTAATCAAACAGCAGTGAAACCTCACTCAAATGGTAATGCTTCATTAGATGCGGGAACCATCAGCACTCAATTATCTAAAACCTCGTGGAATGTGATTCGTTTAGGTAAATAACGTAGGCAGAGATAGGTGAAAACCTGTCTCTTTTCCATTGCGTCTGCTCTATGTTACCGCTATACTAAAATGAAATTAAGATCAATACGGTTAGTGATGAAGGATGCAGGTGAACGAATATGAAAGCGCTAGACTGGTCTAAGGAGTCATTACCTGTATATGAAGCGTTAGCAAGTGAAGTAAGGTTAAGTATTCTAAGACACTTAGGTGAAAGACCTATGAATGTGAAAGAATTAGCAGATGCTCATAAAATTAGCAGTGCAATTATGACAAAACATGTGAAGAAGCTTGAGATTGCGGAGTTAATTAAAACAGAAATGATTCCCGGCAAAGCTGGGAGGCAGAAGCTGTGCAGGTTACATGTAGAAGAAGCTATGATTCGCTTTCCAATTGAACAACAACGACAGCGTTTATATGTACAAAACACATTGTCTGTAGGGCATTATACAGATTTTCAAGTAGAGCCTACTTGTGGATTAGCAACCGAGCATAAAATTATTGGTGAATTTGATGATCCTAGGTCCTTTTTAGATACAGAACGGGTAAATGCAAAAATACTCTGGTTCTATAAAGGGTTTGTTGAATATAAGTTGGCAAATTTCCTACATGCATCCCAAGCGGCTGATGAACTAGAAATTTCGCTTGAGATCTCTTCTGAAGCTCCTTTTACAAATGAAAACTGGCCGTCTGATATTAGCTTTTCTTTTAACCGGCATGAACTTGGAATATGGAGAAGTCCTGGCGATTTTGGTGATCGTGTTGGTAAATATACTCCTAATTGGTGGCCGAGATCTGTCAATCAATACGGACTTTTAAAAGTCATTAGAATTAATCATCAAGGAACCTTTATTGATGGAATAAAATTGTCTGATGTCAAAATTAATGAAGTACAAATAAACAATCCTCAATGGACCTTTTCAATTGCTGTCGGAAATTCCGCAACTTACGTTGGTGGAGTGACTCTTTTTGGCTCTTCTTTTGGGAACTATGACCAGGACATTGATTTTCGACTGTATTATCATTAATGAACCGAATGATACGTTAGAGAGGAGAGTTTGAATGAGTTTCTATCATGATCACCTACTTGAACAAGATTTCTATCCTGTGGTTCGATTTTATTATTATAAGGAATGGCAGGACTTTAAGATGCAAGTGCATTCTCATGAAGCCATTGAGATTATGTATGTTTTGTCTGGCACATGCTTGATTGAGGTAGATGGCAAGACTCATAAGCTTAAAAAGGGACAGTTTATCTTTATTGATGGCCATGTTCCACACAAATTACATGTGGAGCCAGATAAAAGTTGCAGAATGAGTAATATAGAATTCAAATTTCAAAAGCTGCAAACAGTATTCCCATCATTTAGAGATATCGTTTCTGAGAATCAAGCGTTAAAGCTTTTAACAGAAACACCTCAATCCTACTTGTTATTTCATGATTCATCGGATGTGTCTCATTGTTTAGACTCGCTTATTTTAGAGCTTGATCGAAAAGAAAAGAGCTCTGTTTTTACAGAACAATTATTGCTTGGACAAATTTTTATCCGAATAGCTGAACTTGCGGCTCAACAACAGGATACATCGGATGCGCATGTTTATATTCAAAAGTCGATTGAATATATGCATCAAAACTATGACCGTGATATTCGTGTGAAGGATGTAGCAGATGCTGTTCATCTTCACCCAGGCTATCTTCACAGAATTTTTAAAAAGGCAATGGGAACATCGGTGAACGGATACCTTATAAATCATCGAATGAGTAAAGCAAAGGAATTATTAAAACGAACGAATATTACGATTACAGATATTCCACATTATATTGGGATGAACTCCCAACAATATTTTAGTACGATATTCCGTCAACAAACAGGTACGACGCCTAAACAATTTAGAAAAGAGTCTCGATACAAAGAACGAAGTGAAATAACAGGTGAGTATTTTAAACACTCTGTTCAGTAGAGGTCACAAAAATGAAAGCGTTATCTAAAAAGGGAGTGATATGATACAGAAAAAAGAGAGCGTGGTGTTTTTGTATGTCATTTAAGATTGCTTTTATTGGTGCTGGAGTATTGGATTTACGAGAGGCTTAGTCAGAGATGTTTTATCCGTTCCAGAATTCGCAGATATTGAGCTTGCATTTACAGATATAAACCAACAAAATCTTGAAATGGTCACAGAGCTCTGTCAGCGTGATATAAAGGAAAATAATTTGTCAATCTCCATTCAGTCCACAATAAATCGTCGCGAAGCCTTAAAGGATGCAAGGTATATTTTTTCCGTTGTTCGTATAGGTGGCTTAGAAGCGTTTGAGACCGATATCTCAATTCCTCTCCAGTATGGTGTTGATCAATGTGTAGGTGATACACTGAGCGCAGGGGGAATTATGTATGGACAGCGTGGAATACAAGAAATGCTTGCTATATGTAAGGATATACGAGAGGG
Organism: Alkalicoccobacillus plakortidis; assembly: GCF_023703085.1. NCBI lineage: Bacteria > Bacillati > Bacillota > Bacilli > Caryophanales > Bacillaceae > Shouchella > Shouchella oshimensis. The sequence goes on along the minus strand of NZ_JAMQJY010000001.1, from coordinate 1,479,927 downwards.
AGCAGAACCTAATTGTTTGCTATTAAACTATGCAAATCCAATGGCTATGATAACGTGGGCATGTAATCAATATGGTGGAGTTCGCACAATTGGTTTATGTCATGGAGTACAAGGTGGGCATAGGCAAATTGCTAATGTGTTTGGTTTAGAGAAGCAAGACGTGGATATTATATGTGCAGGTATCAACCACCAAACCTGGTATATTCAGATTAAGCATGAAGGTCAGGATTTGACAGGTAAACTTCTTGATGCTTTTGAATCCCACGAAGAATATAGTCAAACCGAAAAGGTACGAATTGATATGCTCAGGCGTTTTGGTTACTACAGCACTGAATCGAACGGACATTTAAGTGAATATGTTCCATGGTATCGAAAAAGACCTGAAGAAGTAAAAGATTGGATTGATCTTGGAAGCTGGATTAATGGAGAAACTGGTGGTTATCTACGTGTATGCACAGAGGGGCGTAATTGGTTCTTGGAAGACTTTCCAAATTGGTTAAAAGAGCCGGCCTTTGAATACTTAGAAGAAAAGCGCGGGGAAGAGCATGGTTCTTATATCGTTGAAGCGCTTGAGACTGGTAGAGGGTACAGGGGACACTTCAATACCGTTAATAATGGGATCATCTCAAATTTGCCTGATGATGCAATCATTGAAGCGCCAGGGTATGTAGATCGGAACGGGATCAATATGCCTCAAGTAGGTGATTTGCCACTTGGATGTGCAGCAGTCTGTCAGGTGAGTATCTCGGTTCAGAGGTTAGCTGTTCGAGCAGCTATTGAAGGCGATGATCAACTATTACGTCAAGCATTTATGATGGATCCATTAGTAGGAGCTGTTTGTACACCTCCTGAGATTTGGCAGATGGTTGACGATATGCTCATTGCGGGTGAAAATTGGCTGCCCCAGTATAAAACGAGTATTCAAGAGGCTAAGCGAAGAAGAGCCGAAGAAACGCGTCTACCTACTAAGAACTACAAAGGTGCTGCTAGGTTAAAAACTAAATCTGTTCATGAGATGAAGGAAAACCGTGCTGAAGCGTCCAGAAATGCCAAAGAAGCAGACAAAGCACAACACCGTCCAGCTTCCTTATCATAAGGAGGATGCCCGTTGGCGTTATTTAGTGGAATAGAAGGAGCGCTCATTGATTTAGATGGGACTGTTTTTCAAGGGAAAGAATTAATTGAAGGAACGAAAGAAGCCATTTCTGCTATACAAAAAAGCGGAAGAAGAATTGTCTATCTTAGCAATAGAGGAAACCATTCAAGAAATGCAGGCCTTCTAAAGTTACGAGAACATGGAATAGATGTTGAAAAAGAAGATATTATCTTCTCTTCAACCGTAACCGCTCGTTTTATCAAAAAACACTATCCTCATGCTCAAGTATGGGTTCTAGGTAATAGTGGGTTAATTGAAGAGATGGAAGAACATCAAGTTAAGCTAGCAAAACGGCCTGAAGATGCTGATTTTGTTGTGATAACGTTACATGATGAAATTAACTATTCAGAGCTAAACGATGCCTTCCGTGCAACGTCAGCCGGTGCACGAATCATCGCAACAAATAGTGATAAGACCTATCCGGATGAAAATGGTCCAGCAATAGATGTAGCAGGATTTATTGGAGCCATTGAATCTGCAACGGGTCAGAAAACTGAATTAGTTATTGGTAAGCCCTCATGTTTTATGGTGGAGGCAGCACTTGATCAAATTGGTTTAGAAGCAGAGCAATGTATGGTAATAGGTGATAGTCTTGGTACAGATATATCAATGGGGAACATGCAAGGAATGAGAACAGTTTTGGTTCTGACAGGTAATACAACTTCAACTATGGTAGATCAGGCTGCCACGCGAAGTAAGCCTGATTATGTGTTTCAAAGTCTGGCTGATTTGAGGGGAGAACTATGAAACTGAAAAGACGAATAGAAGAGGTAATGCAGAATTCATCGTTTGAGCATTCGACTAATCCGATTGTTATTGCTGATGGAGCCATCGATTTGTTAGTTGACTATGTGGCTGAACAGCCAATAGTGAATGTGTTACTTGTTGTTGACGATAAGACGTTTCTTGCAGCTTGGACAAGAGGTTGGCCAAAAGCTAGTTGAGAAGGGCTTAAAAGCAACTACTCATTGTTTACAGCCAAATCATCAAGGCGATGTGATTGCTGATGAGCAAACGATTGTTGATGTTCTTTTGCAAGTGCACCCTGATACAGACTGTTTACTTGCTGTTGGATCTGGAACCATTCACGATGTTGTTCGCTTTGTTAGTGCAAAGGTTGAGAAGCCATTTATCTCTGTTCCAACAGCACCCTCTGTTGATGGCTTTAACTCAAAGGGAGCGCCAATTATCGTTAAAGGAGTTAAAACAACGTTTCAAACGGTTGCGCCAGTGGCCCTTTTTGCCGATCTATCTATACTTTGTCAAGCGCCTGGCGATTTAATTGCAGCAGGGTTCGGAGATATGATCGGCAAGTACACCTCTTTAACGGATTGGCAGGTAGGAGCAATTATTGCCGAAGAGCCATTCCAACAAGAGATTGCAGACCTAACAAATGAAGCACTGCAATCATGTGTTGAAGTAGCACCGGAAATTGGAAATCGTGAAAAAGAAGGTATAGAAACCTTAATGAATGCGTTGGTTCTATCAGGTATTGCCATGTCAACCTTTGGGGCATCCCATCCAGCTTCAGGAGCTGAACATCACCTCTCTCATTATTGGGAGATGCATTTTTTAGAGGAAGGGCATAAACAGCTTTTTCATGGAGCAAAGATTGGACGATCCACACTATTAATCATTCAATTTTATAAGGAAATTGTAAGAGCCAGTTTACTTGAAGATCCCACAGAAGAACGTGTACAACTAGTTAAATTAATTGATCAATTGCCTGAGCTATCTGATGTAAATCAGCAGCTTAGAGATGCTGGCTGGCATCCTGAGCAAGCTCCGATAGATGAAGAATTAATTCAACTTAGTTTATTAAAGGCGTATCATCTTCGTGACAGATGGACATTGCTGCGATACTATCATGAGACATTACACTGGTTGCCCGATTTATAAAACACGAGACAGGTTCTATCCCGATAAGGATGAGAGCCTGTTTTTTTGCGTCTATACATTAATAGATAAAGCGATAAAGTGATACGTTATTTCTATCAATTTATCTCTTGACGCTTTACTCACTCAGAGATACGATGGAACAATAACCAATAAAACCTATTAATATACTTTGTTTTGTGGATATAAGTTTGCTAAAAGGAGTGGTTTTTTGTATGAAAAAATATATATTCAATAAGCTGTTACGTAAAGCTTCTGTTGTTAGGGAATCTGTTGATAATGAAAGTAAAGCCACTCTTATGCAACAACAGGATGCAGAGTTTAAAGAGCGGTTTCTCACACAGTTTACTTTTTTCCAAGGGATCTAATCAGAATCAATTTGAGGAGGGTTTTGCATGTCAAATGTTCAATCAGTTGTTGTTTGGTCTAAGCAAGGCTGCCATTATTGTGCAGAGGTTAAGAACTACTTAGAAGAGAAAAACATTGCCTACAAAACGATTGATGTGACCAATCATGATGATCGTCGCGATATCTTAGAGGCTAAGTACGGCGTCCGTCATGTACCAGTAGTTGAAATTGGTATTGGTCATGATTTTAAAGGAATCACAAAAGTAGGATTAGAATATCTAGAAGAAGCTTTATTCACAGCAGAACCAAATAAATAAGTTGTATTCCTAGAAAGCTTCGTAACAATGCCTTATACTAAATAGATTCGAAAAGGAGGTTAGAACAATGCCTCAACCAATTGTGGTAAGTACATTACAGAATCAAGATAAGGACATTGTAAGAAAGCTTTTAATAGATAGTTACAGTCAATATGAAGAAGTATTCAGAAGTCCTGAAGCATGGTCTAACTATGTACAAAATATAAAAGATTCTTTAGATAACCCAAATGTAGAGCAAATATTGATTGCGAAACATGGTCCGGATATTGTTGGATCTATTCAGTTATTTGAATCTGGCGAAAAAGCGTATCAACGGTCAGAATTAGATATTCAACACCCGGTTGTCCGCCTTCTTGCAGTTCACCCCAATGCACGTGGACTTGGAGTTGCACAAGCATTACTTAGAGAAAGTATGGATATTGCAGCAGCATCTGGAGCTAAGTATTTGTATCTTCATACAGGGGACATTATGGAGGCTGCTCGAGCACTCTATGAGTGGTTAGGCTTTGAGCGAGATGAAGCAAATGAATTTAGAAATGGAGATTCGCTAGTAAGATGCTACTTTTTTGATTTACGTAAGGAGCGTGACCACATTGACAGCGCAGGAGCTAGAACAACGATTGATAGCCATTCGGAGACAGTTGCATCAGTATCCGGAGTTATCGAGAGAGGAATTTGAGACAACAAAATCGATTAAGTCCTGGTTACAAGAAGAAGGAATCGAAATTAGGCAAACTTCCTTACAAACGGGTGTATTTGCAGATATAGTTGGGAACAAACCCGGTCAAACCGTTGCAATCCGTGCTGATATTGATGCATTACCAATCAAAGAAGAATCTGGACTGCCATATGCATCTAAAGTAGATGGCAAAATGCATGCGTGTGGGCATGATTTTCATACTGCTGCATTAATTGGTGCTGCCTATTTATTTAAACAACATCAAGACACGTTCTCAGGTACCATTCGCTTATTATTCCAAGCAGCAGAAGAGACTGGTGCAGGAGCTAACCAGGTTGTTAAGGACGGACAACTTGAAGGGGTAGATGCTGTTATTGGGTTACACAACAAACCTGATTTGCCTGTTGGGACAATTGGACTAAAAGAAGGACCTCTGATGGCTGCAGTAGACCGATTCAAGGTGAAAATTCAAGGAATCGGAGGGCATGCCGGACTTCCTCAAAAAGCAACAGATCCTATTGTAGCGTCTGCTCAAATAATTACTGCGCTTCAGTCTATTATAAGTCGAAATGTCTCGCCGCTTGATCAGGCAGTAGTGAGCGTCACAAAAATTGTTGGTGGTAGTACTTGGAACGTTATTCCTGGTGCGGTTGAGCTTGAAGGTACAGTTCGCACATTTGACTCAGATGTACGTCAGTTTGTACGAGATCGTTTCCACAGTATTACGGAGTCTATTGGACAAGCCTACCAAGTCAAAGCTGAAGTTGGATGGTTTGCTGGAGCTCCACCAGTATCCAATGATTCTAAGGTGACAAACGTGACGAAAACAGCCGCTGAATCAATAGGATTTAACATAGTGGAACCCGATCCATCAACAGCTTGGAGAAGACTTTTCTATTTATCAACAACTGGTTCCGGGTTCCTTTGCTTTTTTTGGAACAAGTGGAACAGAGGATTGGCACCATCCTAGCTTCACTCTTAATGAATCGGCCATTCTAAAAGCCGCTGAATATTTGTATACTAGTGGATCTGAATTATTGAAGGAACTTAATCAAGAGCAAAAATAAGGTGCTTGAATACTTGAGGTGAGTCTCGCTGATAGAAAATACAAAGGAGTTCGTTCATACGAGTTGCTAGAGGTGGACTCGCAGAGAGTTTAAAAGCATTTATGCAACGTAATCATCTAACTAGAAGGGATTGATGAGTCATGGCAAACGTCGTAATTATTTATGGTGGAAATAGTCACCAGTCTAGACTAAAGGCTCTTTTTGAGAAAACAGAAACATTTTTTAAGAATGAAGGTCATGAAACAAGTTCTATCTTTGTGCATGAATTACCTGCTGAGGACTTAATTAAAGCAAACTTTGCAAGTGAGCAAGTTAAACAAGCAAATGAGAAGGTAGAGAAGGCATCATTGGTTGTTGTTATTACTCCTGTTTATAAGGCTGCTTATTCTGGTATCCTTAAAACCTTTCTCGATTTACTCCCTCAAAAAGGATTGGAAGGCAAAACACTTCTGCCACTTGTATTAGGTGGATCATTTGGACACTTGCTGGTCATTGATTATGCACTCAAGCCAGTGTTATCCTCACTTGGTGCAACAAATATTCTTAGTGGTGCTTATGTGTTAGATTCTCACATCGAGAGAGCAGAGGAAGATCAGTTCATCATATCCACTGAGATTACTGAACGCATTGATCGAGTATTACAACTTGCGAATGAGGAATTATAGAAAAAACCTATAAGGCGACTAGCCCTTTCTAAAGGGCTAGTCGTCGTTTTTGTTTTAAGATACACAGGAGCTAAAGGAAGGTCTGCTTCCATCCTAGTTACTGCGAATCCACAGATCCCTATAAAACAAACAACGAACGATCTAATATTGATCGTTCGTCTTTATCTACCGGGTATTCTTATATGACAGCACTTTTAGGTAAATCAAACACTTGCTTCACTAACTTTTTGTGTATGTCGATTTTGTTTAAATGGAAGTCCTAGGTTTTCGCGTAGGGTTGTGCCGGTATATTCTGTTTGTGCTAATCCTCTTTCTTGTAAGATCGGGAGGACTTTTTCGATAAATAAGTGCAGACCGTCATTTAGTAAAGGTGAGCCAAAGATCACTCCGTCAAAGGCATCAGCATGATACCACTTCTCGATTTCGTTTGCGACATGCTCTGGTGTGCCTGAAAACGGGCTTCTTGGTGTTGTTGCTTCTAGTGCAACTTGACGTAGAGTCTTACCATGCTTCTTAGCATCAGCCTTAATTAGATCTGTTGTAGATTTGAATGCTTCAGCTCCTATGTCTCCAATATCGGGGAACGGCTCATCTAATGGGTAGACACTAAAATCAAAGTGATCAAAGTAACGACCAAGGTAGTTTAAGGCTGTATCAATGGATACACCATTTCTCAAGGCTGCATATTTTTCTTCTACTTCTTCTTCTGTTTCTCCAATAATTGGCCCAATACCAGGAAGGATGACAATCTCGTCTGGGTTTCGTCCATATGCTTCTGCTCTGCTTTTTACATCCTGATAAAAGGCCTGGGCAGATTCAACGTCTTTGTGTCCAGTGAATACAGCATCAGCTGTTTTTGCGGCCAGTTCTCGGCCTGCATCAGAAGAACCAGCCTGAAAGACAACCGTTTGTCCTTGAGGCGAACGTTGGATGTTTAATGGTCCTTCAACTTGAAAGTGTTTTCCGTGATGGTTTATCGCGTGCATTTTATTTGGATCAAAGTACGTATCATTTTCGCGATCGTATAAAAAGGCATCGTCCTCGTAAGAATCCCATAATCCTTTTACGACTTCAACATGTTCTTCCGCAATTTCGTAACGGAGCGCATGGTCAGGGAAAGTATCCTGACTATGGTTATGGGCGGCACCCGTTGAAGGAGAGGTTACCACATTCCAACCGGCTCTTCCTCCACTAATTAAATCGAGCGAACCAAATTGGCGGGCTACGGTAAAAGGTTGGGTATATGATGTTGAAAGTGTACCGACCAAGCCAATATGGGATGTAACGGATGCTAGTGCAGAAAGAATCGTCAATGGCTCAAAGCGATTCAAAAAGTGAGGCAAGACATCTTTGTTTATGGCTAATCCATCTGCCACAAAAATAAAGTCTAGCTTAGCTCCTTCTGCTTTTTCAACGAGATTAAGGTAGTGCTTAACATTTACACTTGCATCAGCTGGTCCTGAAGGGTGCTTCCATGAAGCCATGTTTCCTCCAGCTCCATGTAGTATGGCTCCAATAATTAGCTGTTTTTTGGTCATATTAATCTCCTCCTATTTGTGTTCTCTCGGTTAGAGAGGGTAGTGACAAGCAACATAACGATTTTCTTTATAGGGAACTAAGTTTGGTTGCTCTTTTCGGCATGTATCGGTAGCGAATGGGCAACGTGTGTGGAAACGGCAGCCTGAAGGTGGATTGATTGGAGATGGAATCTCACCTTCAATCGATACATATGAACGTTTTGCTTTAGGATCTGGCTTAGGATTTGAGGCAATTAATGCCTTCGTATAGGGATGTGCTGGGTTTTGAAATAGCTCTTCACTAGGGCTAATCTCTACCATATTTCCTAAATACATCACACCAATTCGATCCGAGATATAACGCACGACATTTAAACCATGAGCAATAAATAGATAGGTTAATCCTAGTTTCTTCTGCAACTCTTTAAGTAGGTTTACGATTTGAGCTTGAACAGATACATCAAGTGCAGATACCGCCTCATCTGCTAAAATAAAGGCAGGCTCTAAAGCAATCGCTCTGGCAATGCCAATACGCTGCCTTTGACCGCCTGAAAATTCATGTGGATGTCGAGACGCGTATGCGGGATCTAAGCCAACAGCGGTTAGAAGCTCTGCCACGCGTTGCTGCAGTTGTGTTTTTGTATATTTTTGATGTGTACGAAGAGGCTCCGAGATAATTTGTTCCACTGTCCAACGTGGATCAAGTGACCCATATGGATCTTGGAAAATCATTTGCATATTTTGACGTGTTGATCTTAGACGAGAAGCACTGAGAGAGGTTAGGTCTTGCCCGTTAAATATTGCCTTCCCTGCAGTTACTAATTCTAACTGTAAGAGGATACGACCAAGTGTGGATTTTCCACTACCTGACTCGCCAACTAATCCAAACGTTTCGCCTTTTTGGATTGAGAAGCTAATATTGTCAACAGCTCTAAGCACTCTTGTTCGTGAGAAAATAGGTCCTTTAACAGGATAGTGTTTACTGACATTAGCTAATTCAAATAGTGTATCTGTTGGTGTTACTATTGTTTGTTCTGCTGCTGTAGGTAAATCAATTTTTTTAATGTGTGTCTCCTTGCTTAGTTCTTCTGCATGCCAGCAGGCGACTTCACGATTGTTGTTATCAATCAGTGGTGGGACATCTGTTTTACAAAGCTCTGTAGCGTGTGAGCAACGTGGATGAAACAAACAACCTGATGGGAGGTTTGTTAAGCTTGGGATAGTACCCTTAATCGAATAAAGCTCCGTATCTTGATTTCTATCCAACGTCGCTACTGATTGAAGTAACCCTTTTGTATAGGGATGAAAAGGAGCTTCAAAAAGAGAAGCTGTGTCTGCTTGTTCCAACACCTTTCCTGCATACATCACTACAATACGATCAGCAATTTCGGCAGCAATACCGAGATCATGGGTGATGAGTAAAATCGACATATCTAGTTCTTCTTTCAGTTCTTGCAACAATAACAGGATTTGAGCTTGAATCGTTACATCTAATGCTGTTGTGGGTTCATCTACAATGAGCAATTCCGGGTTACAGGAAAGTGCCATGGCAATCATCGCGCGTTGTAACATTCCACCCGATAACTCACCTGGATATTGTTTCATTCGGATAGCTTGGTTCAGGAATGCCAACACGTGTGAGAAGATTGATTGCTTTATCCCAAGCTTTTCTTTTACTGACTCGGTCGTGTTTTAAGATCGTCTCTGTTATTTGAAATCCGATTGTATAGACTGGGTCAAATGCAGACATCGGTTCCTGAAAAACCATGGAAATCTTTTTGCCACGTATCTCAAGCAATTTCTTTGACGACATTGAGGCAATATCTTGCCCATTAAAAGTAATAGAACCACCTGTTATTGATCCATGTTCATAATCAATTAAGCGCATAATCGCTTTTGATGTAATGGTTTTACCACTGCCAGATTCTCCAACAAGACAAACAGTCTCTCCTTTCTTAATTGTTAAAGAGACATTGTCGAGTACCTGGAGATTTCGACTTTTGTTATGGAATTCAACATTTAACTGTTGGATGTCTAATACATTGGTCATCAATCATTCTCCTAAGCTCGTTGTTTTTTTGGATCGAGGTAATCTCTTAACCAATCGCCAATTATGTTTACAGAGAGAACAAAGAGTGTAATCGCAAGTCCAGGAAACGTACAAATCCACCATGCTACTGTTAAGAACCCTCTTCCTTGTGAAAGCAGTGCCCCCCAATCAGGTATTTCATTTAGTACACCTAAGCCAAGAAAACTTAATCCTGAACCGGCAAGAATAGCGGAACCAATACCTAAAGTCGACATCACAAGCATAGGTGATAAGGAATTAGGAAGCACATGTGAGGTGAAGATCCTCCATTTTGGTAAGCCAATTGAGTGCGAGGCAGAGATAAAGGAGCGACCCTTTATGCTCATGACTTGTCCTCGCATCACTCTTGCGTATCCAGGTATAGAAGAGATGGCTATCGCTAAAACGATATTTAAGAGACTTGGTCCAAGTGAAGCAGCAATTGCAAGTGCAAGAAGGATACCAGGTATCGTCATCAAAATTTCAATTAATCTCATGAGAACACCATCAACTCGACCTCCGAGATATCCTGAGAGCGCGCCTATACCTCCTCCAGCAAGACCGCCAACAATAACTGATAAAACCCCAATAAACAGTGAGTCACGACTTCCATAAACCACCAAACTAAAGACATCACGGCCAAATTGATCTGTTCCGAAAAGATGCGTTAAGCTTGGTGATTGAAGGATGGCATCCTGAGCCATAGCAGTTGGCGAATAGGGTGCGATGAGCTGCGGGAACAAGGCACAAATAATAATGAAAAGAATGACTAAACCTGCAGCTCCAATAAACAGTTCAGTCAGTCCAAAAAAATGTCTTTTTCGTTGAGATACATGTGTTTTTTCTCGTACATTAAGAAACTCTTTGTGTAAGGTTGTTTCTCTCATCAGGCTCCTCCTCTCCAACTTAAATAGATCGTCTAACACGAGGATCAATAATCGTGTACGAGATATCAACAATCAAGTTAATGGTGATGTAGAGAATAGCGGTAAAAAAAATCACGCCTTGCACGACAGGTAAATCACTAGCCATAATGGCATCGGCTATCAATCGTCCAATACCTTGTCTTGAAAAGACGGTTTCAATGATGACCGTTCCTGCTAACATGTCTCCAATAATCATGCCCATCATTGTGAGCGCTGGGATAAGGGCATTTCGTAAGGCATGTCGATACATAATAACGCGTTCAGATAATCCCTTTGAACGGAGTGTTGTAATAAAGTTTTCGCTTATGACCTCCAACATACTGTTTCGAACCATACGAATAATTGAACCCGCACCAATAACACCAAGTGTAAAGGCAGGAAGGATCAGTGTTTGCCATCCATCAGACCCAAGGGAAGGGAACCAACCTAGATGGACGGAGAAGATAAGGATCAAAAGAATTCCTGTCCAAAAGGTTGGCATCGAGATACCAAACAATCCGATTATTCGTGCCAAAATATCAATCGCTTTATTGCGATGAATGGCTGATAAGACGCCAAGTGTTAATCCGAGTACAATCGAGATGCTTGCACTAGCTAGTGTTAAAGCGAGTGTTTTAGGAAACTGATCCAAGATTTGTGGTAAAACAGGTGTCGAGTTGACCAATGAATGACCAAAATTCCCTTGAAATAAATCAGAAAAGTATTGAAAAAGCTGGATATGAAAAGGCTGATCTACCCCTAGCTCATGACGCAACTTTTCAATCATTTCTGGTGTGGCTACTGATGGATCGAGTATCGTATCCACAGGGTCACCTGGAAGTACATATAAGATAGTAAAAACAAGAAAGGTTGAGCCAAATACAACTAATAAAGCAGTAAGGATGCGTTCAATGATTGATCGAGCCATGATACCAACTCCTTATAGCATTAAGGTTGTACATACGCATCATTAAACTGAGGATAACCAAGATAATCAAAGGTAATATCATGAACTGATTTCTGAGTTCCTACCGTATAATTGGGTACATAAATCGGCAGAATGATTGCTTCATTATGGATAAATTGCTGAACATTTTTGTACAATTCAGCTCGTTTGTCCTCATCCTGTTCAGTTACAGCATCTTGAAGCCACTGATCAATCTCAGGGTCATTTACTTTTGATAAAGTGTCTCTCGCTCCTTCAGCAGGAGAATGGTAAAACTGTATTAATGCATTTGGGTCACCATTCACTTGACTATTTCCGTATAGGTCATAATCGCCGTTTGTATTAATGGTTGTTGCAACATCTTTTGTTAATTCAATGTCTACTTCAATGCCAATTTCTTTTAGCTGTTGTTGAATCATGACGGCAATGTCATTTCGTTTTTCACGATTTGGAGTAATGTCTACATATTGAAGTGTTAAACGTTCTCCATCACGAGTTCGAATGCCATCATTGCCCTCTTCCCACCCAATGTCTTCTAGTAGTTCTTTTGCTTTTTCAACGTCTGTTTCAATTGCATCCTCGAGAGATTCATCGTATCCAAGAAGTCCAGGTGTAATAGCTGACCATGCACGGTCGTACGTACCAAAGTAAAGTGTTTCAACAATATGATCTATATCAATCCCGTATTGCAATGCTTGCCTGGCTTCAAGCTCTCCCCACGGTTCGTGATCTGGATTGATGAATAAGGTATAGGGCAATCCCTCGATGTTTTGACTTAAGAGCTCAAGTGAATCATCATTTTCAAATGCCTCAATATTCTGAGGAGGAATCGCTTCTGCCGCTAACACCTGACTGCTCTGCAAGCTTCCGATTCGTGTAGATTCTTCGGTAATAATATTAAAGGTTAACGTATCAAGATAAGCAGGGCCTTTATTTTTATATTTATCAGATCCCCAATCGTAATCCTCGTAACGTTTTAGTTTTATATTTGAATTTTCCTGTAAGCTAACAAATTCAAATGGGCCAGTGCCGACTGGATTCTGACCAAATTGATCATCATATTCCTCAGCAGCTGTTGGTGAAACAATTGAAAGATTTGCTTGTGTTAGGTTATCTAAAAATGGAACAGATGGTGTAGATAGGTGTAATTCAATGGTGTAGTCATCGATAATTTCTGACGATTCATAAGGCTGCAATCTGCTGAACGCATTTCCTGCTTGTGTTTCTGGATCTAAAATGCGATCGAAACTATATTGAACAGCTTCAGCATTAAGAGGTGTTCCATCATGGAACGTAACATCTTCACGGAGGTGAAAAGTATACGTTTTTCCATCGTCGGAAATCTCCCAGTCAGTAGCTAGTTCAGGAACAATTGTATTATCGGGTAGCTTCGTGACAAGACCTTCAAAAATCTGCTTATACACGCGGCTTTCTACTGCCCAGCCACTGCGTGCAGGATCTAGATTAGCAGGAATAGAGGCCAACGCATATGTAAGGTCTCCTCCTTTTGTTGAATCCTCTGGTTCTGCCTGGCTAGCACCAGATTGACTTGTTCCGCTTGCGCAGCCAGTAAGTACAACAATGGCTGTGGTTAAGGCTAATGCTGATTTGGAAAGGGATTGGTTGTTTGTTATCATAACTTTCCTCCAATAATATAGTGTAAATTAACTTTTCCTATTTAACAGGTAGGATTAATATAATTTCGTTTATCCTACGCCTATATGAAAGAAAGATCAACAGGTAGAATGATAGGATTATGAAATAAACCATAAAAAAAATCTATCAATGATACACTGGCCTTAAAATACTAATTGCTTATAAGAATAGTAGGGTATATGATAATAAGAAATAACCTGATTAGATGAAGGATAAATACTAATAAAAATGAGGTGGAAGGTTCATGAACTTTGACTACTTAGAGGCTTTTATGTATGTTGTGAGATTTAAGAGCTTTCATAAAGCAGCCGACGCTCTATATTTATCTCAACCATCTATAACTGCCAGGATAAAAGGATTGGAACGAGAGCTTGAAACACAGCTTTTTACAAGACAAGGACGCGGTGTTACTTTAACAGCAAAAGGGAGGGAGTTTATTCCTTTCGCGGAACAAATTATTCGAACCTATCAGCAAAGTAAACACAAACTCCAAACAAAATCAGATGATAGAAAGTTTACGTTTGGCGCTAACATGATTACTGCACAATATGTGCTTCCGCGTTTTCTACACTTTTTCCAAGAGATGCAGCCAGATCTTGAATTTGATGTGATATGCGGAGGAAATGAAAGCATGATTGATGGAGTGAGCCGTAATGAAATTGACATTGCGTTTGTCCGTCAGCAAGGGAAGGAGTTAGATAACTTAATTTTCCAACCATTTTTAGATAATTCGATTTTATTAGTGGTTCATCCTGAACATTCTTTTACCTCAACGACTCAGTATACGGCTCATAAAATAGCCAAGGAGCCACTTGTTTTCTTTGAGTGCGGAGCGTTTAACTGGAATCTTGTCCATAAAATTTTTGAAGCACATAATGTGAATCCCTCTATTAGGCACAAGGTTGGGAACATGGAAGTTGCTAAATCGTTAATAGTTGACCGCGCTTGGAATCGGATTTTTACCGAAATTAGCTGTAAAAAAAGAGCTCGAAAGCGGTGAATTACGATCGATTGATGTTAGTCACTTAATGAATTTTAACCAGCAAATTGAAGGTGTTCAGTCAGTAGAGAACCCATTGTCTCCTTCTATTGAACGATCTTTACTAGAAGCTGCTACATTATTTGAACAACGTTCTTCCTTATTTTCAGTTACGTAAAAACAGCGGGAAGCCTTACTCAATAAGGTTTCCCGCTGTTTTATTTCAAGTTAACCAAAATTAAATTAAAATTCTTTTAAAAATAGTGATCCACTTTCGCCTAGTTCTCGTTACCCTAGTATCTTAACCACATTGAAAAGGGGAGAACACACATGTATAAAAAATTTACAGCTGTTGCACTTGGCGCAGCACTAGTCATACCATCATTCGCACAAGCAGCAGACGGAGGAGAAAGCCAATTCTCAGGAGCATCAGATCTTCGTGCCGATCTCGACCATCTACTTTCGGAGCACTTTGTTCTAGCCGTTTCATCCATGCAGAAAGCATACGATGAATCACCGGATTGGGAAGAAGTTGAATGGGCTTTAGATGAAAACGTACAGGATATGGGAACAGCGCTTGAGCCATTATACGGCGAAGAAGGCGCAGACGAATTCGTTCGAATTTTTGAATCACATAATGGATACACCGATGATTACGTAAAAGCTGTGAAAGACGGAGATGATTCGGCTAAGCAAGAAGCCGAGGATAACATCGCAGGTTTTGCTGATGAATTTTCAACATTCCTTGATGGGGCAACAGAAGGGAATCTTCCAAAAGAAGCCGCAGAGGAAGCTTTAGTAGCACATGAAGATGACGTGCAAGCAACGTTTGATCATTATGCTGCAGGCGATTATATGGAAGCTTACACAAGCTACCGTGAAGGTTTCGATAGAATGTTTGATATTAGTAAAGTATTATCTGGAGCGATTGTGGCTCAATTCCCTGATATGTTCTCAGGTTCTGTAGATTCAGCAGATGCTGAGCTAAGAGCTACATTAAACAAACTAGCTGGTGAGCACTTTGCACTTGCATCATTAGAGCTTGAAAAAGGCTACACACAAGCCGATGACTTTGACTTTGTCACATGGGCTGAAGATGAGCACACTGCTGATTTTAAAGCAGCGATCGAAAGCATTTATGGAGCAGAAGGAGCCGACCAGTTTGAAACGGTTTGGCAGCAAGACCACATTAACGCACAAAGTGATCTAGCTATTGCAACGCTTGAAGGTGACCAAGAAGTACGTGATGCAGCGATTGAGCATCTTAAAACGTTCTCTCAAGACTTTGGTGCATTCCTAGCTACAGCAACAGAAGGTAACCTGCCTGAAGAAGCAGCACAAGAAGCTGTTTGGGCACATGAAGAACAAGTGATCAAAACGTTTGACCAGTTTGTAGAAGAAGACTATGAAGCAAGTGTGAAAACGTACCGTGAAGGGTATGCATTCATGTTTGGTATTGGTGAAACACTAGGTGGAGCAATCAAGACACAAATGCCTGACCAATTTGGTAGCGAGGCAATGCCTGAAGAAATGCCTCAAACTGGATTTGGTGGCGCAAGTAATGATTCATCCATGATGGTTTGGTTAAGCGGACTCGCAGCAGCAGCACTTGGTGGACTGTATGTATTCCGTCGTAAAACGAGTGGAGATAACGCGTAAGATAAAATAGATTCTTGTAAAGTGAGTTGATAGAGATGAAATGGCTGTCCACCTTTTTAACAATAGGCGTTCTACTTATAGGTCTTGTTGCTTTTAGTACAGCTTCAACTCCTGTTGCTAATCAAAGTGCACATGTGCCAACTGTTGCACATAAGGAAAACTCAGCTGAATCAGAAGTAGATGATTCCACTCAAGAGGATAAAGATGAAGCTGAGGTAGAGCAGGCATTAGCAATACCTGGTGAAGGTGATTCAGAATTCACCTTTGTAGACACAGCTGTGTTGCACGAAGTGGAAGCCATTCAATCTCAAATTAGTGAGCAGCAGGATCAAAAAAATAAAGGGATCAAGCCTGTTGAAATACGGATCCCATCTCTAGGAGTAGAGGCTAATATAGAAGATGTAGGTGTACTTGATAACGGACAAATGGGTGTACCAGAAGATGTAGATGGAGTGGGTTGGTTTGAACCAGGTACCAATCCAGGTGCGATTGGAAACTCTGTGATGGCAGGTCATGTTGATAGTAGAACGGGACCTGCAGTCTTCTTTGAACTTGAAGATCTTGTTGAAGGTGATGAGATTATTGTGATGGATGATGAAGGAAAAGAGCTTACCTTTGAAGTGAAAAGCAAAGAGAGCTATGATCGCAATGATGCACCGATTAATGATATCTTTGGCGCTACTGATACCAGAAGTCTTAACTTGATTACTTGTTCAGGGACATTTAATCGAGAGGTTGGTACTCATGATGAGAGACTGGTTGTGTATACAGAATTAGTGGAAGAAGATGAACCATTGGATGTGGAGAAACCTCAAACACCGGATAATGTGAAGGTTCAAGGTGCGTTCCTTACATGGCATGCTGTGAGAGATGATCTTGTCGTTGGTTATCGAATCTATAAAGAGATTGAAACGGATGAATTTGAGCACGTTGAAAGTCTCTCTGCACATGAACGAAAAAGCTATACCATTCCAGAAGACAGTCGAGATCTTACGTATTATGTGACTACAGTAGATCTTTACGGGCAAGAATCAGAGCCTTCAGAATTAGTAAATACAGACTAATAAGCAAACCGACCAAGCCAATGTAAACATGGAGGCTTGGTCTTTTTTTGGGGAGATAGTGATATACTAATAAGAGAAATTAGTAGTCAACTACTTTATTTTTTCATATAATAACGGAAATGCATCGGTCACTTTGGAATTCAGAAGTGCGCGAAGGCAATTACTATCAAATTTCTATGGAGGCTTATCATGATACGGTTCGCAACCGAGAATGAGAACGAAGAAGATATACGACAGATTAATGAATTAACCTATTCAATTCTTGAATCCATGGATCTTGAACTGATCCAACAGACTCCTAAAAGCCAGTATCTAGATTTTCTTGCTCAGCTTTTTCAAAAGGAAGGAAATCGATTTAGCTATCACAACTTCTTGTTAAGTGAACTTGAAGGTCGAATTGCAGCTATAGCGGTTGTTTATCATGATGATGATGCAGGGTATTATGACAAACAGCTAGGTGATGAACTAGCGACCTACTTTAAAATCCCGGCACCAGTTATTCAACCGGAAACTCAAGCTTGGGGAGTATTATCTTGATTCAATCGCCGTGGCTGAGGATTTTCGTAATCAAAAGATTGGGACGATGCTTTTAGAGGCGTTTGAAGAAGAAGCCTATGAAAAAGGGTATACAAAACTATCCTTAAATGTAGAGCAGGCAAATGAACGTGCAAAACGTTTATATGAACGTTTCGAATTCCACGAATTAGAATCGTTTGATTTATATGGACATGCATATTACCATATGATAAAAAATTTAATCGGCTAAAAAAGCTGATGGATTAGGTGGACGTTGTGGATCAAAAGAGTTTGACAACGAATCAAAACAAGCAGGCGTGGAATGATGAATCCTATCAAGCATGGGTGACTCGATTTGGAACTCCAGAGGACGCTGCGTTAAAAATAAAAGAAAATCCACAGAAACCACTGGTCACTTTATTACCACATTTCGGTGAAGTGAGTGGTACACGAATCATGAATCTGATGGGTTCAAATGGAACAAAAGCCGTTCCACTAGCTTTACTTGGAGCAGATGTTACCGTTGCGGATTTTTCTGAAGGGAATCAGAGATATGCACTAGAGCTTGCAGATGCTGCAGATGTGTCTATTTCATATCTCTTAGGTGATGTGCTTGATCTCAAATTAGAAGATCAAGAGCCCTATCAGCTCGTATTTGCAGAGATGGGCATTCTTCATTACTTTAAGGATCTCATCCCCTTTTTCCAAATGATTCATGCATTGCTTGATCAAGGTGGAGAGTGTGTCATCCGTGATTTTCATCCGGTTTCTACAAAGCTGATTACATCAAAGGGCACTACGGCAAAAATTCGCAAACATAAAGTAACCGGAGACTATTTTGACACATCATTAACAGAACAAAATGTCTCTTACTCCAAGTATGATGCTGATAATGCTTCAACTGTCCTGCTGAGAAAATGGACACTTGGAGATATTGTCACCTCTGCTGCACAAGCAGGATTAGTCATTAGAAGTTTGATTGAAGAACCGAATTTATCAAGTGATGTCTTTGATAAAGGAATACCAAAGACATTTGTCTTAAAAGCTTATAAAGCATAATAAAATTGATACCAATAGGAAAAACAAAGCTTGGACAGAAATGTTTTAGCTATCACAAAATCAAACCATGTTGATCAACTCAACATGGTTTGATTTTTTTTTGCGTTAAGACAAGAGAGTGGGCTGCAGCTCCGGACATAAAATTCTTTTCCGCGGGCGGCTCACAAGCCGCCCGCCGGTGAGGAGTGTATGTCCGCAGCGGTATCCTTACACCGTTTTTTTTGGCGGACAAGAACCCGAACTATTATGCACCTTAAACAGTACAATAGTTTGGGTTTTTAGATAGCTAAAAGAGTCTTGTCTCAGCCGTTTTATGGGTTATTCGTACCTAACTTTCCTGACCTAGTTTTGAAATCCGAGGTCAAGGTTCACGAAGTCTTTCTATAAAGTGTGGAATACACCCTTTCAATTTCAGATAAAGTTAATTCGTAAAGCTGCTGTCCGTCCTTTTTATAGATATGATGCTTAAGCAGCTTGCTAATCAATTGTTGTTTTCGAACCTCAACAGCATCCTCAAGTCTACCCACATACAGCCCTCCTTTTAATTAAAGTAAAATCCTTTTCGGTTGTCCGATCAATTTGGTATACTCATAATAAACAATCTATTCCTATCAGTCAAGTAAGATTTATATTAGTGGACATTTTTCTGTATATTCCGTAATCTAGGTAGAATAGATAGGGAGAGTTTGAGAAAGAAGGAGATTAACATGACAAGTTTGTTAGTAGAAAAATTAAATGAAGAAAAGCAACAAGTGATTAATTGGAGAAGGTATTTGCATCAGCATCCTGAGCTTTCATTTCAAGAGACAAAAACGTCATCTTATATTGCTGAGACTTTAAAAGGGTTTGGACTAGAGGTAAAAACCAATGTGGGTGGTCATGGCATGCTTGCTTATATCAGAGGGGCAGAAGAAGGACCAACCATTGCATTACGAGCTGATTTTGATGCGTTGCCTATACATGAGCTAAATGAGGTAACTTATCGATCAACTGTAGATGGTGTAATGCATGCTTGCGGTCATGATGGACATACTGCAGCTCTTCTTGGTGTAGCAAAGGTTCTCTCTGAAGAAAAAGATCGATTAAAAGGCACGGTTGTTCTGATTTTCCAACATGCCGAAGAGTTGTTACCTGGTGGAGCAAAATCAATGATCGAAGCAGGAGCACTTGAAGGGGTAGATAAAGTATTTGGTGCACATGTGTCATCTGACATTCCTTTAGGCAAGGTTGCTATTAGAGAAGGGGCAGTAATGGCCGCAGCGGATTCCTTTTCCATTAACATTCAAGGAAAAGGTGGTCATGGAGCTAAGCCGCATACAACGATTGATTCCATATCAGTTGGAAGCCAATTGGTTACATATCTACAGCAAATCGTCAGCAGACGTGTCAATCCGATTGATCCAGCTGTTGTCACAGTTGGTGTTTTTCAAGCGGGAACTGCCTTTAATGTCATTGCAGACACAGCTAAGATTGAAGGTACAGTGCGAACCTATAATCCAGATGTAAGGGCGTTAATTGAACAAGAAATAAACGATATTGTTAGTGGCGTATGCCAAGCATCACATGCAGACTTTACAATCGATTATACAAAGGGATATCCAACCGTTGTTAATCATGCGGAAGAAACAGCAATGGTTCGATCGATTGCTAGTACACATCTAGGTGCAGAGGTTCCAATTGTTGTCGCTCCATCATTAGGCGGAGAGGACTTTGCCTATTATCTAGAACAAAAACCAGGTGTATTTTTCCATGTTGGTGGTAGAACGGAAGATGAAAACACTCAATTCCCACATCACCACCCAAGGTTTGACTTTGATGAACAAGCATTACACAACATCGGAAAAATGTTTCTAGCGATTGTAACGGAATATGTAGGATTTAATGATTAAACAAAAAGAAGGCTGAGACAGCAATATTTGATCTATCATAAAAAAGAACCATTATGTTGTTTAACTCGCATAACGGTTCTTTTTTGTGCTCATCAAAATATAAGAGTACGATACCGCCGCAAACATACTCCGCACCAGCAAGCGGCTTTTTCATATCATTTTGTAATGTCTCAAGCTCTCCATATCGATTTATTAGTATACTATTATCCTGTTTATTATTAAGAAACATCCTTTTGATTTAAATAACTAATTAAATATAACAAGTAAAAATTTATTGGGAATTTTGACGGTCCAACATAGCGGACGGGATGGGAGGCCGACTCCTGCGGGACTAAAGGGAGGCCACTGAAAAAGGGTTGATATGTAGTTAAGGGTTCCTTTAAAAATATAAAAACAGCCTGCCATTCCCTTTATTTTGGAAATGGCAGGCTGTTTTTATTTATCATACCGACCCTTTTGGGGTTATTTTTGCTCCATGACTTTCAGTATTCGTTTGAGATTGGCTGAGAAGATGGCCATCGCTCCTTGAATTTCCATCGCTAATAGACCCGAGGAATTCGCCGTTTTATACCCGTGTCTATGCTTTAGTTCACTATTTTTCGCTTCAATTTTGTATCGCGTTTTGGCTTTTTCTTTAAACGTTTCACTTTGCTCAAAAGCGAGATGTTCTTCATGTTCAGGAGAATGGATGGTGACAGAATATGTTTTGCTTTTGGCTCCCTGTTTATAACACCCTTCTTGGAAGGGACACGTCTTGCATTTCTCGATATCAAAATAATACTTCTGTCTTTGGTTTTTGCCTTGCTTCGTCGTTCCTTGTCTGTGTGTCAAAATAGCTAAATGGCCCGCTTTACATACATACATCCCCGCATCTTTATTAAACTCAAACTCTTCTTCCTTTGAGCGTGTCCCATGGGCAATGGATGGATTGGTTTTAGAAATTAATTCAATCTGATTTGCTCTCGCGTACAGGAGATGATCTTTTCCTGAATACGCCGCATCTCCGATGACGGATTCCACTGTCATCCCAGCGTCTACACTTTTTTCAATGAGTGTTCGAAGTTGCTTTGCGTCCGATTTTTCTCCTGTTGTGATGACCGCTGCGGTAATCACGCGTTCATCACTCATCGCTAGATGAGTTTTATAGCCAAAGAAAGACGTATCGGCACTTTTGTGACCCCTTCGGGCGTCTTGATCTTTCATGGATTGGAGGCGTTCGATATCATCGTTGACGGTTTCTTCTACTAGATTCAACGGCTCCGTCACCTTTGGATAGGCATGCAGGGTCGGATGTTGTTTGATCACACTCAAGAGGGTTTGCGTGTACACGAGTTCTTCATCTAAATCATTCTGAGTTGGCTTAGCTGGAAGTTTGACTTGATGGACTCATCGACAGAATAGACTGCTTTCCTCAAGTTTTTTGATCGTTCTCGCAGAATATCGATCGGCTTTTTCTGGTTATAACGTGCCTGGGTATGAGTAGAATCAACGATGATCGTTTTACTTTTAATGACGCCTTGTTCAACCGCTAGTTCGACTGTCTTTCCGATTAATAAATCAAGTACATTCAGATCCTTTAAACGCAATTTACGGAACTTCGTTAAGGAGCTTGAATCAATGACCTCTTCCTCAGGTGCCATGCCTAAGAAGTATTTATACGACATATCATATCTAGAACGCTCCACCAGATCCACATCTGATAATGGAAATATGCTTTTTAACAATAGATATTTAAACATTCGAATAGGGTCTATGGCTGAGCGACCGTGATCCACGTTATAATTCTGTACCAACTCATCATAAATAAAGGAAAAATCAATAAGATCATTCAGTTTCCGTAATGTATGATCTTTAGGAACGATGAGATCATATAGATCAGCATACGCACTGAGTTGGAGAGTTTGTTGTTTTCGAATCATAGTCAGCCACCACTTTCATGTTAGATACACTTATCTTATCAAAAATGAAGAAGAATCTGAGGTAAAAAGAGAGAGGCAGACTAAAATGACGACTATACCTAAAAAAGAACGTTGCCATTTAGTTGATCAGAAGAATAGCGGAAGGAGAAACCGAAGACTCCTGCGGAACAGAACGAGTCTGAAGACATTGAAGGGGTGCCCTTCCACTTCAAGGGCTGAGGCCGTTCCCGCGGAAAGCGAAGGTTTCTCCTGGAGCGGTGCCCGTGAGCTTTTTTCTAACTGACTTTTTCAGTGGCCTCGACTAAAGGGCAGGGTTGAAATGATTTGGCAAGGCCAAATTAGTTCAACGCCCTCTCGCGGAAAGCGTGCCCCCGTCCCGGTAGCGGATAGACTGCAGACTCCCCTTTTTCTCGGATTTTGAAATCACTCTAACTTTAAGGAATCACATCATAATGCTTCCGTTCATCTCTAAAGGTTATCTGTATAGATCTATCTCAGTCACTTATTTATTTAACTTCTCAGCCACAAAAAGCCAGACAAATTGATTTAATGGTTTAAATGAAATGCAGAAGCCAGCATCTTCAGCTATTTGTGAAAGCGTCGGTAAGGTCGTATAAAATTCGCTACGAAGATCTTCGGCGAGTCGATTGTATCCTTTATCCTCTGCAATTTGTATCATTTGCTGTTTTTTCTCCTCTGTTTCAAATGTAGTATCCGCAAATACAATGCGCCCATTTTTAGATAAAAGCTCCTTATACAGATGAAAGGCTGTTCCTTTCTCCTCGTCTGTTAAATGATGAAAAGCGTAGGTGCTAACAATGGAATCGACATCGTTTTGTAGTGGGGGAAAGCTCAGAAAATCTCCAGTTAGTAAAGTTAAAGCAGGAAGTTTCTCAGCTGCTTTTTCTCGCATTTTTATTGAAGGCTCTATTCCTGTAACTGATAATCCACTTTCAAGTAGTCGTTTGCTTAAATTCCCTGTACCTACACCAAATTCAACTACATTGCCTTTGGAGTGTTGGACTACTTCATTTAATATCTCATCGTAAAATCGAAAAACCTCCTTATATTGGATATCTCCTCCCGTAACCGTTTGATCATATGTTTGTGCCCATTCATTAAATAGTCCAGTGAAATCTGTTCCCATGATTTTTTGCATCCTCTCTCAACCTCTGATTTTAATACCATATGTATAGAGCTAAAAAGAGGTAACTAAACCAATTGGAATTGTATATATATAGGGAAAAGGAGGCGCTTAGTGTGTTTCATAAAAGTGTTCATACATTAATTGGAGGGACGCCGCTGCTTGAAATTAGACACGTGCCTCTGCCTAATCAAGTAAAGCTGATTGCAAAGCTTGAATATATGAACCCAGGAGGAAGTATTAAGGATCGGCTCGGTTCATATCTGATTAAGCAGGCTATTAAGGAGGGGCATATTACAGCCAAAGGTACAATCATTGAACCGACTGCAGGTAATACAGGAATTGGTCTGGCAATGGCTGCTGTTGGAACTGAAGTCTCGGTTTATGCAATCGTTCCTGAAGGTTTTAGCAAAGAAAAAATGCAACTAATGCAAGCACTTGGTGCACATGTGATCCAGACGCCGAAATCTCTTGGCATGCAGGGAGCGATTAACCATGCACGAGCCTTAACACTAGAGATTCCTGATAGCTATTGTCCTGAGCAGTTTAGTAATGAAGCAAATCCACTTACCTATTATGAAACACTTGCACCTGAGCTTTGGTCACAATTAAATGGTCGGGTCGATATTTTTGTTGCTGGAGCAGGAACCGGTGGGACATTTACAGGCACAGCTCGCTATTTGAAAGAGCAGAATTCGAACATTCGGACGGTAGTTGTAGAGCCTCAAGGGTCTGTGTTAAACGGAGGAGAGTCTGGGCCACATCGTACGGAAGGTATAGGAATGGACCGAATGTCCTCAATTATGGATCAAAATTTATTTGATAACATTCACACGATTCAAGATAAACAGGCATTCCAGGCAGTAAGAGACTTAGCACGGTTTGAAGGACTGTTAGTAGGAAGTTCGTCCGGTGCTGCTCTAGTGGCTGCGATTCGCGAGGCGCAGGCAGCGAAAGAAGGATCAACAGTTGTTACAATCTTCCCAGATGGAAGTGAACGATATTTGAGTACTGGTATTTATGAGGAGGACTAAAAATGAAGAAAAAAACCAAGCTGATACATGGAGGCATTCCTCAAGATAAACAGACTGGTGGCGTGAGCTTTCCAATTCATTTATCAAGTACATTCAAACAACGGAGTGTAGGCAAGTTTGAATATGAATACGCTAGAACGGGTAATCCAACAAGGCATGCACTAGAGCAACTCATTGCTCAGTTAGAGGAGGGAACGGATGGATTTGCTTTTTCATCCGGTATGGCAGCCATTACTACTGTGTTTAAATTATTTTCAAGTGGAGACCATTTACTTTTATCCGAAGATGTATATGGTGGGACCTATCGATTAATTGTCAAAGTACTTTCTAAAGAAGGCATAACGGCTGATTTTGTAGATACAACGGATTTGAACAAAGTGGCAGCGGCCATACGCCCTGAAACAAAAGCCATCTTTCTTGAGACACCAACCAATCCACTTCTGACGATTACAGACATTCGTGCAGTAAGTCGACTAGCTTTGGACCATTCATTGCTATTGATTGTTGATAATACGTTCTCAACACCTTATTGGCAAAATCCACTTACGCTTGGAGCGAATATCGTTATTCATAGCGCAACCAAATACCTAGGTGGTCATAGTGATGTCGTAGCAGGTCTAGCTGTCACAAATTCTCCGGAATTGGCTGAGCAACTAGCTTTTTTACAAAATTCAATTGGGGCTGTGTTAGGTGCACAGGATAGTTGGCTCCTTATAAGGGGTATTCGTACATTGGGCATTCGAATGGAGGAAATTGAAAAAACAACAAAAGAAATCGCAACGTTTTTGGTGGACCATCCCTCAGTAGCTCGTGTCTATTATCCTGGGCTAGTCTCTCATAAAGGGCACAAACTTCATCAATCGCAAGCAGAAGGATTTAGTGGAATCCTTTCCTTTGAGAGTGGAAGTGGAGAGAGAGCGGAAGAAATAATTTCATCTTTGAAGTATTTTACATTAGCAGAGAGTCTAGGAGCTATAGAAAGTTTAATCTCCATTCCAGGAAAAATGACACATGCTTCGATACCAGCAGAACGACGAAAAGAAATTGGCATTACAGAAGGGTTAGTTCGTTTGTCGATTGGGCTTGAAGATTCTTCAGATCTACTAGATGACCTGCAGCAAGCCTTAAATTAATGGTACATGAGGAGGGAGATGAGAAATCAAAACACGTCTTCCTCCATAAAAAAGCATAAATCTCTCTTTTCTAACGGTAAGCTCTGTTATACTGGAGGTAAAGAAATTTTTGGAGGGATTTTGATGAAACCAAAAGTTATTGTGTATAGTCGTGTACCAGAAGATTTACTGGCGCGTATTAAAGAGACCTGTAGTGTTACATATTATGAGAAATTAACTGATGACAATCACTCTGAATTTATGAAAGAGCTTACAGAGGCAGAGGGTGTGTTAGGTTCAGGATTAAAAGTGGACAAGAGCCTTTTAGAAAAAGCCCCTAAGCTATCTGTAGTAAGTAATATTACAGTCGGTTATGATAATTTAACAATTCGTGATTTAACTGAATGTGGAGTTTTGGCAACCAATACTCCAACCGTGCTTGACGATACTGTTGCTGACACAATGATGTCGCTTATTTTGGCTACAAGAAGACGAGTTGTTGAACTAGATGAACTTGTTAAAAGCGGCAATTGGAAGGCTTCTTTAACACAAGAACACTTCGGGTTAGATGTTCATCATAAGAAGCTTGGTATCATTGGCATGGGTAGAGTTGGACAAACCGTTGCTAAACGTGCAGCAGGTGGTTTTGACATGGAGATTCTTTATCATAATCGCTCACGAAATAATTGGGCTGAAGAAACGTATGGAGCTACGTATTGTTCATTGGATGAGTTACTTGAGCAGTCTGATGTTGTTTGCTTACTAACACCGTTAACAAAAGAAACGTATGATCTAATGGGAGCGGAACAATTTAAATTAATGAAGGAAACGGCTGTATTTATTAATGGGTCAAGGGGAGCCACAGTAGATGAAGAGGCTCTTATTCAGGCACTTGAAGAGGGAGAAATTTATGCAGCTGGGCTTGATGTATTTAAAGAAGAGCCAGTTCCGGCAGACCATCCATTGTTGAGAATGAAAAATGTAGTAACCCTTCCTCATATTGGTTCAGCAACTTTAGAGACTCGACATAAAATGGCTCAGTTAGCAGCGGATAACTTGATAGCCAGCTTAAGTGGAGACAATCCTCCTACGCCAATTAATCCAGAGGTACGTTCTTAATCTTCCAAATGCTAACTCTTGCAATCAGTATAAAAGAGAGTATAATACACTTGGCAAGTGAATTCCTTCACAAATAATGATGGAATCTTGTCAAAAAGTAGTCACAAAGCTTTGACAGGTTTTTGGATTGTCGTTTCTGAATCTTTTATTTGTGAAGGATTATGATAGACTTAATGAGTAAGCCAAGCGGTTTAAAAAGTGTCAAATTGCCAAGAAGGAAGACTCTTTTTTGAACAAATCAGTGGCTTGACTTTGCTGTGGCATGCAAGTCTTTATACTGAGAGAGGAGTCCCAAATGAAAAGTGTGAAGTTAGAAAAAACAGTGGACCAAACAACTTCAGTTTCAAATGTATCCTATTATGCGGATATTCTATTTGAAACGATAAAAACTGGAATTATTAAATCAAATGTACTCGCAATGGTTGCGGGACTTTGTTTTGCTTTATTTATACATGGAGGATCTTTATTTGATCATATGGGATCTATTATCCTGGCCTTACTTGGAAGTTCTCTTGTGATTGGAGCTGCAGGGACTTTTAATAATTTATATGACCGTGATATTGATGCAAAAATGGAACGGACAAAAAAACGTCCAACCGTTACGGGAACAGTTTCTACAAAAAATGGACTTATTTTAGGAATTTCTTTTGCAGTGGTAGGTATGATTTTACTTGCTTTTGCGAGTCCGCTCGCGGCAGTGCTTGGTTTTCTTGGGTTGTTTTTATACACAGTCCCTTATACAATTTGGACAAAACGTAGTACGATTTATAATACAGAAGTTGGGAGTTTATCAGGTGCAGTTCCACCATTAATTGGTTGGGCAGCCGTATCATCTGATATTTATCACCCTGCATCAATTGGCTTGTTTGTTTTGATGTTAATATGGCAAATGCCTCACTTTTATGCGATTGCCATTCGCAAGCTTGATGACTACCGTGCTGCTGGTGTGCCTATGTTGCCAGTTGTAAAAGGTATCAAACGAACAAAGATTCAAACGCTTGTGTATCTTGTTTTATTACTTGCATCATCGGTTTTGTTTTATCCATTTAGTAAAACCATTGCGATTACTGCTTTTATCCTTACTCTTGGATGGATGATTCTTGGGATTGCCGGTTATAAAAAAATGAGTGATTATAAATGGGCAACCGCGATGTTTATTTATTCTCTTAATCATATTACGATACTTTTTGCATTAATCATTGGTTATTCGCTTATCCTAATGTATGTAAATGGTTGACCCATTGATTCCTGTTCCGCCAGCAGATTAGTTGCGGGACAGGCTTTCATGTTTCAAAACACTGTATCAAAGTGAATCTAAACTGAAAGGGGGAATTCAAGTTGGATAATAACTTAATCCTCATTCCAATTGTTCTTGCATTAGTAATGGGAGGAATTGCGCTTTTAGTTCGAATGAAAGCGGCTAAAAAACAGCTTCATTAAGAAAAATCATATTACCTCCTATTTTTATGTCCACAGGGTTTTTGATGTTTTTATATGAACCAACCAGGCCTGCTTCTTTACAAGTTGCGGAAGCGCTTGCAGTCGGCGCGGTTTTTTCGATTTTCTTGATTATTACGTCGAAGTTTGAAATTAGAGATGGCAAAATCTTTCTTCAACGATCAAAAGCATTTATGTTTATACTTATGGGATTATTAATTATTCGAGTAGCTTTTCGTGCGTTTCTTGGTAAAGATATAAACCCAGAAGAATTATCTGGTATGTTTTTTCTACTTGCCTACGGAATGATTTTGCCTTGGAGAATAGCGATGTATGTCTCTTATAGAAAAATTGAGAAGCAATTAACTAATTCAGATGAGAGAACGATACTCTCTGTAAAACAAGAGCCTGCACCATATAAGTAGGTCAAACTCTTCTATTAAAGGGTGTTGTATAAGAAATTATCTATTATAATAGAAATTAACTGAAGGGGGTGCACGAATGTACAATATGTTCTATCAATCTCATGCGGGATCTTGGGCTTTTTTACTTTTATTCTTTTTAGCTGCGTACTTTTTATTCCGTTTTGGTAAACCTAAAGCATCAAAAATTATTTATATGATCGTCCGTTTGTTCTACATAATTATGCTTGTATCAGGAATTGGTATGCTTGTTTTTAATCTTAACGCAAGCGCAGACATTGGAAACTTCGTTAGTGGAAATATTAGTTTCTTAATTAAAGGCTTACTAGCGATTATGTTAATCGGTATTATGGAAGTAATAATGGGTAAAACCAAACGTAGAGAAACAACAGGGTCATTATGGATTGTTTTTGTTGTTTTGATGGTAGCTGTGGTAGCACTAGGTTACTTAAAGCTAGGATAAATGATAATAAAAGGCGCTTAAGAGAGCTCAATCTCTTAAGCGTTTTTTATTAAATTAAAAAGCACTATTTGTTGGCATATGTACTGAGTGGTATACTAATTTTTAAAGTAGTATGTAACATTGACCTAAGAAAGAGGCTTTATATGAGAAGAAAATGGACATTACAGCGGCGTCTTGCAATCTTTGTTACGTTAATTGTTTTGCTTTCACTTGCTGTAACTTTCTATATGATTAGTTTGGAAACAACCGATACCATACAGGAGCAAGAGGAGGAAATTGCTCTTAATACAGCACGGTTAGTTGCAGGAACAAATATGGTTCATCAAGTCTTAGAGGAAGATGTTAAAGTAAATGAAGAATTACAACAGTACACACAGTATGTGATTGAAGCTACTAATACGGACTTTGTTGTTGTGCTAGATAGGAATGGAATCAGACGATCTCACCCTAATCCCGATTTAGTGGGGCTGCCTTTTGAAGGTGGAGATGAAAAAAAGACGTTAGAAACTCAGGAAGAGTACGTTTCAACAGCAAGAGGCACTTTAGGTGAATCATTAAGAGCATTTAGCCCAATCTATAATGAAACTGGAGAATTTATTGGCGCCGTTGCTGTTGGAATTACCCTTAACCAAATTGATGATATTATTGGCACGATGCTCCGACCACTTTATATGGGAATGGTTTTAAGTATAATTGTTGGTGGAATTGGTGCGGTGTTACTTGCTAGACGTGTAAAAAGCCTGATGTATAATCTTGAACCAGAAGAAATTGCGACGGTGTTAGAGGAAAGAAGCGCAATGCTTGAATCAACAAAAGAGGGTATAGTAGCAATTGACAACAATGGACGAGTTCGATTAACTAATGCAGAGGCAAAAGAAGTATTTAGAAAAATGGGTGTCAACGAAAACTTGATTGGACAAGATGTTGAACAAGTTTTGCCTGGTACAAAATTAAAAGAAGTCTTAAAGTCTAATAAGCCAATCCTTGATCGGAAAATTCGAATGGAAGGCTTCGAACTCTTAATTAATGAAGTTCCGATTAGAATTAAACATCAAACAGTGGGGGCTATTGCGACTTTTAAAGATAAGACAGATGTGGCAATGCTTGCTGAGCAACTAACAGGAGTTAAACTCTATGCCAATGCACTCCGAGCTCAAACCCATGAATTTATGAACACGATTCATGTTCTTCAAGGATTAATTCATTTAAAGCAGTACGATCAAGCAGCTGACTATTTAGCTAGATTCACAGAAGTAACTGGACATGAAACGGAACAAATAATGGGCAATGTGAAAGATACAGTTTTGGCAGGTTTCTTAATAGGGAAACAAAGTTATATACGTGAACAAGGTGTAGATTTTAACCTTGATATTCAAGGCAGTATCCCAAAATCAGAGGACAAAGATGTTGTCTATGAACTAGTGACTATTGTCGGAAATCTTTTAACAAACGCCGTAGAGTCAGTGCAATCTAAGGATACAAAATTGGTAGAGCTTTCATTAAGATTTAAGGAAAATGAACTTAGAATTGAAGTGAGTGATACAGGAGAGGGCATGAATCAAGAACAACAGGAGAAAGTATTTAAAAAAGGCTATTCCACCAAAGGTGCAGACCGAGGATTTGGTTTGGCTCTCATCGAACAAAGTGTAACTAACTTAAAAGGACATTTATTAATGACAAGCGATATAGGTGTCGGCACAATATTCACCATTTATATTCCATTTGAGAAGCAAGGAGACAATGAACAACAATGATTTATGTATTAATTGTAGAAGACGATCCAATGGTAGCAGATTTAAATAAAAGGTATATTGAAATGAGTGAAGGTTTTTCACTAGTTGGTATAGCATCAGGTATAGAGAAAGCTTGGGAGATCATTGAAAACGAAAAAGTTGATTTAATCCTTTTAGATATTTATATGCCTGGAAAAAGTGGAATTGAACTTTTAAAACGAATTAGAAGAAAAGACTTAGCGGTCGACGTCATGATGATTTCAGCAGCCTCTGAATCAGATACGATATCTAAAGTACTCAGGCATGGTGCTGTTGATTATTTAATAAAACCTTTTACATTTGATCGATTCCAACACGCTCTGCAAATGTATAATAAACGTATGAATCAGACTAAACAATCAGATGTATTAAATCAGCAAGAGTTAGACCATCTTATGCAAAATGCATCTGCACATATTGAGAAACCATCTCTGCCAAAAGGCTTAACAAGGTCAACCTTACAGGTAGTTTGGAAAGCGATCAAAAATCGTGGAGACGCCACTTTTTCAACAGAGGATATTGCAAATGATACGAATATTTCACAGGTATCCATTCGGAAATATCTAAAACTACTTGAGGATTCTGAGGTATTATCTGTAAATATGGTTTATGGTTCAGTAGGTAGACCTGTTTTTCGTTATACTTGCAGCATCCGTGCTGATGAATTAATCGAACCATTTCTTTAAGTTTACTGTTTTAATCTAGAAAGGGGAGTTCAAAATGGGAGAGATATCTTTATTTCCACATATCTATTCACTAAATGAAACATCAATGATTGTTCAATTCGCCGATAAGATTGATCCGAATACACAAAAAAATATACTTGCTTTGATTGATCTCCTTAAAACATCTCCTTTTCCTGGTTTTCTTGAGAGTTTACCTAGTTACACCGGTGTAGCAGTGTTTTATGATCCAGCACTTGTGTTATCTGCAGAGCCAGCTTCTATACTTAGTCCAAGTGACAGAGTACGTCAATTGTTAGATGACTATATTATTTCTAGTAAACATCATCAACTCAATGTAGAGCCAGAAACAATTGAAATTCCAGTGTGTTATGACTGGACTTTGGGACCGGATCTACAGGAAGTAGCCGATTATAATCAACTCACGGTTGATGATGTCATCTCGATTCATTCTAAAGGGAGCTATCAAGTGTATATGATTGGGTTTGCTCCCGGTTTTCCTTTTTTGGGAGGAATGTCCGAATCAATCGCAACCCCACGTAAACAACAGCCCCGCTTAGAAATTCCAGCAGGTTCAGTTGGAATTGCAGGCAAACAAACAGGAGTTTATCCAATGGTCACACCAGGAGGTTGGCAGTTAATTGGTCAAACTCCCCTTAAAATGTTTGATTTAAATCGAGATGAACCAAGCTTGTTAAAGCCAGGTCATATTGTGAGGTTTAGACCAATCTCCTTAGAGGAATATCAAGACTTAAAGGAGCGTGACTAAATTGAGTATTCAAGTTGTGAAGCCTGGACTGCAGACAACGATTCAGGATTTAGGACGTTTTGGGTATATGAGTCAAGGGGTATCCGTTACTGGTGCAATGGATGCAAGATCCCTTCGAATATCAAATCTACTCGTTGGTAATGCGGAAAATGAGGCTGTTCTTGAAATGACTATGACAGGTCCATCATTAAAATTTGATGAGGACCGATTGATTGCGGTATCTGGTGGTGGAATGCTTCCGGTTATGAATGGAAAACGGCTGCAAGTACATACTCCTTTATTTATTCAGCAGGCTCATTGCTCCATTTTGAGCCATTAAAAAAAGGATGCCGTGCATATCTTTCTGTCGCAGGTGGTTTTGATGTACCAGTTCTAATGGGAAGTAAAAGCACTTATTTACGTGCAGGTTTAGGTGGATATAAAGGTAGAGCGCTGCAAAAAGGTGATGTATTAGACTTGTTGCCAATGCCTCAAGCATCAAGGGATTTTATGAAACGTTTATCAGAACATCGCTCATCACCAAAGTGGAGTGTTTCACGTTCACCAGGTTCTACAAATGAGCAGACAATTATTCGTGTGTTAAAAGGAAGTCACTATGATCGGTTTACAGAACAAAGTCGGGATTTATTTTTCGGTTCTCCTTTTCAAATTTCAACCCAATCGGACAGGATGGGTTATCGGCTAGATACAGATCAAACCATTGAATTATCAGAACCATTTGAATTATTATCAGAGGCCGTTACACTTGGAACGATCCAGCTTCCTCCTGGTGGAAAACCAATTATATTATTAGCTGATCGTCAGTCTACAGGAGGCTATCCACGTATCGGTCAGGTTATGATTGTAGATATTCCAAAACTTGCTCAATTAAGACCTGGTGAATGGGTGGTCTTTGATGAAGTTTCCCTGCAAGAAGCTGAACAAATATATATTCAGTCTGAAAAAGAAATTGCAGAAATAAAAGCAGCGATCGGATTAAAAGGTGTTCAAGTAAGCTGATAGAAAAGGGGAAGAACGATGAAAAAAATTGATTTAAATTGCGATCTCGGTGAAAGCTATGGGGTATTTAAGGTTGGAAATGATGAAGAAATATTACCATTAGTAACGTCCGTGAATGTTGCGTGTGGATACCATGCAGGAGACCATAACACGATGGCTAAGACAGTCAAATTGGCGAAGGAGCACGGGGCAAGAATTGGAGCTCACCCAGGATTTAGTGATCTATTTGGTTTTGGAAGACGACCAATTCAAACAACGCCAGAGGATATCTATAATTTTGTCTTCTATCAAATTGGTGCGCTTGAAGGCTTCTGTCGTTTGCATAATCAGACAATGCAGCACGTTAAACCACACGGAGCATTATTTAATATGGCTGCCGTTGATTCAGTTATGTCTGAAGCCATCGCTAAAGCAGTCAAAGATGCTAACCCTAATCTTGTTTTATTTGGTTTAGCAGGGAGCGAATTAACGAAAGCAGGAGAAAAATACGGATTAAAAACTGCCAACGAGGTATTCGCTGATCGTACCTATCAACCAGATGGCACATTAACACCACGTACTTCTGCAAATGCTCTAATAACTGATCATGAACAAGCGGTTCAACAAGTATTGCAGATGGTGACTACATCAACCGTTACGGCAGTGGATGGAAGTACCATTCCAATGGAAGCCGATACGGTTTGTGTACATGGTGACGGTGAGCATGCTTTATTATTTGTTAAGGAACTTAGAAATCACTTAACGAAAAATGATATTGAAATCGCATCGATTCTTTAAATGATAACAGTATTGTCTAAGCCCATCTCTCTGCGAGAGGGCTTTTTTTGATTGGAATTGACAGTTGGATTCGTAATTAAATTATTTATTTAAAGGTTAAAATACTAAGAAAAAACGACAAAAAGAATGAACCCGCTTACACTGTAACTATATTATCCGGAGGTGTTAGAAAGATGGCTATGCCGAGTGAAAACGTAAACAACATGAACAACCAAGACCCAAACAACAACGGCATTTGGGCAAAAATTATGGAGATTAAGGTAGGAGTTCTACCATTACCTTTGTATATTTTTATTGCAGCAGCGGTTTTTTTGGCTGCCTATTTTAATGAATTACCAAGCGATATGATTGGCGGTTTTGCCGTCATTATGGTTATTGGAATGTTACTTGGAGATATAGGTTTAAAAACGCCAATTCTTAAGGATATTGGTGGTCCAACTATCTTATCTTTATTATTACCTTCTATTGCAGTGTTTTTAGGATGGTTTAATGCACCTGCTATTGATGCAGTTGATACATTAATGAGTACGTCCAACTTCTTATATGCTTATATTGCTGTTCTGGTAGTGGGAAGTATCTTAGGAATGAGTCGTGTTGTTTTACTTCAGGGATTTGCAAGAATGTTTATTCCACTTGTAGCAGGAACACTTAGTGCGGTTGCTGTTGGCTTGATTGTTGGTTCATTATTTGGATATGAGCTGTATCATACATTCTTCTTTATTATTGTACCAATTATTTCAGGCGGAATTGGTGAAGGAATTCTTCCACTCTCTATTTCGTATGCAACGATGATTGATCAACCATCAACAGAGTTACTTGCTCAATTAGTACCAGCTGCTATTATAGGTAATATCGTAGCAATTATTTGTGCAGGAATGATGAAAAAGCTTGGGGAAAAACGCCCTGACCTTAATGGTAACGGAGTGCTCGTTCGTGCTAAAGGTGCAAACGATATCTTTACCGAGAAGCAAAAAGAAGCTCCTGTAGATTTTCGTTTGATGGGTGCTGGTGTGCTTGTCGCTTCTACTTTCTTTATTTTTGGTGGAGTACTTGAAGGATGGGTAGGAATCTCTGGTGCTGTTCTAATGATTATTTTGGCGGCACTTGTAAAAGTACTTAATATTATGCCAGCTCAAATGGAGCTTGGTTCACATCAGCTTTATAAATTTGTATCATCTTCATTTACATGGCCTTTAATGGTGGGACTTGGAATTATGTTTATTCCATTGGAAAGCGTAGCAGCTGTATTCTCAGTTTCATATGTAATCATCTGTGCGTCAGTGGTTCTGGCAATGGTTGGTTCTGGTTTCTTTGTAGGCAAGCTTATGAATATGTATCCAATTGAAGCTGCGATCGTAACTGGTTGTCACAGTGGTTTAGGTGGTACTGGAGATGTGGCGATTCTTTCTGCATCAAATCGTATGGGGCTTATGCCATTTGCGCAAATTTCAACACGTCTTGGTGGAGCGGCAACAGTAATTGGTGCCACACTTTTAATGAGATTTTTCTTAGGATAAGGATTAATTGAAAATGAACAAAGAGCTAAATGACAACATTGTCATTTAGCTCTTTTTATACTTGCTGATTTTTTTCCATCATCAATTTCCGATAAAGATGATCGATCTCTGCCATACTTAATTCAAACAGGTGACGGTTTTTTAATTTAAAAACACCTAATTCGATAATCCGGGAGATAAGATGATCACGACGATTTGATTCAGACGTATCCTTATTCATCAGGCACCTCTCTTATTATTTTTTTCTTCTATAATGGTCATTTTTGAAATAACTGAACGTTTCAATCCGTTTATAGAAAATTGATAGATACAAAAAGTGTTTAAGCTATTTAATCTTTTTGTTGTGCTTGTTAGTTCGATTAAACGAGTATCTTCTTGCATCATCCATTTCACAGGAACAAGTTTTTTTGAACCATTAGTGTAGCAAGCATAGGCTTTTTCTGGAACAACCAAGTCCCCATTTTGATTAAACTTAGGGGCATCTAGAATCTCAAGATGTATCGGAATTTTTATTAGATGCTGGATACAGTCAATAATTAACCCGGAAACACCCAAGGACCACAGCCTATATAACTCTTTCTCTCTGCGAATGGTCCATATAAATGAATGTAATCCCCACTTGGAGAATGAGTTTTTCGTTCGGTGAAAAGAACGAGTTGATTTTATATTTAGTGAGCTCTGTGTCTGAGATAATGTCTGATGGACAGTTGCATGAGATATACGATTTTTGGACCATTTGTTATGAGAGTAT
The DNA here is from genome assembly GCF_023703085.1 of Alkalicoccobacillus plakortidis. NCBI lineage: Bacteria > Bacillati > Bacillota > Bacilli > Caryophanales > Bacillaceae > Shouchella > Shouchella oshimensis. The sequence continues at coordinate 1,443,623 of NZ_JAMQJY010000001.1, read as the reverse complement.
AGTAAACTCACACCAATTTCTTCATTTAATGAGCGGACGGTTTGTAGTGATTCCGGATCAAAGCTTTGGATATGTACACGATGTTCCATACTATATTTTTCTACAAGTTTAATTACTTCTGTAACAGTGTGCCTTTCCTTGATTTCAATTAACAGCAACTGGGGCGACTGCCGGAACCTTGTTAAAAATGTATCTAATGTAACAACAGGAAGTAAGTCTTTTAATTCTTCTAGCAAAAAAGAAGAGACTAAACCTTTGCTTGAAGTGATCCGTTTTATATCTGGATCATGAAAAAGTATCAGTTGCTTGTCTTTTGTTTCGCGTATGTCTGTTTCTAATACATCGGCTCCGTATTCAACCGCTTTTTCAAATGCTGGTAACGTATTCTCAATGTCTAACTGCGGCGCTCCACGATGAGCCACAAATACTGGTCTTTTGAGAATGTGAAGCTTCAAATATTCATCAAACATTTTTCTGCTGTCATTAGTTAAAGAAAGTGTCATTGCATCAACATTAGCACTAAAAAGCTTGTGCATCTTTTCCTTTTCCTCACCATGACTCCATACTACTAACGCATGTTTATGTAATGTATGAGTGAGCATGAGTGCAAGCTCTGGTTGAAGCAAAACAGTTTTAATGCCTAACTTGTTTAATAAACAGATCAGCGCAGTTGCTGACCATGAATGCTCTTTGGCATAAAAGACTCGCCTACATGAAGTATAGCTGTTGAAAACTGCCTTCAGAACTTGTGTATTGGCTGATACGATGGTTAGTTTTGCTTTTTGTTTGGCTGTTATTCTGCTAAGAATCGCATCTAGTTGTTCCATGTCTTCTATATGAATGATTTTTGTGCATGGAGAAGCTAAGAATAGATCCATATGCGCTAAAGAAATGCCTTTAACCATGTCATTAGATATAAACATGTTTGTCGATTTATTTTGAACGGAAGTAAGCTGCTCGATTTGTGTAAGATTCAGAATTGGAACTTGTATTATAGGCTGCTGATTCTTTGTTTTTTTCATCCATATCCCAGCCTTTAGCTGATTGTTCATACTTCTTTTAACAAGTACCCTCTTTACCAATAAAGAAAACCTAATAACTATATTTAAAAATTGTTTGTCAAACATGCAGATAATAGGTAGAATATGCACAGTGTTTAAGAAGAGGTGAAACCATTGAAAAATAAAAAAACACTTTTGTGGTTTAGTTTGCTTACTTTTAGTTTATTTATTTTGCTTGCTTTTACATTCGAAAGTTCGTATTTACAAGCAATCGATGTCTTTTTTGTTGAAGGGATGCCTAACTATCGCCATGATTGGATCACTTCCATTATGCTTTTTTTAGCTTGGTTAGGTGGAACCCGAATCATGGCTGTGCTAACCCTTAGTTTGCTTATCTTATTAGTGATTAAACACAAGCGATTGACTGCAGCATTCCTCCCCATTTTAGTTATGGGTGGAACGGGGGTATTAAATCTAATAGCCAAACAATTAATAAGTAGAGTACGACCTGAGGTGAATTATTTAATCGATCAGCCAGGTTATAGCTTTCCAAGTGGTCATACTATGGCGGCTGTATCGTTGTTTGGACTTATTGTGTATCTCTCTTATATCATGATCGAGAAGGGCACAGTACGAAAGCTGACGGTTATTTCAGCAATCACTTTGGTTGTTTTAATGGGAGCCAGCAGAGTATATTTAGGCGTACATTTTTTTACTGATATCATGGGAGGGACTTTATTTAGTTTGACTTGGTTAATGATTTCAATATATCTTGTTGAATCATTAAAGAGCTCATCTGCTTCACGTTCTGTATCTGACGCCTAGTCGGGGATTTTATAGTTTCAAATGGAGAGAAAATATAAATAAACAACGTGATTTCGACAAAAGTTGAGATCACGTTGTTTATTTTATTTGTGAGAGGGTATATTAACCGAGTAAATAGTCTCATTAAGTTTGGCGTTCAAAGGTCGGGCTTATTTTTTGGGAATTAAATCAAAAATTTTACCACTCTCAAAAATCTCAGTAACTTCAGCTAACCAATTGTAGTAGTTCTCAGCATGTTGTAGCTTTTCAAGATCTGTTATTAATGAGTCGGACCGAATTGAATCATCTGAAATGTCTTGTTCCTGTTGCATTCTTTGTAAAGTATCACGCATTTGATGAACGGCTTGAAGATTGTTTATAACAGATGTTCTCCACCTTTTTACAAAGGCAGTTGAAAACGATTTATACCAATCATCAACTGGCTGATAAAGATCTTTTCGAACACCTTTTTGCCAAGCTTTTTCAACCATATTCGCTTCCATTAGAACCCTGATTCCTGTACTCATGCTAGTTTTACTCATGCCTAGTGATTGACTCATTTCATCAAGTGTCATTGGATGATCAGCAAATAATACAGTGCCATACAATCGGCCAACAGAATCAGATATACCGTACAGGTGCATATTTTGTGAAAGCTCGTGGATGAAATCTTTGCGTGCCTGTTCGATCTGATCACATGTTTCATTAGAACGATCTAACATGTTAGTGACCTCCTTTAACTCTCCTACTAAAGTGTAGCAGATATGATAAGTAGGAAGAACTGAGTGATGTAAGACGATAACAGAGGAATAAGGAGGATATGTTAGGATTCATAACTTTTAAAGCGTACAGTTTAAACTGTACATAAAATATAATCAATTTGTCCGTTATATGAAAATTGCTCAATATATTTTAAAACTGTATAGTAAGAGAGTTGAATATTACAGGACGATGACAAAGAGGTGAATAGTCTGTGGCGAAGATAAAAGTTGAAGGTCTGACAAAGGTCTTTGGAAAGAAACCAAAACGTGCCTTGGACTTACTTGCAGAGAAAAAAAGTAAGGATGACATACTGAAAGAAACGGGAATGACGGTAGGGGTTAACCAAGCTAGTTTTGAAGTCCAAGATGGAGAAATTTTTGTCATTATGGGACTATCAGGTAGTGGTAAGTCAACAATTGTTCGATTATTAAATCGTTTAATTGAGCCAACTACAGGTAGTGTCATGATTGATGGGGATGATCTTGCGAAGATGGATGAAAAGAAACTTCGTGAAGCACGACGTAAAAAGATGAGTATGGTTTTCCAGAAGTTCGGGTTATTTCCGAACCGTACAATCCTTGAAAATGTAGAGTATGGTCTTGAAGTTCAAGGTGTACCAAAAGGAAAAAGACGAGAAACGGCAACAACATCATTAAATTTAGTTGGACTTAAGGGATATGAATCAAGTTATCCAAGTCAACTTTCTGGTGGGATGCAGCAACGTGTTGGCTTAGCAAGAGCTCTTGCTAACGACCCCGATGTGTTATTAATGGATGAAGCATTCTCAGCGCTCGATCCATTAATACGTAAAGACATGCAGGATGAACTTCTTGATCTTCAAGAAACAATGAAAAAGACGATCATTTTTATTACACATGATTTAGATGAAGCGTTACGTATTGGTGACCGCATCATGATTATGAAAGATGGAGCGATTGTTCAAATTGGTTCTCCTGAGGATATCTTAACAAATCCAGAAAATGATTATGTTGAGAAGTTCGTTGAGGATGTGGATCGTTCTAAGGTCTTCACTGCGGAGAATGTAATGATTCGTCCGGAAACCGTTAATATAGAGAAAGATGGACCGCGTGTTGCCTTGCAGCGTATGAAGGATGCGGGAATCTCAAGTATCTTTGTGACGAGACGAAACAAAGAATTAGTAGGAATCGTTCATGCTAAAGAAGTGGCCGATCTCATTAAAACAGGTCAAACTTCAATTGAATCGATTGTAAAAAATGATATTGCAAGGGTAGCACCAGAAACCACACTTTCTGACTTGTTTGAACAGGTATCAACAAGCCCTGTGCCACTCGCAGTTGTAACTGAAAATAAACTACGCGGAATTATTGTTAGAGGAGCTGTTCTAGGAGCTCTGTCCGGAAGTGAGGTTGATTTTGATGGATATACTACCACGTCTACCCCTAGCTGATTGGATTGATTGGTTAGTTGATTGGATTAAAAATGCAAGTGCATTTTTTGGAGGAATTCGTAATTTTATTGGGTGGTGTGTTGATGGAATTGGTTGGGTACTATCTATTCCGCCATCATGGCTCTTAATAATTATTATTACTTTAGGAACGTTTTGGCTTCATAAAAGAAAATGGGGACTCGCTTTATTTGTCTTAGTTGGATTATTGCTTATTGATAATCTACAATATTGGAGTCAAATGATTGACACATTATCACTCGTGTTAACAGCAGGACTAATTTCAATTATAATCGGAATTCCGCTTGGTATCTGGATGGCGAAAAGTGCAATTGTTGAAAGTATTTTTAAGCCAATTCTTGACTTTATGCAGACGATGCCAGCATTTGTATACTTAATCCCGGCAGTTGCGTTTTTTGGAATAGGAATGGTTCCTGGGGTTGTGGCTTCTGTTATTTTTGCAATGCCACCAACCGTTCGACTAACAAATCTAGGAATACGTCAGGTATCAACTGAACTAGTTGAGGCTGCAGATGCATTCGGTTCTACAGGATCACAAAAGCTGTTTAAAGTTGAATTACCAATGGCTAAAGGAACGATTATGGCCGGTGTCAACCAAAGTATTATGCTCGCACTATCTATGGTTGTTATTGCAGCGATGATTGGAGCTCGTGGTCTTGGTCAATCAGTATATACGGCTGTAGGACAAAACAATGTAGGTGTAGGATTTGAAGCTGGTATTGCTATTGTTATTGTAGCAATTATCTTAGACCGTTTAACACAAGTATTTAATAGTAAAGCCGAACAAGGACATTAATTGATTCTTCGGAATTAGTTAAAATATATATAAAGATAAAAGGAGAGGTTCAATTATGAAAATGAATACAAAAAAACTAGGACTTGCTATTGGTTTAACGTCTATCCTAGCACTGGCTGCTTGTGGAGACAGTAACGATGGTGCAGATTCTGGCGACGATTCTTCAGGTGCAGATGCTTCTAGCTTATCAGAAATCACAGGTATTGATGGTGGTGCAGGTGTAATGACTGCTGCTCAAAACGCCATTGACACATACGGTTTAGACCTTGCGTTACAAGCAAGCTCTGGTGCTGCAATGACTGAAGCTCTTGGTAATGCAATTAATAATGAAGATCCAATTGTTGTTACAGGTTGGACTCCTCACTGGATGTTTGCAACATATGATTTAAAATATCTTGATGATCCAGAAGGTGTATTTGGTGAAGAGGAAAGCATTCACACATTTACACGTGAAGGTTTAGCAGAGGACGCTCCTGAAGCGAACACAGTTCTAGATAACTTCCATTGGACTGAGGACGAGATGGGTGAAGTAATGCTAGACATTCAAGAAGGTACAGACCCTGAAGAAGCTGCAGCTAACTGGGTTGAAAGCAATCAAGATCGTGTAGATGAGTGGACAAACGGCGTTGACCAAGTTGATGGAGAAACCATTTCACTTGCATATGTATCTTGGGATTCTGAAATTGCTTCTACTAACGTTGTGAAAACTGTGCTTGAATCAGTAGGATACACAGTTGAAACTGCTTCTATGGAAAGTGCATTTATGTGGACTGCTATTGCTGAAGGTGAACAGGATGCGATGGTTGCTGGATGGTTGCCACTTACACATGAAGCGTATTATGAGGATTACAAAGATCAAGTAGTAGATCTTGGACCTAACTTTGAAGGTGCAAAAACAGGATTAGTTGTTCCTGCATATATGGACATTGATTCTATTGAAGATTTGAAATAAGAACAAAAAGCTTTATACTAAAGAGTGCTAGCCCTCGGGTTATGCACTCTTTTTTTAGGAAGGAAACAGAGTATGTCGTTTTTTGAAAGCAATGGAGCATGGATTTTTATACTATGTATCGCAGTTATCATCAGTCTTTTATGGCTGATTCTACGTTTAAAAAAGAAAAAAAGATATGATGTTGCAAAGATTACGCTAAAAGATATTGATCAAATGTCAGGTCACGATTTTGAAGACTATTTGCAGGTATTGTTTACGGCAATTGGTTATGAAACGTATCTAACAAAAAAAAGCCGTGATTATGGTGCTGATTTACTATTTATAAACGAACAGGGAAATAAGATTATTGTTCAGGCAAAACGCTACCAAGCGAAATTGGGATTGACCTCCGTTCAGGAGATATTTGCAGCTAAATCATTTTATCAGGCGGATTTAGCCCTGATTATCACTTCAGCAGAAGGCGTCACAGATTCGTGTTGGAAACTTGCAGGAGCAACTGATATTAGCTTTCTGATGAGAGAAGAGCTTGAAGAAATTCTCAAGCTGTGCAAACAGGGGAAAATGGAAAAAGCAAGAGAGATTGTCGATCATCCAGTCATGCCAGAACAAACAAAACAAACCGGCATGCTTGAATCCGTAAAAGTAACAAGGAACAGGATCGAAGCAGGAGAATATTTTTATAAGAAATAACGAAAGTCAGAGCACATAACTAGCTCCAGCTGATGAAACTAATTCTACTTAGAATAACGTAAAACCCGTAGCACTAATTATTTTCTTAGTGCTACGGGTTTTTAAGGTATAACTTATTGCCGAGCTGAACTCGACAATGCCCCTGGATGACTAATTTTATCACCAATTTTAGCGATAATCGGCTCTAACGATTGTTGATCGCTTATAAGGTCATATTCATTAATGTTAATCTTTAAAACAGGACAGGCATCAAATTCAGCAATCCATTTTTGATAGCGTCCATACATCTCTTCCCAATAAGAGAGTGGAGTTTGCTTTTCCATTTCTCTTCCGCGTTGTTGAATACGGCTTAGGATATCCTCAAGGCTACCATCCAAATAAATTAACAGATTTGGATGAGGAAAGTATGGAGTCATAACCATAGCATCAAAAAGGCTCTTATACGTTGTGTAATCAACCGCAGACATGGTACCTTTATCTGCATGCATTTTGGCAAAGATGCCTGTATCCTCATAAATGGAGCGATCTTGAATGAAATTTCCTCCAGCTTCAAACATTAACTTCTGCTCTTTAAAGCGTTCAGCTAAAAAGTAGATCTGTAAATGAAAGCTCCAACGTTCAAAATCTGCATAAAACTTATCTAGATACGGATTATTATCTACCTGTTCATAAGAAGTGCGGAAGCCTAATTCAGAGGCAAGTGCTTTGGTTAATGTTGATTTGCCAACTCCAACAGTACCAGCAACGGTAATTAATGCATGACTAGGTATGTTATATTTCTCTCGTAAATTCAATATGATGATCTCCTTATTTATGTGATTTCTCGAATTAAGTTGTATATGTAATCAAGATCTGATTGATTTTCAACGTAATCATAGTTGTCACCGTCAATTTTTATAATTGGCACGTGAGGATACATAGCCGACATGGATGCAATGGCTTCTTCATAGTCTGTTATCAGCTGCTCTAAATATTCTGGCTCAATATGCTGCTCAATGCTTCGACCTCTTTGATTTATACGCTTTAGTAATGTAGGAAGACTTGCGTGAATATAAACAATAGCTGTAGGTTCAGGCACTTCTTCTGTGAGGATATTATAAATCCTAATGTATTTATCAAGCTGGTCTTTTGGAAGAGTACGTCTTGCAAAAATGAGATTTTTGAAAATATGGTAATCAGCAACAACAGGCACACCAGCTTGAAGCTTCTCGGCCGTATCTTCAAGCTGCTTATACCGGTTACATAGGAAAAACATTTCTGTTTGAAAACTCCACTCCTCGATATTTTCATAAAACTTACCAAGGAACGGGTTCTCCTCTACAATTTCAGTGAGACTTGCGTATGAAAATTCAGCTGCTAATAATTTTGTCAGGGTTGTTTTGCCCACCCCGATTGGTCCTTCAACCACAATAAATGGTGTATGTTCTGACATCGTATTTCCCCTTATGACTGGTTTTAATCCTAAATAACTTTAGTTGTCCAATCTTCACAATTCCAAACTTCTGTTACCAATCCTTCATAAAATTCAGGTTCGTGACAGATTAACAATACCGTTCCTTTATACTCTTGCAGAGCTCGCTTAAGTTCCGCTTTTGCGTCGACGTCCAGGTGGTTTGTCGGCTCATCTAAAATAAGAATATTGGTTTTGGAGTTCATCAATTTACAAAGTCGGACTTTTGCTTTTTCGCCACCGCTTAATACCATAATTTTGCTCTCGATATGTTTAGTGGTCAGCCCACATCTTGCCAAGGCAGATCGTACTTCTTGCTTGGGTGAAGGAAGGGAACGTATCCCATATCTCTTCAATACACGTTTTGTTTGAATCCTTTACTTCTTGTTCAAAGTAGCCAATTTCCTGATATTCGCCTTTGATAACGTCACCTTGAAGAGGGTGGATGAGCCCAAGTAAACTTTTAAGTAATGTTGTTTTTCCGATACCATTCGCCCCGGTTAAGGCAATTTTCGAATTGCGAATAAGCTCGAGGTTGAGTGGTCTTGTTAAAGGCTCCTCGTATCCAATGACTAATTCCTTTGTTTCAAAGATGTATTTTGATGGAGTTCTAGCTGTATGGAAATGAAAATCTGGTTTGGGCTTCTCTTTTGCAAGCTCAATTACATCCATTTTATCCAAGCTTTTTTTGACGAGACATCGCCATATTCCGAGTCGAAACACGTGCTTTGTTTCGGGCAACAAAGTCTTTGAGCTGTGAAATCTCTTGTTGCTGTCTTTTAAAAGCCGATTCAAGCTGTTGTTTTTTCATTTCATGTACTTCAAGGAAGTGATCATAATCACCTACATAGCGATTTAATTCCTGATTTTCCATGTGATAGATCAAGTTCACAACACGATTTAAAAAAGGAATATCATGCGAAATAAGAATAAATGCATTTTCATATTCTTGTAAGTAACGTGTTAACCAATTAATATGCTGCTCATCTAAATAGTTTGTCGGCTCGTCCAAAAGCAGGATATCTGGTTTTTCTAATAATAACTTTGCTAACAGGACTTTCGTTCGTTGACCACCACTTAGATCAGTTACATCTTTATCAAGGCCAATCTCGTCAAGTCCAAGACCGCGGGCAATCTCTTCAACCTTTGTATCAACGATATAGAAGTCATTATTCGTCAGTGTATCTTGAATAACACCTACGTCTTCTAACAGCTTCTCTAGCTGCTCTGCATCAACATCACCCATTTTTTCATAAAGAGCATTCATACTTGTTTCCATATCAAATAGATACTGAAATGCACTCTTTAGCACATCTCGCATGGTTTGCCCTTTTTGAAGAGTCGTGTGTTGATCTAAATAACCAATTCGTACATTTTTTGACCATTCCACTTTGCCTTCATCTGGCATAAGTTTGCCGGTTATAATATTCATAAAGCTTGACTTACCTTCACCATTTGCACCAATTAAACCGATATGCTCTCCTTTTAATAAACGGAAAGAAACATCCTGAAATATAGCACGATCACCAAATCCATGGCTCAGCTTACTTACGGATAAAACACTCATCTTTAACACCCTTCTTCTCTGCAATCTCTACCCTCTAGTTTACCATACTCATTGAAAGATGTCAGAGTGCTCATTATGGTTTAAAAGGTTGAAAGTTTAGTGAGTTTCTGAATAAAGAAGATTCCTCTCAGCCAAAGTGATTCATCCTTATAGGTTTCATAGTCAGCAGTATAAATGCCATCTTCATTTGTCCAAATACGTTCAAAATAGTCTCTTACATCGTTCATAATCTCGGTATCTGATGAGGCAGTAAGATAAATATTTGTCTCTAAATTTAGATCCTCGAGATTGCGACGAGTGAAATTTGCTGATCCACTAAGGATCTCCGATGTATGATCTGAATCAAGGAAGAGGATCTTTGGGTGATATTGCTCCTTCTCAGTCTCATACCAACGAATTTGCACATTGTCGTTACCTTCGTTCATTAATCGATAGGCAACTGGCTTATTAGGTAATCCGATTTTTTTATTGCCAAACGATTCGATGTTTTGGTCAAGAATAAGTTGAACAGAAACATTACGATTAGCTGCATCTATTAAAGCATCACATATGTTAGACTCTGATAAATATAGAAGAGCAATCCAAATCGTATCACCTTCTTGAGCTTCATTTATGATTGAGAGTGCACGTTCATGAATAGGGCGTTCAGTTAAAATTTGACCTAATACTTCTGACTGCTCGCCTACTGTTTCAGGCATGTATTCATTAGTTTTAATGGATTGATTTGCTGAGTATTGGGTAACAGCTTCTTCAGTAATGAGTAAATCCTCCAAGAGACTTCCTTTAAAAGCGATAGCTACATTGTTGTGGTATGCGCTCGCATCATGAGGGTTGCCTGAGCTTATAAGGGCTTCATGGTCGGTCAACACAACTTTTCGGTGATTGGCTTTACCAGTTAAGGAAGTAAGGTAAGAATGCAGGTTGGCGTCTTTTCCATTGGTACCTAGAGCATTAGGTAAGCCATCGATTAGCTTTAAGCTATCCCATTGTAAAAACAGTTTATAAAAGCCTGAATAAAGTGGATTGGAATCTCGTAATGAATCGAGGTCGCTAATAATGACAGGGATATCAGCCTGAGAAAGTCGTTCTAGATGATCCGGTTGGTTTGCACCATACATGGTATTTACTGGGTCAGTGATCACTGTAATCGCTACATTTGGATCGTCTTGTTTTTTCTTAAGGAGCGCATTACTCATTTCATCCGCCAAGGCAGGGAAGTTTTCATCTTCACCATAGATGTTATTAAAAAGAAACATATCAAATAGAACAAATTCATCTGCGTTATTAATCATTTCATTTATATAATCAAAAATATCTTGCTCAAGCACTCGGTTGTCGTTTTTTGCATAAGAAAGATCCGTTAGAAAAACGGGGTCAATCACAGGTTTTAGTTCACTTTTATACGATATGTTTTCATTCGGAAGCGGTCGATTGACTCCATAGGTGATGGTGCCAATATAAATAATGACAAATAGTACTGGAAGGATAAGTAGAAGATGTTTTTTGGTATATTTAGTTGATTTCATGACCTGCTCCTTTTATATCAATCTGACCTTACCATTCCTTAATAAAGTGAGTCTTAAACAATTGATTTTTGAAGCAATGGATGTGTAGAATAAAAATCAAATGAGTTTTTACCGAAATTCGTCGAACGAAAGCTTAGAAGAAGTAACAGGATATGCATGACTTTTATCGAAATAAAGAGATGGCTGCTCTAACATTGGATGACTTTGTTAGACAGAAAGAAGGAGTGTCAGGATGTATCGGTTTGATGAAGTAATTGAACGCAAAGGGACAAACTCTTTAAAGTGGGACGGATTAGAACAACGTTATGGAGCAAGTGATTTATTACCGATGTGGGTTGCAGATATGGATTTCAAAGCTCCGCAGCCTGTGCTTGACGCACTAACCAATCGAGTGCAACAAGGAGTGTTTGGATACATAACACCTTCTTCTTCTGTAAATGAAGCCATTGTTAATTGGGCAAGCCGGAGATATGAGTGGGAAATTGATTCAAGTTCAATCGTTCACACTGTTGGAATTGTGCCAACGATCAGCAATCTTGTGAAGGTGTTCACCGAACCTGGTGATGAAGTCATCATTCAGACACCTGTGTATTATCCTTTTTACGATGTCATTAGTAAAAATGACCGTTCAATTGTTAGAAACCCTCTGCTTCAAGATGAAAATGGGCAATTTACAATGGATCTTACTCAGCTTGAAGCGTCCATCACAGAAAAAACAAAAATGCTTGTTTTCTGTCATCCACATAACCCAGGAGGTCGGGTTTGGTCGAGACAAGAGCTTGAAGAATTAGCTGCTCTTTGTAAGAAGTATGATTTGTTGGTTGTATCGGATGAAATTCACGCGGATCTATTATTTGACGGATACAACCATATTCCGTTCGCGTCAATTAATGAGGATATGGCAGACCGGACATTCACATGTCTTGCTCCGACAAAAACGTTTAATCTTGCAGGAATTATTGCATCCTACATTGTCATTCAAAACAAGAAGAGACGACTGGATCTAAAAAGATATTTGGAATCTACTTTTATGAATAGTCCAAATTCGTTTGCCGCTTTAGCAACAGAAGTCGCCTATAATGAAGGGGAAGAATGGCTTCACGAGTTGATGCAATATGTTCAGCAGAATTATCAATTTACGGCAGATTTTATTCACACTAACATGCCAAAGATTAACGTGATCAAACCACAAGGAACCTATCTACTATGGCTCGATTTTAGTCAACTTCCATTAGAGGCAGATGAACGGAAGCAGTGGCTAGTTGAAGAAGCAAAGGTTGCATTAAACCATGGACCGATGTTTGGAGAAGAAGCAGAGAACTTTGAACGTCTGAATTTGGCTTGCCCAAGAGAAATACTTCAAAAAGGACTGAACCAAATCAAACAAGCATACGAAAAACAACAATTTTAAAAATAGGAGTGTGTGTCGGAGGGCTAATGAATAATTTACAAGATGATATGTTGGTGGAGGCGTATGTAAAAGCAAAAGAGCTTAGCTTAAGTGAAGATTTTATTATGCTTCTGCATCAAGAGCTTGAACAACGTAATTTACAGCATAAATTAGATTCACATTTTGCAGCTCCGACTATTTAACTGAGAGAAATTCACTTTTTCCAAGCAGGATTCTGAACGTGTGAGTTGAAGATACATGTTAACCGAATAATTAAGTCATATCGTCCACATTTATGAATAAGTTGATGGAGAGGATGGCGTATGAAAGTCGCGATGCTTAACTATTAAGTTCTTATAGAAATGGGGCATTTACAATGACATGTAAAAACTTATATGAAGAGCTAGTTGATGACTGCGAAATAAAACTTGGCAGAAGTTTAACAACGGAAGAAGAAGACTTTATTAAATGGATTGAAGAAAAACAAATTGAATCAGTATATAAGAATGTCAAAAGCTCTTAGCTGAAAAAATGAATCTAGGACAAGCTGTATACGGTATAGTAAGATATTGAGGCTGGAACTTTTAAGCGATCAAATTATAAACCCGAACCATTATGTGAGTGAGACAACATAATGGTTCTTTTTTTTTGTACATCAATTAAATAGGAGGTTGGGCTTTCGCTGCGGACATACACTCCGCTAGTTTGGGATGATTTTAAAATAGGATTAAGTTACTTACGGGTCAGTGAAATTTTATTAATGTTATACAGATAAATAAAATGATGTTCGTCTTTTAAAAACATTTATTTTTTGATTTTACCTCAAACTCTTTCAATTTTGGTTTGTTCCCGGTTTAAATTTGAGAAACACTAATTTACCCAATCAATTAAATTTCCAGTAACAATCTATAAAAATTTAACGCTCCAACATAGCGGACGGGATGGGGGAGGCCGACTCCAGTGGGATTTACGGGCAGGGTTGAAATACACTGGCGCTAGCCAGTTTAGTTCAACGCCCGCCCACGGAAAGCGTGCCCCCCATCCAAGTAGCGGAATGTCTGCAGAATCCATCTTCTCATGTGTATTTTTAAACCGAGCGACGGAATATTCTAGCTTTGTTTCTTACATTGCGCCGTATTGTGTAGGTAGTGAACAGATTTACTTAAGGAGCCCACTGTGTTTAAATAAGAATAGATCTGTATGTTCACAATGGGAGGTGTCAGTCTGTATGAAGACATTTAAGCTCTATGCACTCTATCTTTTGGCGGGAGACAATGAATCCATAAGACAAGAATCGATTCCTATAAAAGATGGGCTCATTATCAACATGGAAAACAAGGAACGAACTTGGTTTATTCATGCAGTTGTACCAAAAGAAAATTTGCGTTTTTTTGAGGGAGAACAAAAAGCAAACCGCCATGTCTTTTTGAATGTAATTATCACAAGCAAGGATAATCACCCAGCAGCGATGATTACAAGCATCGAGACCATTACAGAATTAAGTGACGGTTATAGCATCGTATTTAAAGGGCGGATTGTGCTTGGTCGTGATGATGTATTAGAAGATGTATTAGAAGATCTTTTAACAGATGGACATTCAACAGAAAGCCTGCTTGAGCGATTTAAGCAGAGGACTGAAAACCTTGAGTCTTACTCTGAAAAAACGTTAAATGAGGTTTATAAGGATTTAAAAGAAAGTGGAAAATACGTATTGTTATAAATGAATGATGAGAAGCTAATAGGTAGAGACCTGTTAGCTTCTTTTTTGTGCATGTATAGATACGAGTGATCCTCTTATACTAAGAACACCGTAAACATCTAAGAAGGAGGTGAAATACGTGCAGCAAAAAAGCATGTGGGGCATTATCTCCATTTCATCCATCCCGTTGGTTATGACACTTGGGAATTCAATGTTAATTCCGGTTCTACCAACAATTGAGAAAGAATTGGGCATTAGTTCTGTCCAAGTAAGCCTGTTAATTACTGTTTATTCTGTCGTAGCTATTTTATGTATTCCCATTGCCGGTTATCTATCCGACCATGTAGGCCGTAAACAAGTCATTATTCCAAGCTTATTTCTTGCTGCATTGGGTGGAGCGTTAGCTGGTATCGCAGCCTGGAAGATTGATTCTCCGTATATGTGGATTTTAGTTGGTAGACTGTTACAAGGTATAGGAGCAGCTTGGGCAGCACCGATTGCTTTTCCTCTTGTTGGGGACTTATTTACCACAGAAAAAGAAGTGAGTGCGGGTTTAGGTTTAGTTGAAACATCTAATACATTTGGTAAGGTAGTTAGTCCAATTTTAGGAGCATTTTTAGCTACCTTTGTTTGGTTTCTTCCCTTTTTTTCCTTTCCACTTTTTTGTTTCATTTCGATTGGAATGCTTCTTTTTTTAGTGAAAGTACCAGAACGACAAGATAAGCCGAAAAAATTTAAAGCCTTTATTCAAACCATAAAAGAAACATTTAAACGTGAGGGACGATGGTTGTTTATCGTTTTTTTTATTGGCGGTTTGTGTATGTATTTGATATTTGGGCTGTTGTTTTATTTATCAACAAGTCTTGAAAAAGAGTATGGCATTCATGATATGAAAAAAGGTTTGGTACTTGCGTTTCCACTTGCTGCGTTGTGTTTCTCATCCTATCTAACTGGAAAGCTAATTGGTCAAGATAAAATGCTAATGAAGTGGTATACGGTTGGTGGCTTGGCGATTGTGTCGCTCTCTATTCTGTGGATATCGTTCTCAAATGATATCTATGTGCTTTTAACAGCCTTATTTGCAGCAGGCTTAGGCATAGGCGCCGCATTACCCAGCTTAGATGCGTTTGTAACAGAAGGAATCAAACAAGAACAACGAGGCTCAATTACATCACTCTATAGCAGTATGCGATTTGTAGGAGTTGCTTTAGGGCCACCGGTTTTTGCCGCATTAATGAATGCAAATCATTTTATCACATTTTTTTTACATGCGATTTTGTGCTGCTTTGCTTTAGTACTTACCTTAATCATGATCAAACCCGAGAAAACAATCAAAAGCACATGGAGCTGAAGATGGACGATAAAAAGCAAAAGAAGGTATACTGCTTATAAAAGCCAAGGGAGAATTCGGTTATGCACACCTTTATGGATGCCTATCAGCGTGAGGTTCAACTTGCATTCAAAAAAGATCCGTTCTCAAGTATGCCTAAACATGTTTGGGTAATATGTATGTACAAGAATCAATGGTTATTAACCAACCATAAAAAGCGCGGATTAGAGTTTCCTGGCGGCAAAGTGGAGCAAGGAGAGAGTCCACTCGATGCTGCTAGGAGAGAAGTTTTTGAAGAAACAGGAGCCAGCGTGAAGACCATACAATACATTGGTCAATACACAATAAGCGATCAGCAAATTTGCAAGAACATTTATTTTGCAGAGATTGATGACGTGGAAGAGCAAAACAATTATTTTGAAACAGAAGGACCTGTACTAGTAAATGAATTACCGGACCAAATTGCTGAAAATCAAGACTACAGCTTTATTATGAAAGACGGGGTATTACAGTACTGTTTAGAGTACATACAAAATGTTCAAAAGTAAAAGGTGTGATTGACGTGGGGCAGATTATTCAGAAGCAGAAAGTTCCATCACCTCATCCAGACATCCACTTGTTCATAATCACGTATTGGAGTTCAGGGTTAAGAGTTAAAGGCTACCTTGCTGAGCCTACTTGGAGCTCATCCTTGCCAGGTCTGATTTATCTTCGAGGTGGAATCAAAAATGTCGGAATGGTTCGAGTTCAGCGGTTAATTCAATGGGCCTCGGAAGGTTTTGTTGTGTTTGCTCCTTTTTATCGTGGAAACCGCGGCGGAGAGGGTAACGAGGATTTTGGAGGAAATGACCGTGAGGATGCAGTGAGTGCCGTAGATGTGCTCCTAGAAAACAAACGTTATGATCAAAACCAAGGCATGCATGCGATCGGATTTTCAAGAGGTGGAGTAATGGCTTTGTGGACAGCTATCTATCGGGATGAGGTCAAAAGTATAATAAGTTGGAACGGGGTTACGGATATGTTTCTCACCTACGAGGAGCGTGTTGATCTCAGAAGGATGATGAAGCGAGTCATTGGAGGAACCCCTACAAAGTACCCTGAACGCTACCTGTGGAGGACCCCGTCACTGCAATTAGAATCAATGAAAGCATCGGTGCTTCTTATACATGGTGAGCAGGATGACCATGTCTCAATTGACCATGCTCATCGATTGGAGAAACAACTCCTTGAAAAAAAGAAGCCGGTTGAGAGCTTGGTACTTTTCAGCATACACGCATCAATTTCCACTAAAAGAGCAGCAACGTACCTTACATGAAGCGGCGATATGGATGAAAGCCCAATCTAAATAACGAAAAAAAGTGTCATCAAATGATGAACACTTTTTTTCGTTATTCTATCTTGGTCCAGCTTGAGTGATCTCATCAGCTAGGCCAGTAAATTTTGTGAAGTTTTGCTTGAAGTTATCTGCCAGCTCAGCCGCTTTTCGTTCGTAGGCATCTGGATTTGTCCAAGTTGATTTAGGTTGAAGAACCTCATCGGGAACTCCAGGGCACTGCTTTGGAATGTGTAAGCCAAACACTGGATCCTCGGTTGTCTCAACATTTGCTAATTCTCCCTGTAAGGCTGCTTGCACCATAGAACGTGTATGCGTAAGTTTCATCCGTTGACCTACTCCATATGGTCCACCAGACCAACCTGTATTAACTAGGAATACATCTACATCATGTGTTCTAATCAAGTCACCTAACATTGAAGCATAACGGTGTGCTGGCAATGGCAAAAATGGTGCTCCAAAGCAAGTAGAGAAGGTTGCTTCAGGCTCTGTAATGCCTCGTTCTGTCCCAGCAAGTTTACTTGTGTATCCAGACAAGAAATGATACATCGCCTGCTCACGCGTTAATTTACTGATAGGAGGTAAAACCCCAAATGCATCAGCAGTTAGAAAAATTATGGTATCTGGATGCCCGGCAATACTTGGCTCAAGTGCATTTGGAATGTAATCAATTGGATACGCTGCACGGGTATTCTCTGTTAGCGAGACGTCGTTGTAATCAGGCTCACCATTTTCCTCAGAAACCGCCACATTTTCAAGTACTGTTCCAAATTTAATTGCATTCCAGATCTGTGGTTCTTTTTCTTCAGAAAGATTTATGCACTTTGCGTAGCAACCACCCTCAATGTTAAAAACACCATTTTCAGACCAAGCATGCTCATCATCCCCTATTAATAAACGATCGGGTGATGCTGAAAGTGTGGTTTTACCTGTACCGGACAATCCAAAAAATAATGCCACATCTCCCTCTGCACCGGTGTTTGCTGAGCAATGCATCGACAAGACATTCTCCTCTGGAAGAAGGTAGTTCATAATTGAGAAAATTGATTTTTTCATTTCTCCAGCATATTCAGTTCCACCAATTAGAATCACTCGTTCTTCAAAGGAGATCATCACAAAGGCTTCAGAATTCGTTCCATCAATTGTCGGTTCTGCTTTAAATGTTGGTGCAGAAACAATGGTGAAAAGCTCACGATCAAGCGTTACATCCGTAGAGCTTGGGCGAATAAAAAGCTTGCGAGCAAACACTTGGTGCCACGCAAATTCATTAATGACTTGAATTGGTAGTCGGTAGGCAGTATCTGCTCCTGCAAAACCTTGAGAAGCAAAAAGCTCTTCTTTTTCACCAAGGTGAGAAAGAACTTTATGATATAACGAAGTAAAGACCTCTTTTGATATTGGCTTGGTTAACTGGACCCCAATCAATGGTGTCACGAACCGAGTCCTCTTGAACAACAAATTTATCCTTAGGAGAACGACCAGTGTACGCACCGGTTTCTACGCTAAGTGCGCCTGTTGCTGTAAGTATACCCTCACCTCTTTGGAGAGAGCGTTCAACCAAACGAGAAACAGATAGGTCATGTTTGGTTTGTGGACTTGATAATAATTGTTCTAATTTCACCGGGATATTCATGGTTTTCAAAGCGCATTCTCCTCTCGAATGATCATCTTATATGGTTGGTTAATGCTAATTAGTATAACACATTAATATTATTAGTCTATACTTTATGTGCGTCTTTTTAGATATAGTGATTAAACTTTGATTAACCTTGCTATGATTGACTTTTCAGTATCGATGTTATATAATTTTTCGCGAACGGATCTTATCGGAGAGCCGGCGGAGGGACAGGCCCAAAGAAGCCCAACAACCACCATTTTAATAAAATGGAAAGGTGCTAACCTGCAAGGCATTGCCTTGAACGATAAGAGGTTAAAGGACAACATTTCAACCCTTTTCCTCAGTAAGGAGGATTGGGGTTTTTTATTGTGTATATTTAATCTCAACCTGGTAATCAGGCTGATAAGAGAAGATTAGAATGAGTTGGAAGGGTGAAAAGAGATGGCAGAATTTAAAAGTCGACAGCTATTTACATCAGAATCGGTGACAGAGGGACATCCAGATAAGATGTGTGATCAAATTTCTGATGCGATCTTAGATGAAATCTTAAAGAAAGATCCTAATGCTCGTGTAGCATGCGAAACATCTGTGACTACAGGCCTTGTATTAGTTGCTGGAGAAATTACAACTAGTACATATGTTGATATTCCACGTGTCGTGCGTGATACGATTAAAGGTATTGGTTATACACGTGCAAAATACGGTTTTGACGCAGAAACTTGCGCTGTTCTTGTTTCAATTGATGAACAATCAGCTGATATTGCTCAAGGTGTGGACAAAGCACTAGAAGCACGTGAAGGGCAAATGACAGAAGAGGAAATTGAATCAATTGGTGCTGGAGACCAAGGTTTGATGTTTGGTTTTGCAACCAATGAAACAAAAGAGTTAATGCCACTACCTATCTCTCTGAGCCATAAGCTAGCTCGTCGTTTGGCAGAGGTTCGTAAAGAGGAGATCATTGACTATCTACGTCCAGATGCTAAAACGCAAGTAACAATAGAATATGATGAGCAAGGAAAACCTGCACGAGTTGACACAATTGTTATTTCAACACAACATCATCCAGAGACTACTCTGGAGCAAATTCAGCATGACATGAAAACTCATGTGATTAACGAAGTTGTACCTGCAGAGTTAATTGATGAACAAACAAAATATTTTATTAATCCAACAGGTCGTTTTGTCATCGGCGGACCTCAAGGGGATGCAGGACTTACAGGTCGCAAAATTATCGTTGATACGTATGGTGGATACGCACGACATGGTGGGGGAGCGTTCTCTGGTAAGGATGCAACGAAGGTTGACCGTTCTGGAGCATATGCTGCTCGCTATGTAGCAAAAAACATTGTGGCTGCTGGCCTTGCTGACAAGGCAGAGGTACAGCTTGCATATGCAATTGGTGTAGCCCAACCTGTATCAATAGCGGTTGATACATTTGGAACAGGAAAAGTATCAGAAAGTGAACTTGTTACACTTGTTCGCAAAAACTTTGATCTTCGTCCAGCAGGTATTATCCGTATGTTAGATCTACGTCGTCCGATCTACAAGCAAACGGCTGCTTACGGTCACTTTGGTCGTACGGATGTAAGCTTACCGTGGGAAGAAACAGACAAAGCGGCTGTATTAAAAGAACAAGCAAGTATTAAAACGGTTTAATCTATTTCAAAAAAGCATCCAACAATCATTTGATTGTTGGATGCTTTTTATTTTACTAAGACTGCATTTGTTTATAGAGTTGACCTTTTTCTACATATTCTGTACGAATTCGCTCCATATCAGCCAGGTCATCATCATTAAGGTCACGAATCACTTTTGCAGGACGACCAAAAGCAAGTGTATTTGGCGGAATAACTTTACCAGGAGGCACTAAACTGCCTGCTCCAATAAAAGCACCTTCTCCTATAACAGCTCCATCAAGTATCGTTGATCCCATTCCGATCAATGCCTTTTTATGGATGGTACAACTATGTAGCATCGCTTGGTGTCCAACTGTAACATCATCCTCAATGATGAGTGGATACTTTGGACTTTGATGAAGCAAGCTTTGATCTTGGATATTTACTCGTTTCCCGATGCGTGTAGGGGAGACGTCTCCGCGAATAACCGTTTGGAACCAAACACTTGATTCATCCCCTATTTCTACATCACCAGTGATCGTAACGTAATCGGCAATAAAGGCACTTTCAGCAATAAGTGGCTTTTTATTTTGATATGGATAAATCATATGTGCTCATCCTTTCCGTCTCATAAAAAAAACGCTATACTTAATTCTAACGTAAAATGATAAGAAGGTAAAAATTCAACAAGATTCTACTGTGGAGCAAGGAGATGATCAGTGTGTGGAAATGGGAAGTAACAGAGCCTAGAGGTGTAGTCGTCATGGTTCATGGAGCAGGTGAGCATCATGGACGTTACCAATGGCTAGCTAAGAAATGGAATGAGCATGGATTTGACGTCATCATGGGGGATTTACCTGGTCAAGGTAAAACACGAGGTCGACGTGGTCATATTCAATCCTTCCAGCAATACTTAGATACTGTAGAAGAATGGCTGAATGAAGCAAGGCAAAAACAACTTCCAATTCTACTCCTTGGACACAGTATGGGCGGATTAATCTCTATTCGTACCGTGATGAAAAGAGATAATTCATTAATCTATGGAGTCATTTTATCTTCACCATGTTTGGATTTAAGCCATCCATTACCAAAAGCAAAAAAAGCGGCCTCTAAAGTTTTGCAGCATGTTGCACCTACCTTTAGTGTGAACTCCGGTATTCGATCAGATCGAGCAACACGTAACCAAGAGGTTATTGAAGCCTATTTAACGGATCCACTTAAAGTAAGTAAAGTGTCTGCGAGATGGTACCAAGAATTAGAGAAAACAATGCGTGTGACCAGACGTTATCCAGAAAAATTCCCTAATATCCCTTTGCTAGTTCTTCAAGCAGGTGAGGATTATTTAGTTGATAAAAATGCAACGCAAGAGTGGTTTAATCATTTAATCCTTACTCAAAAATCATTTAAAGAGTGGGAAGGCTTATACCATGAGCTATTTAATGAACCAGAGAGAGACGAAGTTTTTCGACATGCCATCAGTTTTGTCAACTTGATGTTCCCATAATACATTTTTGAAAACAGTGAGCACACGGGGTGCTTGCTGTTTTTTTGATTGGCGAGGTGTGGGTGGAGCAATGGACGCTGGAATTGGAGCAATGGAGGTGAGAGTGGAGCAATGGACGCTGGAATTGGAGCAATGGAGGTGAGAGTGGAGCAATGGACGCTTGGAAATGGAGCGATGGAGGGAAGAGTGGAGCAATGGGCCATGGAAATGGAGCGATGGAGGGAAGAGTGGAGCAATGGGCCATGGAATCAAAACGATAGAGGGGAGATTGAAACTATAGCCCCTGGAATCAAAACGATAGAGGGGAGATTGAAACGATAGAACGCGAAATCAAAACGATGGAGGGAAGATTGAAACGATAGCCCCCGGAATCAAAACGATGGAGGGAGGAATGAAACGATAGCC
Organism: Alkalicoccobacillus plakortidis; assembly: GCF_023703085.1. Classification (NCBI taxonomy): domain Bacteria; kingdom Bacillati; phylum Bacillota; class Bacilli; order Caryophanales; family Bacillaceae; genus Shouchella; species Shouchella oshimensis. The sequence goes on along the minus strand of NZ_JAMQJY010000001.1, from coordinate 1,421,733 downwards.
CCTGGAATCAAAACGATGGAGCAAAGATCGAAACGATAGCCCCAAAAATCACAACGATAACTCACAAAACTAACTCACAAAACTAACTCAACAACAAACAACAAAAACCTCCTCACATCAATTGAGTGGGGAGGTTCTCTTGCTTACGATCTAGCTTCGCCTCTTTTTAACAGTTCTAGCTTTCCAGTCTCAGGATGGATCACTAAACCATGGACAGGAATTTCTTTTGGCATTAGCGGGTGGTTTTCTACAATATCAACGCTATGTGTAACGCTCTCTTCTACGTTTGCAAAGCCAGTTAAAAATTGTTTGACGTCAACTCCTGCGTACTCAAGTGGTTCAATGACATTCATGTCAATGCCTCGTGCTTCCGCTTTTTTGAGGAAGCTTTCTGATTCAAGTCCGGCCATTCCGCAACCGTGATGACCAATAATCAAGACTTCTTCTGCTTGAAGCTCAAAAACGGCAAGTAGGATACTTCTCATGATACTTCCGAAAGGGTGAGAAATGACGGCCCCTGCATTACGGATAATCTTAGCATCTCCTTGTCCAATATTCATCGATCTAGGGAGAAGCTCTGCCAAACGAGCATCCATACATGTTAGGATGACTAGTTTTTTATTTGGAAATTTGGTGGTTTGATAGTTTTCGTATTCTTTTGTTTCAACAAAATGTTTGTTATATTCAAGAATGTTATCTAAATTGGGCACGTTCGTCACTGCCTTTCAAATGTATTAGCGTTTTTCAATTGCTATGATAAAAGGTGGAGCGTTTTTTTGATTAATAAATCCATATTGGAGTACATGAGCTTTCTCCTGAGGTAGTTGCTGTACATAGTCGAGAACGGCCTCTTTTTCAACGGCCCCTTCGGCATGCCCGTGATAAATCACAAGGACAATAATCCCTCCTGCTGCATGGCATCAAACAAACCATTAATCGCTGTAATCGTTGTTTCTGCTTGAGTTGTTATACTCTTATCACTGCCTGGCAGATATCCGAGGTTAAAAATGGCTGCTTTTAAAATTGACAGGTGCTCAGGAAGAATCTTTTCAACGGCCTGTTCGTGTCCGGTATGGAACAAATGAACTCGATCTGCTAGTGATTCATTAAGGAGCCGAGTTTTTGTAGCAACAATAGCCGTTTCTTGTACATCAAAACTATAGACGTGACCTGTTGGACCTACAAGCTTTGCCAAATAGCAGCTGTCATGACCATTGCCAGCAGTGGCATCAACTGCTGCATCACCTTCAGTTAAAGCTTGTGCAAGCAACTCACGGGCAAAAGGAAGAATGCCTTTTAGCTTCATTGTGATAGTTGCTCCTTCTGATAATGAATACCCTGCCACGTACCTCGGTCCTTTAATTCCTTTTCAATACCGTTTAAAACATCCCATTTGTTCATACTCCACATTGGACCAATAAGGAGTTCTGGAGGACCGTCGCCAGTCAAACGGTGAACAATCATGTCCTCTGGAATCACTTCAAGCTGATCTGCGACTAATTTCATATACTCGTCCATATCCATTAAATCAACAAGGCCTTTTTCATATTGCTTCACCATACCTGTTTTCTTTAATAGATGTAGTAAGTGAATTTTGATTCCTTGTACATCAAGCTTGGCTACTTCTTTAGCTGTATCGAGCATCATCTCAGTTGTTTCAAGTGGTAAGCCATTAATGATATGGGAACAAACTCGTATACCGTGCTTTCGGAGCTTAGCGACGCCTTCCTTATAGCATTCATAATCGTGAGCACGATTAATGATAGTTGCGGTTCGCTCGTGTACGGTTTGTAAACCTAGCTCTACCCAAAGGTACGTGCGTTCATTTAATTCAGCTAAATATTCTACAACATCATCAGGCAAACAATCGGGCCGAGTTGCAATGGAAAGGCCAACAACTCCTTCTTGCTTGAGGATCACTTCAAAATAATTCCTCAAAGTTTCTACGGGTGCATAGGTATTAGTGTAGGCTTGAAAATAACCAATGTACTTACCAGTTTTCCACTTCTTATGCATACGTTCTTTAATCGTATGGAATTGTGTAACTAAGTCATCTGTCCTGTCCCCAGCAAAATCTCCGGAGCCTCTTACACTACAAAAGGTACAACCTCCGTGTGCCACATTCCCGTCTCGATTGGGACAATCAAAACCGGCATCAAGTGGTACTTTAAATACCTTGGTTCCAAAATGGTCACGAAGATGTGCACTCCATGTGTAATAGCGTTTATCTACAAAGTGTGCAGGTATATCGTTTACTGCTGAATTCATCAAATCTACCTTCCTGTGTCTTTCAAAATTAATAATAATGAAGTCTTAATTTTATCCTTCATTTTATCATGCAATATTACGAAGAGCCAATTTATTTAAGAATTGCTTTTCCTGATAAATTACCATAGCATTACTTCTGGGGTTTCTTATAAGGAATACAGAGGAGAAGGTTGGAATGCCAAAGTCCATTTGGATTTTATTAATCGCAATGACCATGAGTATTACGGGTGCTTCTTTTTTGTGGCCATTAAATGCGATCATTATACATGAAGAGCTTGGGAAGTCGCTTACAGTTGCCGGTTTTATTTTGATGCTAAATTCTGCTGCCGGTGCTTGCGGAAATCTACTTGGGGGGAAATTGTTTGACGCAATTGGCTCTTATAGAACGCTTATGATTGGTGTTAGTATCGCCTCGCTAAGTGCTTGTTTTCTTGCATTAAATCATAGCTATTATTTTTATATGTTTTTACTTATGGGTATAGGGTTTGGCTCTGGTGTTATGGCACCCGCTCTTTACGCATTGGCTGGAACTTTATGGCCAGAGGGAGGGAGGCGTCCGTTTAATGCGATATATGTAGCCCAAAATGTAGGGGTAGCACTTGGAACAGCATTAATCGGCGTCATAGCGATGAACGAGCTTACCGCTGTCTTCCGGGCAAATGCGTTTATGCATATTGCTTTGTTTTTGTTTGTCCTTATTGCTTTTCGGAAACTTGAAGCGAAACCAACAGGTACAGTGATTATGAAACAGACAGAAAAAATTCCTTTTAAATTGCATTTTCGTTTTCATTCATTAATTTTGATTAGTATTGCATTTGTGATTTGTTGGATGGGCTACACACAATGGCAGGCAAACGTATCAGTGCATACACAGAATTTGGGCTTATCACTCGGATCATACAGTTTATTTTGGACTGTGAATGGCCTGTTAATTGTATGTGCCCAACCGCTTCTATCTTGGATTATTAAAAAATGGATCCATGGAATCAAAGGTCAGATGATTACTGGTGTTATTTTGTTCATCATTTCATTTCTAGTGTTGACACAGGCAGGACAGTTCGCAGGCTTTATGACAGCAATGATCATTTTGACAATTGGAGAAATGTTTATCTGGCCAGCCGTACCAACAGTCGCAAGCCAATTGGCCCCTCCTGGTAAAGAAGGCTTTTATCAAGGGCTTGTGAATAGTGTAGCCATGATGGGCAGGATGTTTGGACCTGTACTCGGAGGTTTTATCGTGGATCTGTTCTCGATCTACGTATTGTTTTATGTTCTGGTGGTTATGCTTGTTCTATCAATACCATTTTTAGTTGTTTATGATTTTCCTTTAAGGAAGTTACGTACTACTTCTAGGCAATCGCCTTAATTTTGATAATTCTGAGCGCCCGCTTGACAGAGAGGTTACAACTTCATACAATACTAGTAAGTTCATACGATATGTTGATGTTAACGAGGATTAGTAAATGTATCTGGGAATGCAGAGAGTTGGCGGAAGGTGCAAGCCAACCGAACAGGTAGATTGAACTCCCCTTCGAGTCTTGAGGGTGAAACAGGTAGTAGCCTTCAACGGGTCACGTCCGTTATTTGTGTAAAGAGTGAACAGAGAAATACTCTGTTAATCTGGGTGGTACCGCGGGATAAGCATAGATGCTAACTCTCGTCCCTGATAATTAATTTTATTAGGGGCGGGAGTTTTTTGTATGCAAACGGACTCATATGCTAACAACTTACTGGACCATAATTGAAAACAGGAGGAAATGTAATGTCTTTTTCACATAACAAGATTGAAACAAAATGGCAGTCGTATTGGGAGCAAAACAAAACGTTCCAAACAAATACGGCTAGTGATAAACCAAAATTCTATGCTTTAGATATGTTTCCATATCCATCTGGAGCAGGGCTACATGTTGGTCACCCAGAAGGAATGACAGCAACGGATATCCTTTCAAGAATGAAACGGATGCAGGGCTACGAAGTGATGCACCCTATGGGTTGGGATGCTTTTGGCCTTCCTGCTGAGCAATATGCCATTGATACAGGTAATGCTCCGGCGGCATTTACACAGTTGAATATTAATACTTTCCGTAGACAAATTAAAGAGCTTGGATTTTCTTATGATTGGGATCGTGAAGTAGATACAACCGATCCAAATTATTATAAATGGACACAGTGGATTTTTATTAAGCTTTATGAAAAAGGACTTGCTTATGTAGATGAAGTCGCTGTGAACTGGTGCCCAGCACTTGGAACAGTATTAGCAAATGAAGAGATTATTGATGGCTTAAGTGAGCGTGGTGGTCACCCAGTTGAGCGTCGCCCAATGAGACAATGGGTTTTACGTATTACAAAGTATGCTGATCGTTTGCTTGAAGACTTAGATGACCTTGACTGGCCTGAAAACTTAAAAGATATGCAACGAAATTGGATTGGTCGGTCTGAAGGAGCAGAAGTTGATTTCCAAGCTTGTGGGCTTTGATGATGTAATTTCTGTATTCACAACGCGTCCAGATACACTATTTGGTGCAACCTATATGGTATTGGCACCGGAGCACAAGCTAGTTTCTACGATTACAACACCTGAGCAACAAGAAGAAATTGAAGCGTATCAGAAAAAAGTCGCTACAAAAAGTGATCTTGAGCGTACAGAGCTTTCTAAAGAGAAGTCCGGAGCTTTTACTGGTGCATATGCAATCAACCCAATTAATGGTGAAAAAATCCCTGTTTGGATTGCCGACTATGTATTAGTTAGCTATGGAACAGGTGCTATTATGGCTGTTCCTGCACATGATGAGCGTGACTATGAATTTGCTAGTGCATTCTCTTTACCAATACGTGAAGTTGTGGCTGGTGGGAACGTGGATCAAGAAGCCTATACAGGTGATGGGGAGCATGTAAACTCTGACTTTTTAAACGGATTAGGAAAAGAAGAAGCGATTACTAAGGCAATCGCATGGCTTGAAGAAAAATCAGTTGGTACTAAAAAAGTGACGTACCGTTTACGCGACTGGTTATTCAGCCGTCAGCGCTATTGGGGAGAACCGATTCCAGTTATCCACTGGGAAGATGGAACATCAACAACCGTACCTGAAGATCAATTGCCGTTACTTTTACCTGAGATGGATGAAATCAAACCTTCTGGAGCTGGTGAATCTCCATTAGCTAATGCAACCGAGTGGCTAGAGGTTATTGATCCGAAAACAGGCAAAAAGGGCCGGAGAGAAACCAACACCATGCCACAGTGGGCAGGAAGTTGCTGTATTACCTTCGTTATCTTGATCCGGATAATTCAGAAGCCTTAGCTGATCCAGAAATCTTAAAGGAATGGCTGCCAGTTGACATGTATATTGGTGGACAAGAGCACGCAGTATTGCATTTATTGTATGCTCGTTTCTGGCATAAATTCTTGTATGATATTGGTGTGGTTCCAACAAAAGAGCCGTTCCAACGCTTGTACAACCAAGGTATGATCTTAGGTGAAAACAACGAGAAGATGAGTAAGTCTAAAGGAAATGTAGTGAATCCTGATGATGTAATTAAAACTCATGGTGCGGATACGTTGCGCCTGTATGAAATGTTTATGGGACCACTTGATGGCACAATTGCTTGGTCTACAAACGGCTTAGACGGTTCACGTCGTTTCCTTGAGAGAATTTGGCGTCTATTTATTGAAGAAGTATCAGGGGACTTAAGCCCAGTTATCACTGACACAGAAGGTTCTGAAACCTTAACTCGTGTGTACCATCAAACCATTAAAAAAGTGACAGAAGACTTTAAGGAACTACGCTTTAACGTTGGGATTTCTCAGATGATGGTCTATATCAACGAAGCGAATAAACAAGAGACATTGCCAAAAGAGCAGATGGAAGGATTCGTTAAAATCCTGTCACCAATTGCACCACACTTAGCTGAAGAATTATGGTCAAAGCTTGGACATACAGATACGATTACGTATGCAGCATGGCCAGAGTATGATGAAGCTAAGTTAGTGGAAAATGAAGTAGAAGTCGTTGTGCAAATTAACGGCAAGCTTAAAGCGAAACTTGTTATTCCAGCAGATGCCACTCGTGAGCAAATGGAAGAGCTTGCTCGTGCAGACGAAACGGTACAAGGCGCGATCGCTGACAAAAATATACGAAAAGTGATTGCTGTACCAGGGAAACTAGTAAATATTGTTGTAGGTTAAAAAGAAAAAGCCTGTCCCAAAAGCCATGAAGATGGTTTGATGGGACAGCTTTTTTATTTAGTGGGGGTATGTTTGTATAGGCGTACTAAGAATCAATTCCTAGATAACTTTGGGACTTTCACAGGTCGAGAAGAATAAACGATAACCATGTTTTAACCCTTTTACATTTATGTTAACATAAACTTTAACATGGTTAACAAATGAAGAGATTGTGAGGTGTGCTATAAATTGAGGGTAGTATTTAGTATTATCTTAGCTGTTGCATTTATCTATTTAAGTTTCAGTGCATTTGAAAATGACATTTACACTAAATGGATCTGGTTAGCTGTCGCCATTTCTTCTATAATAGGTGCAATCGTAGAGTGGAGAAAACATTATATTAAGCGTTATCAAAAATACTGATGATTCCCGGTGCCCTAATATCTTTAGGTGGATTAAGTTAACTAAAGAGACCGTTGTTCTACCAAGAGTATTGCTTAGTTTAATAAAAGCACGTCTCCAATGAATACTGAACTAGAGGCGAGAGCTAGGTTACATATAAAAACACCCTAAAAGGTGGTTTTGTCCTACCTCCTTTTAGGGTGTTAAATAATGATCTACCTTAGTTGGTTAGAGTTCTCTCAGCCGCAGATTTTCCAGCGGTATATCCAGTAGAGAAGGCACAAGTAATATTGTACCCTCCTGTGTAACCATGTATATCTAACACTTCTCCACAAAAATAAAGTCCTTCTGCCTTTCGAGAGTGCATCGTTTTTGGTTCAATTTCTTTGACGGACACTCCGCCACCGGTCACAAATGCTTTTTCAATTGAAAGGGTGCCAGTTGCTTGGATTGTAAACTGCTTCATTGTTTTAGCCAGTTGGCGAAGAATATCGTGTGATGTATTGGCACATGTCGCTTCTGCATTTATCGAATGAAGTTCGTACAAATAAGATTGCATACGTTCCTGTGTGATGCCTTTCAGAACAGTTTTAAGCTGTTTCTTTGGTTCGGCTTTTACAAGCTTCCAAAGCTCTTGAAATAAATCTTCCTCAGACTTCCCAGGAAATAAATCTAATCGCAGTTCAATCGTAGGTACATCAAACTTCTTCAGTGCTTTCACTACATATTGACTGCAGCGAAGGGCCGCTTGGTCCTGAGATACCAAAATGCGTAAAGATCATATCACCTTCATGAGTCTTAATGATCTTGCCCTTAGGGTTAATAACGGAGAGTTCAATGTCACGCACAGAAAGACCCTGTAATACCTTCTTTTTAATAAATGGATCTAGGGAAGTGATTGGGACTTCGGTTGGATACAGCTCAGTAATGGTATGCCCTGCTTTGCGTGCCCAAGGGTATCCATCTCCTGTAGAACCTGTGTGTGGAACAGACTTGCCGCCTGTAGCTACGATAACGGAGCTGGTTGTTAGCTCTTGTCCATCCATTAACTTAACAGCAGCAACTTTGCCTTGCTCGTAATTAATTGTTTTGACAGCTGAATCTGTCCATATCGTCACGTTTAACTCGCGTATCCGAGTTAGCAGGGTTTGAACAACTGTTTGTGCTTTATCATTAATCGGGAACATTCGTCCGCGATCTTCTTCTTTTAATTGAATACCTAAGTTCTCAAAGAAACGAATAATATCCTCATTATCAAACGTTGCAAATGGACTGTGCATAAATTTACCGTTCCCAGGAATATGCTCAATCAGCTGCTTACGTTCCATTCGATTTGTCACATTACATCGTCCACCACCTGAAATGGCTAACTTTCGACCAAGTTTGTTTCCTTTATCTATTAAAAGCACACGTGCTCCATGCTCGGCTGCAGCTACAGAAGCCATTAATCCGGATGGGCCGCCTCCTATTACAATTACATCATACATAAAAATCTCCTTATCAGATCCACTTTAGGGCTGTATTTTGCTTTACTTATACTATCATAATTTACTCGAAAAGAATAAAGAAGCTGAATAATAAAAAGGGATACACTTAAAATAAGGAAATTCTTTCAAAGGTTTATCACAATTTGAGTTGAATCTGTTAAACTGTTAAAAAGGATGTAAGCGCTTAAATGAATGAATTGAGAGTGGTGGTTTTATGATCAATTGGGGATTAAACCAACTCCACAGTATAAAAAATAAAATCATTATGATTGCGATATTGCAATTGGTGTTTTTTTGTCTTATGGGTGTAATAAGCTTTCAAGTGTTTACAGCCGTCTATGAGAAGGAGGTTTACAATGAATCCGCTAATACACTAAAGATTTCATCTACAGTTTTGGATGAAGAATTAAAAAAAATTGAACAGATTTCTTTTCAGATTAGTACCGATCCAGTTTTTCAAAATTATATGGAAGGCATTAATTATGAGTATTATGGATACGATGTGTATCGTACAAAGCGGTTTTTACTTGAAAGATTAAATGCCTATTATTCTCAGGAAAGATATATCTCCTCCATTCAGATGTTAGATACATTTGGTGAATATTATGTTGTGGGAAACCAACCCATTAGTCATCTGATGAATCAAGAGTGGGCAGAGGAGATGCAGACCGCAAGTGGTGCTAATGTGTGGAGATCTCTTTCTGATCAAGGCATTTTAGTTTCAACAAGAGAAATGAGAAAGTTAAACGATCTCAGTCTTTCTTATTTGGGTTCTGTTTTTATTACGATTAATATGGAGGACTTTATTTCAGATACATTAAATCTTTCAGATGATAAAAGCTTTGTCATTATGAAGGATGATGAAGTGATGTTTGCAAAGGATTTTCCAGAAGGAGCAGAGCCACTTCTAGAGGATCGAACAACGACTAACTATCAGATAAAAAAATGGGCTGACAGTGAATATTTTTTAACCTCTCAGAAATCAAGACATTCAGAGCTTATGTATTTCAACATCTTGCCTTTTGATGAAGTTTCAGGTCAGACTAGCATGTTAAACAAGCTTATGATTGCCTCGTTTATTCTTTTTTTAGTCATCATCCTACTCATAAGTCGTAAATTGGCACGAACCATTTCTAAGCCATTGGAAGAACTGACACAAAAGATGAAGGAAGCAGAACAAGGGAATTTTAGGCCTCTGGATGAGGATAAAAGCACTCATTTAACTGATGAAATTGGTCAGCTTCATACTAACTTTAATTCTATGATTCAGAAAATTAATACTTTAATAACTGAAAATTATTCAAAGCAACTCATTATAAAAGAAACAGAGTATCGCGCGCTGCAAGCACAAATCAATCCGCATTTTTTGTACAACACATTGGACTCAATTAATTGGCTAGCAAAGATTAATAAACAGGAGGATATATCACGTATTGCGGAGTCGTTAGGAAATATGATGAGAACGATTATAAGTAAAAAAGACCCTCTGATCCCAATTCAAGAAGAACTAAATATTGTTCATCATTATATGGTCATCCAAAAATATCGTTATAAAGAGAGACTTATCTTTAACATGGAGAAACCCGAGGTACTCAACGACTATAGAATTCCAAAACTCACTATTCAACCAATTGTGGAAAATGCCATTCAACATAGTTTGGAAGAAATTATTGAAGAGTGTGTGATACAAGTATCCTTAAAAGTTTCAGATGAGCATCTGCATATTTCTATAAGTGATAATGGTGTAGGTATGAGCCAGGAAACTATTGACGCTATCTACGCGGGAAATGTAAAGCCAAAAAGATCAGGAATAGGGCTTTCTAATATTATGGAGCGAATTCGCTTAATGTTTGGTGATCGTTATGGAATTGAGATTCAAAGTGAGATTGATGAAGGGACAATAGTTACAATAACACTTCCCACTGTTAAGGAGTGATGCTTATATGTATTCAGTATTATTAGTAGATGACGAAGTTAATATTCTTGAAGGAATAGCTGCCCTTGTAAATTGGAATTCCTGTGGAGCAGAGTTAATAGGAAAAGCAGGTAATGGGATAGCAGCTCTAGAACAAATTCATCAAAAGCACCCTGATATTGTGATTACAGATATAAAGATGCCAGGTCTAACTGGAATTGAGTTAATTAAAAAAGCTCATCAGGAATACCCTCAGATTAAGTGGATTATTCTTTCCGGGCATGATGAGTTTGATTACGCTCAAACAGCAATGGAACACGAAGTAAAGCATTATCTGTTAAAACCATCAAATGAAACGAAGATTGAAGAAGCATTATCTCAAATTACTTCACATCTAGATAAACAAAAGCAAGATGAAAACTTTGTCATAAATATGAAAGAAAAATTAAATGAGATACTGCCTAAAGCAAGAACACAGGTATTAAAAGAAGTGTTGTCTGACAATACATTTGGCTCACAAGAATGGGAGCACTTCCAGCATTTATTTGGTTCAGATGATATTGTGGCGCCATTAAAGCTGATTGTTTTTATGATCGATGAACCAATAGATTCTTCAGTAACGTATCGTTCAGATGAATTTGAACATTTTTATGCATTAAAAGAAATCGCAACATCTGAACTGAAACGAACTCAGTCCGTTTTACTTTCTACTACGATTGGTGAGAAAGTAGTGATCTTAATTGAAAGCTGCCCAGATCAAGAGCTTATTTCGATCTTAAAAGAAGTAAAGCAGCATTTTTATTACTTTTATCAATTGAGCTTCACTAGCGCAGTAAGCAGTGAAAATACCGTTATTCATTTAAGACAATTGTATAGAGAGGCCCTACAAGGTTTAGCCGAACGATTTTACCTAGAAGAAGGAGGGATTATATCAACGGGTTTAATTGATAAGCAACCATTTCGCTTTGATGAGCTTCAATTTAATCATGAAGAGTTATTAGTTTTTATAAGGAGTGGTAATCAAAACGAAGTCAATCAATACCTTAATCACTACTTTTCGTATGTTACAGAAAAAAAATACGATGTAAGTATTGTCAAAGCACACAGCCTTGAACTATATACATCCATTATTAGACAAGCTTCAAATGAATTAATGAATGAGCTTTTTACAGAGATTGTGTATTTTCAGAGGCTTGATTCGTTTAAACAAATGGAAGACTTCATCAAAGAAGCAGCACAAAAGGTAGTCAATGAAAACTATACCTCAACTAAAAAGCATTTAAGCACAACCATTCATAACCTATGTGAATATGTAAACTCGTATTATTCTGATTCAGAACTATCCTTGACTCAATTATCAAACGATGTTTTTTATATGAATCCAGACTATCTAGGTAAGTTATTTAAGAAAGAAATTGGAGAAAAATTTTCTCACTACTTAATGAAACTTAGAATCACAAAAGCTATTGATCTTATCTGTGAATCCGAACATGCAAGGGTAGCAGACATTGCTGAAATGGTTGGCTTTGGTAGTAACCCAAGATACTTTAGTCAGGTTTTTAAAAAACAAACAGGGTACACACCGAGAGAGTATAAGGAGAATGATTGTCTAGACGGATCTAGAAATAAATAGTAAAGAAAAAAGAAAGCGCTATCACTTAGGAGGTTAAGTTAATGAACAGACATGTCTTATTACTTATCACAATGGGGTTGTCGATTTCTTTAGTACTTACTGGCTGTAGTGGTGGATCTGAATCAACAAGTTCAGATGAGGACCAAGTTACACTAAGAATGTCTTGGTGGGGGTCGCAGTCTAGAAACGATATGACTTTAAAGATTATCGACATGTATGAAGCGGAAAATCCGCATGTGAAAATCGAACCGGAATTCACAGGATGGGATGGATATTTTGAACGTATGGCAGCTCAAGCAGCAGGAAACAATTTGCCTGATATTATGCAGCAAAACTTTGGTGAATACTTAAATTTGTATGCTAGTCAGGGTCTACTTACAGATTTAAGTAGCTTTATAGAAGACGGCACATTAGATGTAAGCCAAGTAGAAGATGAGATTCTGCAAACGGGTGAAAAGGACGGAGAGTTACTTGGCATACCAACTGGAACAAATGCTTTGACCGTGGCCTATAATAAAGAACTATTGGAAGGGGCGGGTATAGATCTTCCTTCTAATGACTGGACATGGCAGGATTTTAAACGACTGGCAGAACAGGTTCATTCGGAGCTTGGAATCTACGGTTCAGGTTCTTTAGGTATCACGAATACATTTGAATATTCATTAAGGGAAAAAGGTTACACTCTTTTTAATGAAGATGGCACAGGTCTTGGTTACAGCGACGATCAATTATTAATTGACTATCTAACATTTACTAAAGAATTGGTAGACGCAGATGTGATACCAGGACTTGATGTTACACAACAAATACAAGGACTTGAAGATGACTTGCTTGTTCATAAGAATTCGCCATTTGCCTTTGTTCATTCTAATCAGGTGTTAGCACTTTCAAGTGTTGCTGATTACTCTTTTGATTTAAATGTACTTCCGGGTGGGCAAATTGAACAGGGCATGTATCTAAAGCCTTCAATGCTGTGGTCTGTTAGTGAAAATTCAACTCAAAAAGAAGAGGCAGTAAAATTTATCGATTATTTTGTGAATGCTCAGGAAGTATATGATGAAAGTGGATCTGAACGAGGTGTACCCATTAACAACGAGATTCGTGAAAATATGCGTTCAGACTTAAGCGAAGTTGAAGCAAAAATCTTTGATTATATTGAGTATGTATCAGAAAATAGTTCTCCAATTGATACGAATTTCCCAACAGAAGCGAACGAAATTTTAATGGAATTAGAGCAACTGGATGAACGTGTGATGTATGGTCAAGTTACTCCAGAAGAAGGAGCAGTTCAATTTAGGGAAGTAGCAGAAATGCTTCTTGGTAATGAATGACAGAACCTGAAAACTACATGTGGAAGTCCAACTCTCCTAATTTTATAGAAATTGAAAAAGTCGAACCATTATGTGTGTCAATTCACATAGTGGTTCGGCTTTTTTTATATGAATGATCTCTCATCATTTTGATACCTCTGTTTTTTGAACATAAAATCTCTGATTATTTGATTACATCCAAAAAATAGATGGTGTACGATAATAACAGATTTAGAAAGCGCTTTCAAAAAATTAAGGGGGTTGCTTAATGAAAAAGAAATGGTTATTCCTATCTGCTTCTGTACTTACTGCTTCACTTGCTTTGGCCGCATGTTCGGGTGGGGCTACTGACACCGGTGGAGGCTCATCTGATGGTGAAAATGGAAGTGATGAGCAGGTTAAATTAAGAATGTCTTGGTGGGGCTCACAAGAACGCCATGATATGACTTTTAAAATTATTGAGATGTATGAAAAAGAAAATCCTAATGTGAAAATTGAACCTGAGTTCACGGGATGGGATGGTTATTTTGAAAGAATGGCTGCTCAAGCAGCTGGAACAACCTTCCAGATATCATGCAACAAAACTTTGGTGAATATCTGAATTTATATGCGAGCCAAGGGTTACTTGCAGATTTAAGTGAATTTGTTGACAGTGGCGACTTGGATTTAAGTAAAGTGGATGATTCCATTGTTCAGTCAGGTATGAAGGATGATCAGTTTTTGGGAGTTCCTTCGGGTACAAACGCACTAACTGCTATTTATAATAAAGATATGTTAGAAGAAGCTGGAGCGGATTTACCAACAGAAGATTGGACTTGGGATGAGTTTGAAGAGACAGCTAAAAAGGTCCATGCTGAATTAGATACGTATGGTACGCGTTCTTATGAGGCAGGAAACATCTTTGAGTATTATTTAAGAGATCAAGGTTACTCTTTGTTTAATGAAGATGGAACAGCCTTAGGTTATGACGATGACCAAGCTTCTTACAGATTACCTTACTCGTGCCAAAGATATGGTCGATTCTGGTGTAGCACCTGGATACGATGTGGTTCAGCAGATTCAAGGGATTGAAGATGAGTTAATCGTCCATAAGAATGCACCATTTGATTTAAGATGGTCCAATCAAATGAAAACGATGTCAATGGCGGCCGATTACACGTTTGACTTGAACGTTTTACCTGGTGACAACATTACTCAAGGAATGTACTTAAAACAAGCTATGCTTTGGTCAGTTAGTGAAAACTCTACTAACAAAGAAGAGGCTGTGAAGTTTATTAACTTCTTTACAAATACAAAAGAAGTATTTGAAACAATCGGTTCGGATCGCGGAGTACCAATTAACAATGAAATTCGTGAAGAAATGCGTGCTGATTTAGATGAAATTGAAACAAAAATTTATGATTATATCGATTATGTAACAGAAAATAGTTCACCAATTGATACGAACTTTCCAGCTCAATCATCAGAAATCTTGCAAGAAGTTAATAACATTGATGAGCGTGTGATGTATGGACAGATTACACCTGAAGAAGGAGCTGCAGAATTTAGAAAAGCAGCTGAAATGATTCTAGGAAATTAAGATAAAGAAGTGATCCTATCATGCAAGTTGATGAAAGGGGTCACTTTCTTTTGATAAAGAAAATTAGAAAGTAAGGAGTGGAGATTATGGCTCAAAACCAAACGGGCAAGGAAACGGTTGTTCCGGTAAAACCACCATTCAAAAAGCCATTTAAGCGTCCAAAAAGATTGCGGACTGGATATGAAGAATCGGCAGGTTATGCCTTTATTTCACCTTTTATTATTGGACTAGTTGCCTTCACTTTATATCCAATTGTCTACTCTCTTTATCTATCATTTACGAACTATGGAATGGGCGGAGAGTATGAGTGGATTGGACTTGGTAACTATGAACGAATGTTCACAACTGACGATACATGGAGACAATCACTAAAAGTGACCTTCTTATATGCGGGTACTGCTGTACCGATTCGACTTGTATTCGCACTTTTAGTAGCAGTAGCACTCAATAAGATTGTGGAGGCTGTAGGTTTGTATCGCACAATGCTTTACCTACCATCTGTTGTTGGTGGAAGCATTGGGATCTCGATCATGTGGAGACAGTTGTTTGGTAATGATGGAGCGTTTAACTCTGTTTTAGCATCCATTGGTCTTCCTACTCATTCGTGGCTCGGGGATCCAGGAACAGCTATCTGGACGCTTGTTGCTTTATATGGTTGGCAGTTTGGTTCATCGATGCTGATTTTCCTAGCGGGATTACGTAATATCCCGAAGACGTTTTATGAAGCATCAGCGGTGGATGGAGCGAAGCCATGGCAACAATTCTTCAAAATTACGATTCCTTTATTAACGCCAGTGATCCTTTTTAACACGATCATGCAAACGATCCAAGGTTTTATGGCCTTTACACCAAGTTTCATTGTCACAAATGGTGGTCCAATGAACAGTACACTACTCTATGTTCTGTACATGTACCGTCGTGCCTTTGAATTCTTTGATATGGGTTATGCCTCTGCGATGGCATGGGTAATGTTAATTATCATTGCAATCTTCACAGCCGTTATCTTCAAAAGCTCTGATAAGTGGGTTCACTATAACGATTAATAAAGGAAGGAGAATGAGTAATGGATACAAAACGAAAAAAACTAGTTAGAAAAATCGTTCAACATGTATTAATGATTATATTCACGTTAATTATGCTCTACCCACTAGCATGGATGGTGATGAGTTCTTTTAAACAAAGCTCGGATGTTTTTGTTGATGCACA
Organism: Alkalicoccobacillus plakortidis; assembly: GCF_023703085.1. Lineage (NCBI taxonomy): Bacteria > Bacillati > Bacillota > Bacilli > Caryophanales > Bacillaceae > Shouchella > Shouchella oshimensis. The sequence continues at coordinate 1,405,771 of NZ_JAMQJY010000001.1, read as the reverse complement.
TACACTTATTCCAAGAGTGTGGGCATTTGATAACTTTACAGAGGGATGGAAAGGTTTTGGTGGAATTACCTTTACAACCTTCTTTAAAAATTCATTTGTCATAACGATTATCGCCACAATTGGTAGTGTGATCTCTTCAACATTCATCGCATATGGTTTTGCGCGAATTAAATTTACAGGTAAAAAAATGTGGTTTGTATTAATGATGCTAACATTAATGCTGCCATATGAGATGGTTATGATCCCTCAATATGTTATGTTCTCAGGATTTGGCTGGATTGATACTTACCTACCGTTGATTTTACCGACCTTCTTCGGAGTTCCGTTTTTTATCTTTTTGATCATGCAATTTATTAGAACGATCCCAACAGAGCTCGATCAAGCTGCGAAAATTGATGGCTGTAACACTTTCTCTATCTTCTTCCGTATTATTGTGCCATTAGTTGTTCCCGCAATGATGACAGCCGCAATTTTCTCTTTTTATTGGAGATGGGATGACTTTATGGGACCATTAATCTATCTGGTCACACCGGAAAAATATCCAGTGTCATTAGCTTTAAAATTATTCTCTGATCCAAGTGCAGTTACCAACTGGGGTGCTATGTTTGCAATGACAACAGTAAGTATATTGCCGGTATTTGTGATATTCTTTATTTTCCAACGTTACATTGTAGATGGAATTAGCACAAGTGGATTGAAGTCTTAAAGGGTAAGGAGACGATGACATGAAACGATTTGCAGTATGTGGAGTAAGTAATAGAGCAGTGGGTATGTTTATCAAACCTATGCTTAATAGCTTTTCAGCTACTTCTGAGTTAGTAGGGTTATTAGATAATGATGTAAAACGGTTTCAATTAATAAAAGAACAACTGCCTGAGATAGACCATGTTCGTGAATATAATGAAACTGAATTTCAGTTAATGGTGAATGAAACAAAGCCGGATGTGATCATTGTCACAGGTAGAGATGATAGCCATGTGAAGTATATTCTTCTTGCGCTTGAACAAGATTTAGATGTAATTACAGAGAAACCAATGGCTACAACTGCTGCTGATTGCAGAAGAATTATGGACGCAGAAGAGAAGAGTAAGGGTAAGGTTACAGTTACCTTTAATTATCGCTATAGCCCATTCCATACAAAAATTAAAGAGATGATTTTGGAAGGCAAGGTTGGCAGAGTTACTTCTGTCGACCTAAACTGGTACATTGACACATATCATGGCTCAAGCTATTTCCAAAGGTGGAACCGCAATCGTGCCTTCTCGGGAGGCCTTTCGATCCATAAAAGCTCGCATCATTTTGATTTAATTAATTGGTGGCTCGATCAAACACCAAAAGAAGCATTTGCATTTGGTGCTTTGAATTATTATGGAGAAGATAGTGTTCATAATCCGAAAAAAGAAGATGGGCGTGTGTGTGCAACCTGTAATTTGCAGCTTCAGTGTCCTTATTATTCTCGCTTGGAATTCAAGAAGCAATAGCATAACAGTGAAGGATGATCATATCCAATCAGATAAGAGTAGGAAGAATCAATACACAAACTACAGACCAGATCAATGTATCTTTGATTCAGAAATAGAAATAGAAGATACGTACACAGCAACTGTGAGGTACGACCAAGGAGCATTGCTAAGCTACTCCATTAATTTTTCCTTACCTTATGAAGGATATAGACTAGCAATCAACGGAACGGAAGGAAGAATTGAAACCAAGGAAATCCATGCGCCGTCTCGTGTGCCATTTCCGTTTGATGAACAAACCATTGATTTTTTCCCGTTGTTCGGTTCTAAAGAGACGATTCATGTTGTTCAGCGTGATGGTGGACACGGAGGTGGAGATCCGGTCATTCAAGAGGATTTGTTTATGGGGCCAGATCCAACACGTCCATATGAAATTTTATCAGGCAGTAGGGATGGCAGCTATGCTGTGGCAACTGGAGAAGCCATCTGGCGTTCGGTGAAGGAAAAGAAATCGATCCATATAGAAGAAATTTTGAAGCAAAATCAAACAAGCGTATAGATATTGCAGATAGGAGAGATAACGATGGAGATGAATCGACTATTTACGGGAATTTATAATCTCTGTAAGTGGATAACGTATTTTTTCTTGCTAAACCTTTTATGGGTAGGAGGAACTTTGCTCGGTGGAATTGTACTCGGGTTTATGCCTAGTACAACTGCTATCTTTGCAATTGCACGTAAAACAGCAGCTTGGAGAAGAAGACATCCCATTATTAAAAACGTTTTGGAATGTATACCGTTCATCATTTTTGCGTTCAAATGGAGTCGGAGCCATCCTCATAATTATCTCTCTTATCTGGTATGTAGATTTACTGTTTTTTAGGACGATAGAAGGACCTCTTCACACTGCTTTACATGTTGTGATGATTGCAATTGGTATTTCGATTGGGATGCTTTTGTTGTACGTATTCCCGGTGATGGTTCATTATCAGGCTGGAGTGTTAGCCACATTAAAAAAAGCACTTTTCATTGGTTTTTTACACCCAGCTAATATGGTCTTTTTATTTGTAAGCATGCTCTCAACCTATTATTTCCTCATTTTTCTACCAGGATTGATTCCGCTTTTTGGCGTTAGTTTTATCATTCATGTGAATATGTGGATTGCGTATAAAGGGTTTGAGAGGTTACATGAAATTCACTTAAAAAATCAACGAAAACAAGAAGCGTCCAAAGAAATTCTTACGTAGTGCTTTTTCATAAGTCAAAAAACAAGCGAAACAGACATTGTAAATGTCTGTTTCGCTTGTTTTTTGGTCATTTTGGATTGTGGATAAGCTATGCCTTGCTAGAATCTCTAAACATATCAGATTACTAAAACAATGGTCTTAAGACATCTTTTCTTTCAATTAAGCATTTTCTCAGTCATATAACCTTACAAAAAAGGTGTTGCTGACAATTTTCATGGGTATATTACATACATCCGGTTGTTTATTTTGATTTTTCAGATTTTTTATTAAGCTAGGAGGGGTCTTTATGCAAAAGCTTGAGGTAAAGCAATATTTAGATATACTTGGGCTAAAAGAGGAATTGCCTTCTTACTCCTTTTTGAAAAAAATAGTCCGGGCACATGTGTTTCAGTTTCCATTTGAAAATATAGGGAAGCTTATAAATAGTCATAATCAAACCTTTAAAGACCGCGCTGTTCCAAGCTTGGATGAGTTTGTCTCGCAATTTCAGAAACATCAATTTGGTGGAACCTGTTATGTATTAAATACAACATTAAGAAGTCTTTTGAAGGAATTAGGTTTTACAAGTTATAACATTCACCTTGGAGATGAACATTTAGCTTTAATGGTGCGCTTAAATGGTGAACATATATTTATTGATTGTGGGGTCGCAGCTCCAATTTTCACACCCGTACGGATTGAGAAAAAAGACCGCTATGAATACAGCTTTCATGATGAAACGATTGTTATTAAACGATTAACAGATACAACCTTTGAATTTGCAAGATATATCAAAGGTAATCTTACAGAAGACTGTTGGACATTTACACCATATAAACGGACTAGTAAAGCTTTTATTAAAAATATGCTTGTCCGCTCACACAAACCAACGGCAACCTACATGTCAGAATTGCGCTGTCAGCTATGGAAGCCAGACTGTAATATGCGTATACGTAACGATCAGCTACGAATTTATTACCCTGATGGTACAACGGAAAAACGAGAATTAAAAACAGCGGAAGAAATCGAACAATGTATCCATCAAGAATTCGGCTTCGACAAGCTACCAGTAAAACAAGCCATTACGTTACTAGAAGAATCGGGTGTGAATATCTTTCAAAAGAAACAATCCAATATAGAAAGTACAGAAAAAGTATAAGTCTGCAGCAAAAGCCCCTTTGGGATTTATCCAAAGGGGCTTTTGCTGTGTATATTTTTAAAGCAGTATTCCACGTTCATGAGCGCCGCACCCTCAATCGAGATGTGTGCTCATTCCGGTAGTGAAGACATTGAGCCAAGTATTTTTTCTCAAATTCCTGTTTTTACAATCAACAACTAGGGAATAAAAAGATAAATGAATGATACGAAGGAGGAGATCACCATGCTTGAGAAGAAAAGATTACATACAACACAAAGAGATAGCATGATTGATATCACACATGAAGTGGAAAAAGCAGTCAAGGATTCAGAAGTACAACATGGACAGGTTATCATTTACTGTCCGCATACAACAGTTGGCATCACCATCAACGAGAATGCTGATCCGGATGTCAAACATGATATGCTCATGCGACTTGATGAGGTTTACCCGTGGGAGCATTCGAATGATCGTCATATGGAAGGTAATACTGCTGCCCATTTAAAAGCGAGTACGGTTGGTCCATCTCAGACGGTCATTGTATCTGAAGGGAACCTGATTCTTGGACAGTGGCAAGGAATTTATTTTTGTGAATTTGATGGGCCAAGAGCCAGAACGTATTACATTAAAACAAATAAAGATGAGTGAGGAGGGCATAAGATGAAAGCAGAAATTGTTTGGAATACAAAAGCACAGTTAGGTGAGGGCCCATTTTGGGATGAGAAAAAACAAGTGCTGCATTGGGTTGATATTGATGGGTGCAAGTTGAATACATATTCGCCAAAAGAAAATGAAAATAAGCAGCTTTCATTTGGTCAACAAGTTACCGCGGTTGTCAAACGAAAAAAAGGTGGTTTTGTACTCGCGATGAGAGATGGAATGTATCTGTTTGATGCGGATCGTTTAGAAAAAGTCGCTTCCCCTGAAAAAGAAGTCTCTCATCATCGCTTTAATGATGGGAAATGTGATCCAGCAGGAAGGTTTTGGGCAGGAACTATGGTGACAGAAGGTCAAGAAAAGGACGCAGCTCTCTATCGACTGAATACCGATTATTCGTGTCAAAAAGTTATTGGCGATGTACAGATATCTAATGGTCTAGCATGGGATCTATCTCATGAGCTCATGTATTACATTGATACATTGACCCAACAGGTTGTTTCTTATCACTACAACCTAGATAGTGGGGAGATTACAAACAGAGACGTTGTCTATACATTTGAAGAAACAGATGGGTTTCCGGATGGAATGACAATTGATCAAGAAGGTATGTTATGGGTTGCGATGTATAATGGCTGGCAGGTTATTCAACTTAATCCATTTACAAAAGAAAAAATCGCAGCTGTTCAAGTAGATGCAAAATGTGTAACTTCATGTGCCTTTGGAGGCGAGGATTATCAAACCTTATATATTACCTCTGCTTCAAGCGGAGATGAAAAGGATAAACATGGGGGAGCACTATTTGCAGTGAAAACAAAGTCTAAGGGTATAAAACCAGATGAATTTGCAGGTTAAGCATAGATCATCCTGTTAACACTAAAAAAGAGGCGATTATCGTCTCTTTTTTTTACATGAATCGTCACGAATATCGACTCTAAAACTATGCTACAATTCAAGTTAGACATTTTTCAGTTGTTTGCACAGGAGGAAAACATGGCAGAAACGAATTTGATGCGCGGGACAAAGATTTTAACCGCGGCAACTCTTGCTTCAAAAATATTAGGCTTTATCTATGTTGTTCCTTTTTCTGCATTAGTGGGACAAACAGGTTTAGGTCTTTATTCGTATGGATACACACCGTATACAATTTTGTTAAGTTTGGCTACTTTAGGTTTTCCTTTAGCCGTTTCTAAATTTGTTTCAAAGTATCAGTCAATGGGTGATTATGAAACAGGATATAGGTTATTTAAATCTGGTCTAATTGTTATGAGTATAACCGGATTTATCGCTTTTTTGCTGCTTTTTTTTATGGCTCCTTTTATCACACCGTTAGTTCTACCGGATGAAAAAGCTGGTGTGAACTCGTATGAGGATATTATTTTTACGATTCGTATGGTCAGTGTTGCCTTACTGATTGTGCCGATTATGGGTATGATTCGAGGGTACTTCCAAGGTTGTCAGCAAATGATGCCTACAGCTGTGTCACAGGTTATTGAGCAGATTGTTCGGATCTCATTTATTTTGGCTGCAGCCTTTTTAATTATGAATGTGTATGATGGCAATATTGGACTTGCCGTTGGATTTGCTACGTTTGGTGCATTTGTTGGAGGTTTAGCGGGATTAGCTGTTTTGCTCTATTATCTTTTTAAAAATCGTCAAAACATGCTTGGTATGGCAACAAGTAATAAGTCTTCAAAACCATTGCCTCTTAAGGCGATGTATAAGGAGTTAATTTGGTACGCTATTCCACTATCAATTGTGGGGTTAGCCATCCCATTATTTCAGTTAGTTGATACGATGACGATTAACGGGGCCCTCGCTAGTATTGGCATGGGGGAAGTATCGGAAAATTTTGTTGGAGTCTTAACTCAATCGGCTCACAAAATTGTGTTAATTCCAATGGCTTTGGCCACGGCATTATCTGTTACGTTGGTACCAACGATTACAAAAGCGTATACGGAAGGGGATTATTCACAGCTCCAAGCGTCTTATTACGCAAACCTTTCAATTGATTCTGTTTATTACGTTACCTGCAGCTATCGGTTTAGCGGTTTTGTCTGATCCAATTTTTGTTGCGCTTTTTAGTGTTGACGATCTAGCCATTGGAGGAGAGACGTTACGTTATTATGGGCCAATTACATTGTTATTCTCGTTGTTTTCAGTAACAGCTGCAATCTTGCAAGGTATCAATAGACAGATGCTTGCCATTACGGCATTAGTTGTTGGATTAGCGTTAAAGCTTGCATTAAATCATTTCCTATTGGTTCAAATGGGTCCAAATGGTGCAATTTTGGCTACATATATCGGCTTTATTGTTGCGATTGCGATCACGCTTTGGGGAATCGGTACGTATACGTCTTTTTCGTACAAACAAATAGTCAGAAGAGGGGCATATTTGCTTGTGTTTTCAATGATAATGGCTTGGGGCAGTTTGGATTATTGATAAGGGGCTAAGTATGACGTTCCCACTAGAAAACCGATTCAACAGCTTTGTTTTAACAGGAGTTGGGGCTGTATCAGGAGCCATTGTTTATGCGTACCTTACGTATCGCACTCGGTTGGCTGAGATTGTTTTAGGAGCTAGGTTTAAACGACCTGATTAAGAAATTAGAGAATTTGCGTCATTGGCGCACGATTTTCAACAAGTTATGACAGCTTCATCCTCTTTTTGAAATGTCGAGGCTCTGCTATAATATAAGAACTGACTATGTTCGGGTGAAGTGGGGGAGGCAATGAAATATTCGTTTGTAAAAGATAATGATTGGCTGCTAATCCTGACAGTTTTTGCACTGGCTTCTTTTGGTGTGCTAATGGTTTTTAGTTCAAGCTATGTAGAAGGTATATATATGGGAGAGGGTGGGACTGGAGATCCATACTTCTTCTTAAAAAGACAGGCCGTTTGGTTTCTTTTAGCCACAGGATTTTTTCTCTTTTTTATGCATTTTAATTATCAGATATTCAAAAAGTTATCTCCATTTATCCTTGTGTTGTCATTTATATCGTTGGGATTAGTTCTTATTGGTTTTGGTAGCACAGGTGGGGGAGCGCAGCGTTGGTTACAACTTGGTCCAATTAGATTACAACCATCTGAATTTGTTAAGCTTGGTATGGTTATTTACCTTGCTCAAGTTTATTCTCAAAAGCAAGTGTATATTCACAAGTTTATTAGGGGCGTTCTACCTCCATTAATTGTTGTTGGTCTTGTTTTTATTTTAATTATGCTGCAACCAGATTTTGGGACAGCTACTGCAATATTAATGGTTACCTTCTTCATTATCTTTTTATCAGGCGCAAGGTGGCCTCATCTACTTGGTTTAGGCCTAGTGGGCAGCTCATTGTTTATCACACTAGCTGTAGCAGCACCCTATCGTTTTAGACGTTTAACCTCATTTTCTGATCCATTTTCTGATCCATTGAATGATGGGCTTCAGCTAATTCAAGGTTATATCGCTTTTGCACATGGCGGATTAACAGGAACTGGATTAGGAGGAAGTGTTCAGAAGCTTCTATACTTACCTGAGGCACACACTGATTTTATTCTTGCCATCATTTCAGAGGAACTTGGCATTCTTGGCGTGTTATTTGTTATCGGTTGTTACGGGGTGATTCTCTTTAGAGGTGTTGTCATAGGCATTCGCTGCAAAACGCCTTTTGGAAGTTTATTAGCGTTTGGAATTGTTTTTCAACTAGCGATTCAAGTTGTTTTTAATATCGGTGCTGTGAGTGGTCTGTTGCCAATCACAGGTATTACGCTTCCATTAGTTAGTAATGGGGGATCCTCTCTTCTAGTTACCATGATATCAATTGCGATTTTGGCAAGTATTTCTCGGAGCAACATACGGCAAAGTCGCTTGAAATTGGATCAAGAAGACCAAATAAAAACAGCCTAATTAAAGGCTAAGCCTTAGTTTTGGAGGAACAGCATGCAAGAAAGAAAATCAAGCCTTCAGCAGCTTGACTATACCTTATTGTTTCTTATGTTTATATTGATGTGTATCAGCCTGTTAGCAATATACAGTGCGTCAGGTCAATATGCAGTAGATCCAAGTTACTTTGTGATACGTCAAGTCATATGGTTTGCAGTAGGTGCAATCATTATAGCTGGAGTTATGTTTATAGATTATGATTTCTTTAAAAATCTAACAATCCCGGTTTATGGCTTTGGAATGCTCTTACTTCTGGTCGTTGAATTTTTTGGTGTTTATCGAAATGGAGCACAACGCTGGATAAACCTTGGTATAACAGAGATACAGCCATCAGAGTTTATGAAGATTTTTCTAATATTAGCGTTAGCTCATTTATTATATAAGGTTACCAGTAATCGAAAAGACACATCGATACAAGGGGATTTAATGCTCCTGCTTAAAGTTCTAGCATTAGGTGTTCCACCCTTTTTCCTTATTTTAAAGCAACCCGATCTTGGTACGGCGCTCGTTATTGCGAGTATTATTGCAGTCATGCTTTTAATGTCAGGCATTAGATGGCGAATTCTATTTTTTATGTTTTTTATGATGGTTTTTGGAATCGTTGCGCTAGTATGGTTACACAACAATTACTTCGATATCTTTAGTATCTTTATTAAATCTCACCAGCTTGACCGGATTTATGGTTGGTTAGATCCAGATGGCGATACTTCAGGGATTGGTTATCAACTTAATTTAGCGATTCAAGGCATTGGGTCTGGTCAGTTTTATGGCAGTGGATTTATGCAGGGTGTACAAACACAAAGTGATACACTTCCAGAGATCCATACAGATTTCATTTTTGCAGCAATCGGTGAAGAGTTTGGATTTTTTGGAGCAATGATTCTATTAGTCACATATTTTCTTTTGTTCTATCGTATGATCATGATTGCGTTGACTTGTAACAACCTGTATGGCTCTTATTTAGTTGCTGGAGTCATTGGACTCCTTGTGTTTCAAGTTTTCCAAAACATTGCGATGACAATTGGATTAATGCCAATTACAGGACTTGCACTACCTTTTATCAGTTATGGAGGAAGTGCGTTATTAACGAATATGCTGGCTATGGGCATTGTTTTAAATGTGAACTTAAGAACGAAGCATTATATGTTTGAAGCGAAGGAATCAGTTACCGAATAATGGTGACTGATTTCTTTTTAAACAAAATAAGGGAATAAAGCTGTGCAAAAAAGAAAGGAGTCGATATAATAAAAGGAATTGGGAATTAGGTGGGTGAACATGTCGAAAACAAAAATAGATTACAACATATTGTTTCTTCTCTTTTTATTTATGGTTATAAGCTGTTTTTATATATATGAGGCACAGGGATTGGAACAATACTCGACTAATTTTTTTATTAGACAATTTGTTTTTTATATTGGGTTGTTTATATTGGTCATTGCGATGTCTTTTATAGACATTGATTACATCAAACAGGCTCACTGGTTTCTTTATGTTTTTGGAATTATTATCCTTGTGGGACTTTTGGTAGTACCAGCTTCATTTGTTTGGGGAGAAGATAACGGAGCCATTCGCTGGTACCGACTTCCGGTAATTGGTTCCTTTCAGCCTGCTGAGTTAACAAAAATCTTCTTAATTATCACCTTATCTTATGTGGTTAGTAAGCATAAAGAATGGTCAAGTAAATGGAAGGGAGATTTTTGGCTCATCATTAAGCTTGCTGTTCTATGTTCTCCAGTTGCATTATTGCTAATCGAGCAACCTGATATGGGTACAATTATGCAAATCGCTGCAATTGTTTTGTCTGTATTATTAGTATCAAAAGTAAGTTTAAAATGGACATTATCCATAATTATCGTTCCGGTATCGGCCATTCTTGGTTTTGTATATCTTTATTTTGCAAGGATGGATCTGCTTGAGAAGTATGTGTTTGTTCATTTACAAGATTATCAGGTAAGACGATTTCATGGCTTGTTAAATCCAACTGAGTACATAACTGAAGCATACCAGGTAAATTTGGCCCTGAGGGCTGTTGGATCTGGACGCTTAAGCGGGACTGGTGCAGAAAACAACTTATATTACATACCAGAGGCACATACGGATTTTATTTTTGCCATCATTGCTCATACACATGGTTTTATTGCGGCATGTCTGATCATTAGTCTTTATTTTATTCTTCTGTACCAAATTGTTATGATTGGTTTTCAATCAACCAATCAATTTGATGTAAGTATCTGTGCGGGAGTTGCAGGTTTGTTTGCATTTCAAATTTTCCAGAATATAGGCATGAATGTTGGCTTATTACCTGTAACTGGATTTTCACTACCAATGATAAGTTATGGCGGAACCTCTTTAATTACTGCAGGGTTATCGATTGGATTAGTGTTATGTGTAAAAGCAAATCGAAAAGAATATATGTTTGAGAAGACAGAAGATATGTAAGTAAAGGGGCAATACAGAATGAGGATAGACAAGTTTCTAGCAGATACGGGTCATGGCTCGAGAAAAGAAGTCAAAAAGCTATTAAAAGCTGGACTGGTTTATATAGATGATGTGTTAGTTAAGGATGCCAAAGCACAAGTTAATGCTAGTGATCAGCAGGTTGTGGTGGCGGGTAGTGTCGTTCATTACCAAGCAGACGTATATATCATGTTAAACAAACCACAGGGTGTGATATCGGCAACAGAGGATTCGATGCACAAAACGGTCATTGACCTACTTGATAAAAAGTGGTCAGCTTTTAAGATTTTCCCTATAGGTAGGTTGGATAAGGATACGGAAGGCTTATTATTACTGACTACAGATGGAGCGTTTTCGCATCGATTGATGTCACCTCGGCGCCATGTGTCAAAGGTCTATCAAGCGACGATAGATGGTGTTGTAACGGATGAAGATGTTGAGGCTTTCCGCATAGGTGTTCACCTTGAGGACGGATATCTAACAAAGCCTGCAGAGCTCAACATCATAAAATCTGCACAAACCTCTTTAATTGAACTGACGATTACAGAGGGGAAATTTCACCAGGTAAAGCGCATGTTTAAAGCGAGAGATAAAACCGTTTTATCGTTAAAGAGAACATCAATTGGTAAGCTTACACTGGATGAATCTCTTCCTTTGGGATCATATCGAGAGCTAACAGAACAGGAACTTATGTTGTTTGAATAAGAGCAAAAGAGACCGAGACAAATTTATTTGCCTCGGTCTCTTTCAAAATTGAAAGGTTCATTATGAAACCCTTGTTTTTTTGTTTGTTGTACTCCATTTTCCACGTGTAGGGCTTGTCACGAGTTTGTTATACTCAAGTACATTCAAATCACGTTGGATCGTTCGTTGAGTAATTCCGAACTCTTCAACTAATTCATTCGTCGTGACGGTCCCCCTTTGTTTAATGTAGAGGTAAATGGACTTAATACGAGTCAGCATGCGATCAGTTGAAGTTTTCAAAACACCACTCCTTATACATAATCATGACTAGATCCTATTGCTAAATGTATGCAGATTCATCCTGCATCATGCACGGTTCTTTAATGATTGATGCGAGTCAGGGATGTGTTGTCTCTCTACGAATAAAAGCAGATTATTATAAAGTCTATATAATCTGACAGTTTATCTAATTCCCTAGACGCTTATATTTTACAATGGCTCGTCTTTTTTTTCAAGCGTTTAATTATGTATTATTATGTGATAAAAAATAAAGCTCAGCAGAGTTGGTTATGCTGAGCTTTTGTCAATTATTCAAATACAAATAGATCTGTTGATAAATATCGCTCACCCGTGTCACAAGCAATCGCAACAACCGTGTCGTTAGGTGTTAGACGTTTAGCAACTTCCATGGCCGCAAAGCAAGCAGCACCCGATGAAGGTCCAACTAAAATCCCTTCCTCTCGAGCTAATGCTCTTGTCACACGATACGCATCCTCATCCTCTATTTTAAAGATCTCTTCGTAAACATCCGTATTTAGAATAGGGGGGATGAATCCAGGACTTGTCCCAACTAACTTATGAGGACCTGGTTTCCCACCAGATAATACAGGAGACCCAGCTTGTTCAACAACATGAATAGAAACGCCTGGATAAAGGTTTTTTAATTCCTCACCAGTCCCGGTTACTGTGCCACCAGTTCCTGATGCAGCTACAAAAGCAGTTAGCTCTTTATTAATACTGTCTAATGAGCGTTTGATTTCATGTGCTGTAGTTTTCCGATGGGCATCTGGATTTGATGGATTTTCAAATTGCATGGGCATGTAACTATTCGGTATACTTTTTGTCAGCTCATGTGCTTTTTCGATTGCACCTGGCATTTTTTTATCGCCATCAGTTAATACTACTTTGGCGCCATATGCTTTTAAAAGGTTAATACGCTCTTGAGACATGGTATCAGGCATCACAAGTATCGCCTTGTAGCCTCTTGCTGCCGCATTCATGGCAATACCAATTCCCGTATTCCCACTAGTGGGCTCAATGATAGTAGAGCCGGGATTTAAGTGTCCATCCTGTTCAGCTTGTATGATCATTTGGAAAGCTGCTCGATCTTTTACAGAACCGCTTGGATTTTGAGTCTCCATTTTTAGGTAAACGGCTGCACCTTTATCTGAGGCGATTCGTTGTAAGCGAACTAACGGAGTATTCCCAATTAGCTCTGCCATATTTTGAAAAACGTTCATGCGTACACTCCTTTTTTGAAACGAAAGCTAGTATTAGTTTATCATAAGATCATGTCCAACCATGATCATTTTGATTAGAGAACGGATTAACTACTCATAGAAAGAGGGCCATATCCTTGCAGGATCATTTTTTTATCGCTATACCTGTGCCTATTCAACTCAGACAAGACATCCATGACAAGTTAAAAATGGTATGGAATGAAGAAGACTTTTTGAAGTGGGTCCATTTTCAGGATTACCATATTACGCTTGTATTTTTAGGAGCAATTGAACAGACTCAAAGAAAAACACTCATAGAGAAAATAAATAAATATCTCATAAACTGTCCATCATTTTCATTGTCAATCAGTCATCCAGGAATATTTGGACGAGAGCAACAGCCACGAATTTATTGGCTAGGTGTAGAAGAATGTGACGAGCTTTCAAGGCTTCAAAATTATATAAAAGAGATTGCTCGTGACTGTGGAGTGCAAGTGGACTCAAGACCATATCAACCTCACCTAACAATTTCCAGAAAGTGGATGAATCAAATGAACTTTAAACATAAATTCGTGCCTTTAGAAGAAAAAACGTTTAAAGTATCTAATGTGGTTTTATTTCAAACGATTCCTGATAGGGAACCAAAATACAAAGCCGTTCAATATATGACATTAGGACGTGATAACAAATGAAACAAGTATGTCGAATGATCCTTCACTTACTCCTATTAAGTGTGTTTTATTTTATTGGAGTTACACTTCAAGCATGGCTGTCAATCCCATTGCCGGGAAGTTTGATAGGAATGCTTCTTCTCTTTATTTGCCTTATGTCTGGAGTTATACCCGTAAGAATGGTTGATCAGGGGGCTGCCTTTCTTCTCAAACATCTTTCACTACTATTTATACCTATTATTGCTGGCATAGTAACTTTTCCAATCTTGTTTACACAAAGTGGACTATTACTTATTCTTATTACCATGTTTAGTACGTTAATGATCATTGTGTTATCTGGACTTATTAGTCAATACCTAGCGTTAAAACAAGAGAGGAACTCCCCATAATGTTTGCACTTTTAACGATGACAAGCCTAACAATTTTATGCTACGTGGCTTGCAAGTGGCTATATCAACGATTTCCATATGCTTTTTTTCTCCCGTTGGTTACTAGTACAGTTTTCCTTTTACTTATTTTATATACAGCTAATATTCCATATGATGATTATATAAAAGGGGCAGGCTGGCTTGAATCCCTTATCGGTATTGCTGTAGTTGCCCTAGCTTTCCCACTTTATAAACAGCTTACTCTTTTGAAAAAATACCGACTTCCTTTATTAATTGGAACGGCAGCTGGTTTGCTGGTTGGTGTTTTGAGTACATTCCTTTTAACGAGTTTATTAGGGTTTGATAAAGAGATTATTGCTTCGCTTTTGCCGAAATCTGTTACAACAGCTGTTGCCCTAGATTTGGCCGAGTCTGCTGGTGGTCAAACGTCACTGGCGGCAATACTCGTTACAATTGCCGGTATTACAGGAACGATCTTATACCCGTTTTTCTGTAAATTATTTAGGATCGATCATGTTGTAGGAAGAGGCGTTGGAATTGGCAGTGCTTCTCATGCCATTGGTACAGCTAAAGCCTTAGAATTTAGTGAATTAGAAGGGGCAATCAGTACGGTCGCGATGACTTTATGTGCAGTCATGGTCTCAATTATTATTCCAATTGTTGTTTTTCTTTGGTTTTAAACCGTCTACAAAGAGTTTATATGGTAAAATAAACAAAAAAGAAAGCTAGCGGGGGCGTTGAGTCGCAAGCAGTCAACAGGAGGCAGAGCTGTGGCTCATATTATTCGTATCTCGGAATATAGATCCCGTTATCAAACCGACTTGCAACGGTATCCAAGTCAATTTACCAGATTAAAAAAAGAGCGTTGGCATTATTTACACGAGGCATGGAAACGAGAATTTGCTGAAAATATTCGCCTTGAGTATGAAGATTTGTCAGAAACATCACCATTATCTGGTGTTTGGTCAAAAGCCATGAGTCAGGTGCGCAAATGGACAAGTGTACAACCAGATTCAACAGATGAGAAACAAAGGGAGCATGAAGCATTCCTGAAAATAAAGCAACAATTTAAAGATGAAATGTTTGAGATGCAACTACGTTGGGCTTGGCTTAAAATTAGATGAATTTGGAGACAAAGTGGAAGGATCAGAATGGACACAAGATCCATGGTTGAAATTCTTGGGTTTAGACCTTCCAGATAATTGCTTTTTATTCTATAAACCAATTATGTATGTAAAAAAAGCAGAGATAGAGCTCGATATCTTATTAATTTGTCCTACTGAAGTCATTTGTATATCACTACTTAAGGGAGAACCGTTAAGTGTGTTTGAAGCAAGCTCAGATCGATATTGGGTTGAATATGTGAATAAGGAACGTCGGAAGCGATTAAGCCCTTTGCCTGCTTTGGAGCGGATGGACCGGGTCATTAGGCAAGTCCTAGATCAACATGAGATTGATATGCCGATACGTACACTTGTTATTGCTCCTGACTCGATTATTGATCATCGTACAGTTGGAATGAAATTTGACTGTATTGATAAACGAACGTTTCAATCTTGGAAAACGAAGCTCGCCCACTCAACTGCTCCACTTAAATATCAGCAGGTGAGAGCAGCTGAAATATTACTTAATTATTGTGAGCCTAAAGAGTTACATCAAGTAGAAGTCCCTGAAATTTAATGTTTTTTATATTGTTAGCATTGAAAGCGTAGGCAAGTAGCCGTATAATAGAGAACTGATTAAGAAATGTTCGTGAGAGAGATAGTGACTGTCCACGCAAAGTTGAGAGGAGAGTAGGTTGCAATGAGGACGGGGAGCGATCTTCATTATTATCAAGTACGTCCTGAGGACTTTACCTGGTATCTGCGCCAAGTTCCAAACTGGTTTGGAAACAAAGAATACATGATTGAACTAGAAGGTATCGATGGTTGCGTTAGTTTTGGTGATACAGTTAAAGAAGCCAAAAAAGGGTTACAGGATGCATTAAGTCTTTGGTTGAAGCGTTATGGGGAAGAGGCTCTTCCTTTGCATCAGCATGAAGGAGCACAATTAATTCATATTTTGCCTGAGATGTCTAATCTCGAAGTTCAATATATTAACGAAGAACTTCAAAAGCTCATATAATAAAAAACTGATTCCAATTAGGAATCAGTTTTTTTGTTCATTATGAAAAAACAACGGTTTTGTTTCCGTGGATGATGACTCGGTCTTCATGATGCCAAATAACCGCACGAGCAAGAGCAATTCTTTCTACATTACGACCAGCTACTTTTAGCTCAGCGCTCGAATAACGGTGATTCACTCGCATAATATCCTGTTCAATAATTGGTCCTTCATCTAAATCATCTGTGACATAATGGGCTGTTGCACCAATTAGTTTTACACCACGTTCAAATGCTTTTGCATAAGGGTTCGCCCCAATAAATGCAGGAAGAAAGGAGTGGTGGATATTGATGATTTTTTTGGGGAAAGTCTGTACGAAAGTAGGTGAGAGAATTTGCATATATCGAGCTAAAACAATGAAGTCAGCATTGTGCTCTTTAACCAATTGAATTGCTTTTTTCTCGGCTTCCTGTTTCTTTCCTTTTTCAACTGGAATATGGACAAATGGAATCCCATACGATTCCACTTCTTCTTTTTGATCTGGGTGGTTACTAATCACTAGTGGAATATCTACATGCAGTTCATTGGCCTTCCATTTCCAAAGTAATTCCAATAAACAATGGTTTTCCTTAGAGACAAAAATGACCATTTTTTTCTTTCGAGTCGCTTTTTCCATCCGCCAATCAAAATCAAATGTTGAGGCGATCTCCTTAAATTGTTCTTTGATTTCGGCAAAGTGATCTTCTTGTGCAGACCAATCAAATTCAATTCTCATAAAAAACATTCCGCCTTCTGGATCGGTCGTATATTGATCCGATTGCACAATGTTGGCTCCTTGTTTTTGTAAGAAGCTTGAAATTGAAGCGACAATACCAGGCTTGGTCTTTGCAAGACACTAAAAGCCGCCCTCTATTTTTAGGTAAAGATTGTATCATGATGTTCCCTCCACTACTAAATGAATAGCGCCTTACAAAAAATAAGCGCATGATAGGTTCTCTATTTACATAGGCTTGCTACAGTAAACCATTTTGAACACAACTCTTCAAGATGGTACTTACCATTCCTCTAAGCTTTATTAATATGTAAAATCAATCAAAGTTGCGACTTATAAGGGAAGGAGCTTTTCTTATTGAAGCAAACGAAGCACCAAACTGTCAATTCTCTTTTTATAGAGGCAGCCTTGGTAAGCATGCAAATCGTTACCCTAACAAGTACAAGACAGCTGACTAGCTTAGAATTAAAAAAAGTGCATATTATCGTGGATGGTACGGTATTACCAACAAGAATTATCGAACAGACAGATAAACGTGTCACCCTTTTTTTGTTTGAGCCATACCTATTTGGCTTCCTTTGCCTAGCGGGAATACCAGGTCAGCTGAGCCCGATAAAAATCAAAGATGTAGTACGTACAAAAGAATTTGATTCGACATTTACCTATAAAGGATCTGACCTAGGTGTTCAATATACAAGTAGTAAAAGTAGTTTTGCTGTATGGACTCCAACAGCTATTCACGTTCATGTGATTATCTATAAAAACTGGCATGATGAAGTAGGCCGCAGATTTCCATTAATACGAGACAGTTGTGGTGTATGGAGAATTCAGCTAAATGGAGACTGGAAAGGCTATTGGTATCATTATGAGGTTTATAATCCAGGCATGGAATGCGCGTGTATTGTTGATCCTTATGCAACATTTTTATCAATTAATGGTCTCAAAGCTATGATAGGCAAACTAGACCAAAATAAAAATGAGAAAGTGGCCTTAAGAAGCCTAGCCAAGGAAAAAACAATCATTTATGAAATGCATATTCGTGATTTTACAAGTGCGCCTTCTAGTGGGGTGAAGAAGAAAGGCAAGTTTTTAGGATTAGTGGAGACGGGAACAACGAATGACGAAGGATTAAGCTCAGGGCTTGATTATATTTCAAAGCTTGGGCATTACTCACGTTCAGCTAATGCCTGTTCAGGAATTTTCAACAGTTGATGAGAGCAATCAGCAAGCAACCTATAATTGGGGATATGATACAAATCATTTCTTCTCTCTAGAAGGTAGTTATTCAGAAAACCCCTATAGTGGGTACTCTCGAGTACAAGAATTGCGTGAGACAGTTGATGCCTTTCATAAAAAAGGGATTCGCGTGATTTTGGATGTCATCTATAATCATGTGTTTATTTGGGAGAAGTCTGCACTGGAGCTTTTAGTCCCAGGTTATTATTTCAGGTATGCCTCGAATGGCAAGATTAGTAATGGCACTGGTGTAGGAAATGATATGGCTACGGAAAGAAGTATGGCTCGAAAATTAATCATTGATTCAGTCACGTACCTAATGACAGAGTTTGATCTAGATGGCCTTAGGTTTGATTTAATGGGCATTATTGATCTAGAAACAATGAAACAAATTTCCGAAACAGTAGTGAAATTTAAAAACGACTTTTTGTTACTAGGCGAAGGATGGAGATTACACACAGCCTACCCACAGGATCGTTTAGCCACGTTAGATCAAGCGACGCAGCTACCTACTGTTGCGTTTTTTGATGATCAATTTCGTGATTTGCTAAAAGGCAGTATCTTCTCTACTCATTCTGGTGGTTTTGGTCAAACGAAAAGTAATCCGTTGGCGCTAAGAGATGCCATCAGCGGAGGTCCATCTCAATTTGTTTTACCAACTCAAGCGATTCATTATGTTGAGGTTCATGATAACCAAACGCTGTGGGATCGTTTAGTACAACTTCATCCTACTGAAAAAAACGAAGTCCTAGAGAGCCGACATGCATTAGCAACTAGTATGATTTTACTTTCACAAGGAATACCTTTTATTCATGCAGGTCAAGAGTGGTGTAGAACAAAATATGGTCAAGAAAATAGCTATTCCGATCCTGATTGGGTGAATCAACTGAACTGGAACAGGCGAACAACGTACGATCACTATAACCGATTTGTTACCGGTTTGATTAAATTGAGGCAGGCCTATCCGGTTTTTTCAATGGCTACATTTGCAGATATTAGCAAAAAGATAAAGTGGTTTATTTGTGATTCAGATTTTTTGATGTATCAATTAACAAGTAAGTGCAAAAATAACGCCTATTCACAAAAAATTATCGTTGTTCATAACGGAACGAGTGAAAAAAGACTGCTAAATTGTAAAGTTTCAGGGATATGGCAAGTTTGCGTTGACGGTAAAGCTGCTTCTTTGGTACCATTGTATTCACTGCGTGGAGAAGAACTGATTGTGTCTCCACTCTCGACGATGGTTTGTATGCAATGAATGCAGTATATGTGGAGCTAGACAACAGAGAAGCTCTGCTTATTTTTAGTTGAGTTTCTAGAAACGTTCTTGGTTCATTTGCATAAATGCGATATAATTATAAGAATGAGACCGATATATATGAAAAGTAGAGGAAATTGAAGGTGAATGGGTTGGAAATGTTTTTAGGAGATGGCTTGGAAGTTCAACCAACCGGAGGTGCAACAGGTGAAGCATATGTAGCCCGGCGTGGTGAACAACAGCTCTTTTTGAAACGCAATTCATCACCTTTTCTTGCGGTCCTTTCAGCTGAAGGTATCGTACCTAAGTTGTTGTGGACAAGGCGTTTAGAGAATGGCGATGTCATTACGGCTCAAAGATGGGTTGAGGGTCAAGAACTTAAGGCCAATCAAATGAAAGATAGCCAAGTGGCAGATCTTCTCTCTACCATTCACGGATCAAGTGAACTACTTGATATGTTTAAACGGATTGGGAACGAACCGCTTGTGCCCGAGGTGATGTTGGAGAATTTACGTATCCAAACGGAGCTAATGGGAATGGGCATAGATATCATCCAAAAAGGAATGACGTACCTTAGTAGTGAAATTGAAAAGGTCGTTAACTTTCCTAGTGTGGTATGCCATTGTGATATTAACCATAATAATTGGATGGTTGATGATGAAACGAATAATTTGTATTTAATTGATTGGGATGGAGCAATGGTTGCCGATCCTGCCCTTGATATTGGATTGTTGCTGTACTCATATATTGCAGAGCAGGATTGGGAGAAATGGTTACATAACTATGGAGTTGAGCTTAATCAATCACTTCGGGACCGCATGCATTGGTATGTTGTGGCTCAAACGATTACTCTTATTACCTGGCATTATGAAAGAGGTCAGCCAGAAGAAGCCAATAAGTTTCAAGACTATTTGGTTACTCTTCTTTAAAGAAGAGAAGCTCATCCAACTGTCTGGATGAGCTTTTGTTATGATTGTTATTTCCTGAGAAATGATCAGTTATTCTGTCGTATAATCAGACGAGAGTGAAATGACCCATTCTGAAACATCGTTTGAAAAAGGACGATTATCTAATTGGTGGTTTTCTTGAATGTGTTGCAGTGTTTGTAATAGCGATGGACTCAAGTTCGTATCTCTTGAGAGTGTTTGAAGCAGCCGATCAATTTGGTGCGCCTCCCCATCGGTCATATACTGTTCATCGGATTGATTCTGAAGTAGGTCACATAATAATTGTAATTTATGCGAATTAGAGAGGGTCATTTTTAAGACTCCTTTACATGAATGTTTGCTGTTAATGTTAGCCAATAAGTAATAGAATATACGATAAAAGTTAACTAGGAGGATATTTGAAATGAGATTGCGTCATAAACCATGGGCGACAGATGAATTAAAGAAACGTGACCATATTGTCATTCAAAACCCTAAAGAAATGGCTGGAAAGTGGAAAAGCTATTTTGGTGAATACGATAAACTACATGTTGAAGTAGGTACTGGAAAAGGGAAATTTTTAACTGGTATGGGAACTCTGCACCCCGATGTCTTGTATGTTGGAGTAGAAAAGTATCAAAGTGTTTTATACACAGCAATGGAACGAGTAGAAGAAGCAGGACTTGAGAATGTAAAGCTTTTAAGTGAGGACGTTGCTGATTTAGCGGATTACTTTGCACCTGGAGAAGTAGATCAATTTTATATTAATTTTACAGATCCTTGGCCAAAGTCACGTCACGAAAAGAGACGCTTGACCTATAAATCGTTTTTATCACTGTATGAAAGCCTACTTGTAAAAGAAGGTGAGATTCATTTTAAAACAGATAATCAAAGACTATTCGAATATTCCCTGCATAGTTTTTCGCTTTACGGGCTGATTTTAAATAATGTCAGCTTAAATCTTCACGAGAGTGACATCGAAGGAAATGTCATGACCGAGTATGAAGAGAAGTTTTCACAAAAACAAATGCGTATTTATCGATGTGAAGCAAAATATAGAAAATAAAAAGAAATCCGAGAAAGTGAGAACTTTCTCGGATTTCTTTTTATTAAGATTGTGTCAGTTCTAACAATGTTCCATTTTTGGTTTCGACAATAAATTCATATTGAATCGTACCATCTGGTGTAGAGGTAGAAATTCCTCCACGATACACTTCATATTGAAGACCATACCGCTCGACGCTTTCTGGATTCATATGTATCCATGAGCCGCTTATCGTATGTTGTGTGGCAGCTGTTGTTTTTGCTTTTTTTAGTGCTTTCTCAGGTGAAATCCGTTCTTTTGAGATAGTAGGACGGAGAAAGTAGCCGAGTAAAAATCCAATACCGAGACCAAAGGATAGCTTTTTCATGCTTCATTCATTCCTCTCATAAATAAATCCATGTATGTCTTATAGGTAAGTACAATTGAATATCTTTCATCATACCAGTAGTTAAAAAACAGTGCAAAGCCTGTCTATTGATACCTTATCACACTCACTAGGTTAAAGTCAGGTATATAAGAAAAGTAGCATTTTGAAATAAGATTCGCTACACTAAGAGTATGGATAACTTATACATAGTCATTACAGTGAATTGAAGAAAGTGAGGAACAGTAAATGAATCAAGAAACATTAGCTTTATTTAAGACTTTAACTGAACTGCAAGGGGCTTCAGGATTTGAGCATGAGGTGCGCGGTTTTGTGCGTAAGGAGCTTTCAAAGTATACAGAGGAAATTGTCCAAGATCGACTTGGAAGTATTTTTGGCGTTCAACGTGGAGACGAAAACGGCCCAACAGTGATGGTTGCAGGGCACATGGATGAAGTAGGTTTTATGGTAACGTCAATAAATGATAAAGGTCTGATCAAATTCCAAACACTTGGTGGTTGGTGGAGTCAGGTTTTATTAGCTCAACGAGTTCAAATTATGACAGATAATGGACCGGTTATCGGTGTAATTGGTTCCACTCCTCCTCACCTATTAGAGGAAAGTCAGCGTAATAAACCAATGCCACTGAAACAAATGTATATTGATATTGGTGCAGACGACAAAGAGGAAGCGATTAAGCTAGGCATTACTCCAGGTCAACAAATTGTGCCTGTAAGTGAATTTACCCCGCTTGCAAATCCTAAAAAAATTCTAGCCAAGGCATGGGATAATCGTTACGGTGTAGGTTTAGCTATTGAATTGTTAAAAGAACTTCATGGTCAAGAAATTCCTAACATTTTATATTCAGGTGCAACGGTTCAGGAAGAAGTTGGTCTTCGTGGAGCACAAACATCTGCTCAAATGATTAAACCAGATCTATTTTATGCACTAGATGCAAGCCCTGCAAACGATGCAACAGGTGGAAAAGATGCGTTTGGTCATTTAGGTAAAGGTGCACTTCTACGCATTTTTGACCGTACAATGATTACACATAAAGGCATGCGCGAATTTGTTTTAGATACGGCTGAATCAAACAATATTCCGTATCAATATTTTATCTCACCAGGTGGAACAGATGCAGGTCGAGTACATTTAGTAAATGAAGGTGTGCCTTCAGCGGTTGTGGGTATTTGTTCGCGTTACATCCACACGTCTGGATCAATCATTCATATAGATGATTATGCTGCTGCAAAAGAATTACTTGTTAAACTAGTGAAGACTTCAGACAAATCAACTTTTGAAACATTAATCGGCCACACTTTATGAGTGGAACCTCGTCAATTAAAGCAGTTATAGCTATTGGTACAAAAAATCCAGCCAAAGTTCATGCAGTTCAAGATACATTACTTAGTGAGCCGGTTGAATTTGTCTCAGTTGAAGCGCCATCTGGAGTTAGCTGTCAGCCTTATTCTGATGAAGAAACGAGACAAGGTGCCATAAATCGCGCAAAAGCAGCTTTAGCTGAAACAGGTGCAGATTTAGGTTTTGGACTAGAAGGTGGAGTGAGCGAGACAGATTCTGGTTCCTTGCTGTTGTGTAATTGGGGAGCGCTTGTCGATACAAAAGGCCGTGTGTGGGAAGCAAGTGGACTAAGGATTCCAGTGCCGTCTGATGTCAGCATAGCGCTCTCAAGGGGACAAGAGCTTGGAACGATTATGAATGCTCGTACAAACGAAGAGGGGACCAGTAAAAGAGAAGGAGCTGTAGGGTCGTTTACAGCAAACTGGGTGACCCGTAAAGAGATGTTTAGCCATATTGTTAAAGCACTTTATGGGCAATATTTGATAACAAAAGATTGAATAAAAACAACGAACGTTCCTGATCTGGATCGTTCGTTGTTTTGATTTAGGAAGTGGAAACTGCGGCCTCGCTTGGCCTGGCGGTGAACAGAATCCGCAGGCAGTTGAATAGCCACCTTGATTCTCCACAAGTTGCGCTCATTCTTCATTCAATTAGCTTTCAAAAATATAAGAAAGTGCTGCAACTGCTTGTTCAGGTGTTTCAACGACAACTTGAGCTTTATTTGATAACTCTTTTAGGGCATGGTGTAGTTTTTCTGGACGAATTAAGATCAGTGGTTTTCCGAGAGTGATGGCAGTTGCTGCATCCATCGCTGTATTCCACTGCTTGTACGACTCGCCAAATAAAGCAATGACTACATCTGATTTTTGCAATAGAATTTGAGTTCGTAGGTTGTTAATGCTAGATGCAGCCTCATCTTTTAATATTGCATTAGGTTGTTCTCCGAGTATTTCTTCTCCGATTGAATCCGAGCGTTCATGATTTTCCATTGGATTATAAAATGTAACCGGCAACTCCGAGGCAAGCGCTTTTAATTCTTTCCTCCAAGAACTATGAATTTCTCCTGCAAGATAGACTGATAATTCCATACCAAACACCCTTTCTTTTCTGATTTATCCTCTTAAGTATACGATCTTCCGTTACCAAGTTCAAAGAAGATGTGAGTTTATTAACAAGTGTCTTGTCAGATGTATATTCAAGAGTTATGATGTAATAGGATTATAGACAGGGGGAGAATGATGAACGCTTTTTTAAAGAAAAAAGGAGTACATATTCATTGGCGCGTATATCTAATAGATGCTATGGGCCAGATGGCAATTGGATTTTTTGCAACCTTAATTATTGGACTTATTATTAGTACTGCGGGAGAGCAATTTGGTTTTCCGAGTTTTATTCGTGTTGGAGAATTAGCGATGGGAATGATGGGTCCAGCTATTGGTGCGGCTGTTGCACTTGGATTAAAAGCACCAAGGCTTGTTGTGCTATCTGCTGTGGTAGCCGGTGCGGCGGGTGCTGAATTTGGAGGTGTTTCAGGAAGTTTTGTGGCCTCAGTTATTGCTGTTGAACTAGGCAAGCTTATTAGTGGGGAAACAAAGATGGACATTATTTTAGTTCCATTAGTTACTGTCGTAAGTGGATACCTTACAGCAATGTTTGCAGGACCTGGCGTTCAAACAACTATGACCACTCTAGGAAAAGCGATGATGTGGGCAGGTGAGCAACAGCCATTCCTAATGTGTATATTAGTAGCTATTCTAATGGGATTAGTAATCACTGGACCAACTTCAAGCGCAGCACTTGCCATGGTCTTAGAACTTGAAGGACCAATTGCTGGAGCGGCGACTATTGGATGTGCTGCACAAATGGTAGGATTTGCTCTTAGTGGCTATCGGGATAATGGATTTTCTGGGCTTATTCCACTTGGAATGGGAACGTCGATGTTACAGCTACCGAACGTTGTGAAAAAACCGATCATTATTATTCCTCCTCTACTTGCAGGTGCCATATTAGCACCAATTGGCGTCATTATGTTTGGTATCACCAATATCCCTGCTGGTGCTGGAATGGGCACAAGCGGCCTAGTTGGACCGATCATGACTTTTCGAGATATGGGCTTTACTACATCTAGCGTAACGGCTGTTTTACTCTTTTATTTTATTGCTCCAGCCTTACTCAGTTTACTTTTCTCGGAATCAATGAGGAAAATGGGTTATATTAGAGATGGAGATATGAAAATCTACACTTTATCAAAAGAAAGCTGAGGAGATTAAAAAATGGAACATGTTAAAGACTTAGAACACTTCAAACAAATTAGTGAAAAAGAGACAGCGGTATTTATGTTTTCTGCTGACTGGTGCCCTGATTGCCGTGTGATTGAACCAATTCTTCCTAGAATTGAAGCAGATTTCCCGACATTTAATTTTTATTACGTGGATCGCGATCAGTTTATTGATCTTTGTGGAGAGCTAAGCATTTTTGGAATCCCAAGCTTTTTAGCCTATGCAAATGGTGCGGAAGTAAGTCGTTTTGTTAGTAAGGATCGCAAAACACAAGAAGAAATTGAACAGTTCTTATCAGAAGCAGAAGCGAAAAGTGTATAATGTACCCTCAAAAGCTAAGTGCAAATGAATTTTTTGCGCTTAGCTTTTTTGTTTTGTGGTGATTTTCGTCTGTAAATGGCTGTTTCGTTGGAATGTCACGAATAGCATGATAGAATCTTTAGAAGAACACAACGGAACGGCTATTCGTTTCTCAGGAAGGAAGATTCATATGAACATGCAGGAATTTAGAAAAAAAATAGAATCTCAGCTTGAGCGCCCTGATTGGCGTATAAAATACGATCAAAAAGAAGCAACATTACGTATTGAAGATACAAGTAATAATAAGGGTGTCACCTTATCTTTGCGACCGTTGCTTGCGAAGTGGGAACGTGAAGATTATACCGGAGTTGAGGAAGCGGTTCGCTATGTACGAGTAGGGCTTGAGTCTATGCGACAAAAAGTGGAGCTTGTAGGTAATGAAAGTAGCATCTTTCCAGTTATCCGGGCTGCTTCATTTCCTGAAGAGTCAGCAGATGGAAAAAAGCTTGTTTTTCATGAACACACGGCAGAAACCCGTGTATATTACGCCTTAGATTTAGGTCAGTCGTATACACTAATTGATTATGCGTTACTTGAGGAGAATGGCTTCACAGCTGACTCATTAAGAGAAACGGCTTTATTTAATGTGCGCTCTTTGCCACAGCCGTTTAAGCAGCAAGAAGTTGCAGGGAATACCTTTTATTTCATGAACGCAAAGGATGGATATGAAGCTAGTCGTATACTTGACCAGTCATTAATCGAGCGTATGGGTAAAAAGGTGCATGGCGAACTAGGTATAGCGATTCCTCATCAAGATGCATTAATGTTTGTTGATCTTGTAAATGATACAGGCTATGATGTTATGGCACAAACGGCGTTGACGTTTTTTGGACAAGGAAGAGTACCGGTTACTGCCCTGCCTTTTTTGATGAAAGACGGAGAGCTTGAGCCAGTATTTATTATGGCGCAAAAAAAACCTAAAGGCCCATCTAATTAAAAATATCCTATGTTATACTATTAGGCAGAACAGAATAAAAGGAGCAACTCAATGAATCTATTTTATAATCTCAAAGGAATAGGCGACACATTGCTCATTTCTCTTTCACATAATGAAGTAACAGAGCAGGCTTATGAGCGTAAAGGTAATGTAGCTAGAATCTATGATGTTACGACTAAACAAACGATTGGGTACAATGTGTTTGAAGCCTCATCATATGGAGAGCTAACAGAGTCAGGAGTAGTAGAACTAACAGACTCGGTAAAAGAACTAATAAATAAAGCATTTGCTAAAGAAGAAATGAAATTTAACTTTGATAAATCTGATAAGCCTTCATTTGTTATAGGCTATGTCAACTCAAAAGAAAAGCACCCAAATGCTGATAAGTTAAATATATGTCAGGTGGATGTTGGTAGTGAAACACTTCAAATTGTGTGCGGTGCTCCTAACGTAGAGGCTGGCCAAAAAGTAGTAGTAGCTTTAGTTGGCGCTGTGATGCCAAGTGGATTGTTAATTAAAGAGGCATCTTTACGTGGAGTGGAGTCAAATGGAATGATTTGTTCTGCAAAAGAACTAAACCTTCCAGATGCACCAGAAGAAAAGGGAATTCTTGTCCTTGATGATTCAGTTGAAGTAGGCAGTGCATTTACACGATAAAAAAACAGCCTATGAAAAAGGTTGGTTTAGCAATAGTCTTCTACGTAGTTTTTTAAGACTACTGAAGCGGGTCTTGTTGCTGCCGGCTTTTTTCTGTTCCCAATGTACAAGTGGTTAGAAAGCAGGTGAATGAAATCATGGAACCCCTACAACGTTTTCAAAAGTGGATCCAACAAACGTTATTTGGATCTGAAGAAAAACAAGGTGAAACAAAGGTAGAGGCATCAAAACAAGTTCAACAACCAAAACAAATAGATAAACGAAAGTCAGTCCATACATATCCTTCATATCAGGAGCCATCTGATAGCGCACCAAGAATTACGTATCAATATGCAAAGTCAAATGGGATCCGGTATTCAGACGAGATTGAAGAACAAGCCAAAGAAATGATGCAAGACCGTAAGATAGACGAAGTGACTTCTGAAAAAACAAATGAGGATAAACAACCCGAAAAACCAAATCAATCGAATCGTTTGTCTAAATCAACAACGACTGAAGAAACAAAAAAAGAACGTGTTAAATTTAATAATCCAGATTTCAAACCAACAGCCATTCCATCTCCTATCCATGGATTCCGAAAAGTACTGCCTAGTCAGCGTACCCAGTTAACACTTCATAAACAGGAGAGTGGATCCAATTCAGTAGACGAGACAAAGAACTCGAATGAATGGACGAGAGATAGACAGAAGGAGCATAACAGAAAGTTAGAAAACGATGTGCTGCAAAAATTACGAAAAGCAAGTCCTGTTCCTCCTGTACCTGAATTTATTGAAACCAATGAAAAGAATACTGTAGATACAGTAGAGGCTGCCCTACATGTGGAGGAAGTCGAGCAGACACAGCAATTAGAGACTCATGATGTTAAAGGAGAAGCTACTGCTCTATCAGAAACATATGAACTCAATAAAGCTAAACCAGTTCAACAAGTGGAGAATGAGGTACACAATAACTCGGCTGAATTTGTATTGATAGAACATGAAGCAGAGCAGGCTGAAACTGAGCAAGAAGAGCAAGTGGATGAGATTCAAGAGACGGAAGATCAATTAACAGAGACGGTAGAGACTGAGGTACAAACCGAAGAAATAAGTAACCCGAATGAACCTGTTTTCATAGAACAAGAATCAGTACAGGCTGAAGCCGAGCAAGAAGAGCAAGTGGAAGAGGTTCAAGAGAGGAAAGATCAATTAACAGAGACGGTAGAAACAGAGGTACAAACCGAAGAAATAAGTAATCCGCCTGAATCTGTATTGATAGAACAAGAATCAGTGCAGGCTGAATCTGAGCAAGTAGAGCAAGTGGATGAGATTCAAGAGACGGAAGATCAATTATTAGAGACGGTAGAGACTGAGGTACAAACCGAAGAAATAAGTAATCCTCCTGAATCTGTTTTCACAGAACAAGAACCAGTGGAGACCGAAGCTGAGCAAGAAGAGCAAGTAGAAGAAATACAAAACACGGAAGAACAATTGATTGAGCAAAATGAGGATGTGTCAATAGTTGAAGAGGACCCGCCCTTCTATGAAGAAGAAATCATTGAAGAGGTTAATGTTCAACAGGATATACCGCAACAGAATGAAGCAATCAAAACTAAACCTAAAAACAAACCATCTGTACCATTTAATGTTTTAATGATGCCAAAGGATAAAAAGGCGGCAACATCTACAGTACAAAGTAAAAAGATACAATCTGGTTATAAAAAACCGGGTATTCAGTTGTTACGTTTTCCAGAAGCAAAACGAGCTACAGATACAGAGTGGTTAGATCAACAAGCTGTTCTACTTGAGGAAACCTTACAAAGTTTCCATGTAGACGCAAAGGTTGTTCACACAACCATGGGGCCATCCGTGACTAGATATGAGATCCAACCTGCTCGGGGAGTAAAGGTTAATAAGGTCACTAATTTAAGCGATGATATCAAAATGGCATTATCAGCGAAAGAAATTAGAATTGAGGCACCGATACCTGGCAAAAACACGATTGGCATTGAAGTGCCGAATTTACACCCTGAGGCAGTGTGGCTCAGAGAAATATTAAGACGAGATGTATTCATTCAACCAAGTTCACCAATGACTGTTGCTTTAGGCTTAGATATTTCGGGACAGCCGATTGTAACGGACTTGAGAAAAATGCCTCATGGACTTGTTGCGGGAGCGACGGGTTCTGGTAAAAGTGTGTGCATAAACTCAATCTTAATCAGCCTTCTGTATAAAGCAAGTCCAGATGAAGTAAAGCTTCTACTGGTTGACCCGAAAATGGTAGAGCTTGCACCGTACAATGATGTGCCACACCTTGTTGCACCAGTTATTACTGATGCAAAACAGGCAACCATCGCGTTAAAATGGGTTGTGGGTGAGATGGAACGTCGATATGAACAATTTAGTCAAAAAGGTGTTCGTGATGTAAGTCGTTATAACGAACTATATTCAGAGGATCCTGACAAACCGGCGATGCCATATATCCTTGTGGTGATTGATGAGCTTGCTGACTTAATGATGGTTTCTCCACAAGAGGTGGAAGACTCGATTTGCCGGATTGCCCAAAAAGCACGAGCATGTGGCATTCATTTGTTAGTCGCCACTCAACGTCCTTCTGTTGATGTGATAACCGGATTAATCAAAGCGAACATCCCAACTAGAATCGCATTCTCGGTCTCTTCACAAACAGATTCCAGAACAATTCTTGACATGAATGGTGCCGAGCGACTTCTTGGACGAGGAGATATGTTATTTAACGAAAATGGATCACCTAAACCTGTTCGTGTTCAAGGAACGTTTGTTACAGATGAAGAAATTGAAGATGTTATTGCCTATGTGAAAAAACAGCGTAAGCCAGAGTTTTTACTTGATACTGAACAATTGCAAAAAACATTTGAACAGTCAGAGCAAGAGGATGACCTTTTTGAAGAGGCTTGTTATCATGTTATTAATCAAGGAAATGCCTCTGCGTCTAATTTACAGAGACGGTTTCGGATCGGCTATAACCGTGCAGCAAGATTAATTGACATGCTGGAAGCCCGTGGTGTGATTACTGGGGCAATGGGTAGCAAACCGAGGCAGGTTCTGATTGATGAGATGTCTGTTGATAAGGTTCTTGGATACACTGACTAAGAACACCCTTGTCTAAACATCACTTATTCTATATCATAGGAAAAGGCACTGCCTATTTTAGGCATTTGATCTTTGGTTGTCAGAGTCTTTTTACAAGCATGGCACATATAGTAAGGCATAGAAACTAACGAGTATGAATAGATGAACTAAATATAAAAAATGAATGAGCGCTATCTCTTATTTTCTAATGGGTAATATAGATGAGAGCTGGCGGGGAGGTTTACCTATGAGCAATTTTCATTTTGTTGGAATAAAAGGATCAGGTATGAGTGCACTTGCTCAAATACTGCATGATATGAACTATAATGTACAAGGATCAGATGTAGATAAAACGTTTTTTACACAAAAACCTCTTGAGAAAAAAGGGATTCCACTTTTACCTTTTGACAAAGCGAATATAAAAGAAAACCAGCAAATTATTGTATCAGCTGCTTATAACGACGATCATGTTGAACTCCAAGAAGCTGCACAAAAAGGAATAGAAGTAGAAAAATACCCTTCTTTCCTTGGTCGATTTATTAATCAATTTACAAGTGTGGCCGTTACAGGTTCTCATGGAAAAACGTCTACTACTGGATTACTTTCACATGTACTCGGTTCTGTTTATCCAGTCTCGTATCTAATTGGAGATGGAACTGGAAAAGGAGAAGAAGACTCAAAGTACTTTGTGTTTGAAGCGTGTGAATATCGCCGTCATTTTTTGAATTACAATCCTGATTATTGTGTGATGACAAACATTGATTTTGATCACCCTGATTATTTTAAAGATGTTCAGGATGTATTTAATGCGTTTCAAGAAATGGCAAAGCAAGTAAACAAAGCCATTATTGCTTGTGGAGACGATGAATATCTGCAAAGTATTCACGCAAATGTACCAGTTGTTTATTATGGCTTTAAGGATCATAATGATTTCCAAGCCCATAACGTCATCAGTGGTGAACATGGAACAACTTTTGATGTATTTGTGCGCAACAGCCTTTATGGAACGTTTACGATACCTGGATTCGGTAATCACAGTGTATTAAATGCCCTTGCTGTGATTGCGATATGTCATTACGAAGGAGTATCTGCTGAAGATCTCGCAGCACACCTTCAAACTTTTGATGGAGTGAAACGTCGTTTTAGCGAACAACACGTTGGAACTCAAATCTTAATTGATGACTACGCCCATCACCCAACAGAAATTGCCGTTACAATCGAGGCAGCTAGAAAAAAATATGCCGATCGA
Source organism: Alkalicoccobacillus plakortidis (assembly GCF_023703085.1). NCBI lineage: Bacteria > Bacillati > Bacillota > Bacilli > Caryophanales > Bacillaceae > Shouchella > Shouchella oshimensis. The sequence goes on along the minus strand of NZ_JAMQJY010000001.1, from coordinate 1,374,030 downwards.
GAAGTGGTTGCCATTTTTCAACCACACACCTTTACTCGTACGAAAACATTCCTAGATGAATTTGCTGAAGCCTTATCAAAAGCAGACTCTGTTTATCTTTGTGATATTTTTGGGTCAGCTAGAGAAGATAAGGGAAGCCTAACAATTGGTCATCTTCAGGATTTGATTCCTCATTCTGAGGTTCTTTCAGAGCAAGAAGTATCTGTTTTAGCTAAACACACAAACGGTGTTCTCTTATTTATGGGAGCCGGAGATATTCAGAAGTTCCAAAAGAACTATGAAAATTTAGTGAAGCAGTAACAGATAAATACGTAACAAATCAACACGACGAACGGTCCTCAGGAGAGGATCGTTCGTTGTTTTTGGTTTAAGGAATAAAGCGGAATCGAGGATGAGAGGTCGGAATCGAGGGTGAGTGAGCGGAATCAAGGATAAGAGAGCGGAATCAAGGATGAGAGAGAGGAATCGAGGATGAGAGAGCGGAATCAAGGATGAGAGAGAGGAATCGAGGATGAGGGAGCGGAATCGAGGATGAGGGAGAGGAATCGAGGATGAGAGAGAGGAATCGGGGATGAGTGAGCGGAATCAAGGATGAGGGAGAGGAATCGAGGATGAGGGAGAGGAATCGAGGATGAGGGATCGGAAACGAGGATAAGAGAGCGGAATCAAGGATGAGAGAGAGGAATCGAGGATGAGGGATCAGAAACGAGGATGAGAGAGAGGAATCGGGGATGAGGGATCGGAAACGAGGATGAGAGGTCGGAATCGAGGATGAGAGAGCGGAATCGAGGATGAGCAAATGGAATCAAGGATGGTGCGTGGATGCTTTCCACTGGCACGCCGATGAAATGCAGACAATTGCTTTCTATCTAGTTATGGAGAGGAGCGTCTTGGTATTGGGAGAAGTCTCTTGGTGTGATATGGGAGGTTCTTGCTTAAGTTGACCATTCTCTTGCTAATGAGTCGAGGCTCTTGGTTCACTTGCGTTTTTTCTTGGAGTAAAGGTACGGATCTTAGTAAAAGGTGAATTCCTCTTGATTATGAATCAATTTATCTTGCTATCGCAGCTAGGATCTTGGTGTATTAGCAATCTTTCTTGGTTACGATCCTGTGTTTCTTGGTATCGCCCTTCGCCCTTCGCCCTTCGCTCCTCCCCTTCGTCTTTACACTTTCATACGTTCTTCTTTTTTCCCAACTTCATTTTAAATAAAAGATTTTCTTCTATAAGTCCATAAAAATAGGGTATGATAAAAGGATATTTAAAAAAACTGTCGAATATAGATTTATGCATATATGTTTAATGATATATAGCAATGGGTAAATCTTAGGTATGGAGGAGGGATACATCATGGATTGGGCAATACTCTTGTACATAAGTGCCCTGATAGCAGCCGTGGCATTTGCAGTTTTAGTAATTTTTCTTGTTCGAACGTTGCGATCAGCCAATCGTACGCTGGAACATACGGCGAACACTGTTGCCAATTTAGAGAAACAATTAAATGGTATAACAAGTGAGACAGAGCAATTACTTCATAAGACGAACCAACTAGCTGATGATATTCAGCAAAAGACAGAGTCAGTGAATACATTATTCACCTCTGTGAAAGATTTAGGTCAATCTGTTACGCAGTTTAATCAATCAATTAGACAGGTTTCAAACACCGTATCTAGTCATACGGTTGATCAATCAGAGAATATTGCTAAAGCTGTAAATTGGGGGACAACTGCCCTTGATTTGTATACAAAGTTTAAGCTTAGAAAGCAGCACCTCAACGAACCAATTAAAACACAAGGAGGAAATTAACATGGGAGACATTAATACTAAAGATTTTCTAATCGGATCATTAATTGGGGGGATAGTAGGTGCCACAACGGCATTGTTCTTGGCACCGAAATCTGGGAAAGAACTTCGTAATGATCTTGGAGAGCAAGCTCAAATAGCAAAGGCTAAAACTTCAGAAATCACATCAACTGCTTATGATAAAGGAAATGAATGGGCTACAATTGCAAAAGAGAAGTCTTCAAACATTGCTAAAACAGTTTCTGAACAATCTAATCAAGTTGCAGATAAAGTGAAGGAAGTTGCAGGTAGTGTAAAAACTGAAGCTGATATTGCAAAAGAAAATGTATCTGCTCTTACTGATGATTTAACAAGTGAAATAAAAGAATCTGGATCAAAGGTGTCAGAAACGGTTAAATCCGAAGTTGATGACTTAGAGAAAAAAGTAGAACAAGAGAAAAATAAATTATAAGAAACAAAAAGAAAGGCGAGTCTGCGCTTAATAAAGCAGGCTCGCCTTTCTTTTTTTAGATCTTAATAAATGATAACTCAATTTGATCACCGTGCTTTAGAATGGTTGTAAACTCAGCAGGTTGTTGGTTGCATTGTAACGTAAAAGTATGATTAGATCCAGTAGGTATGGAGATGTCAGTGACAGCGAATAGGTCTTGAATGATAAATGGACCCACATCAACTTGTGTTGTGGTTAATAAATCACTAGGGGTGATCGTCATGCTAGATGATATTTTTTCAGAAGAGCGGTAGAGCTCGACTGTTTGCTTACGTAATTGGAAGTGTTCATTGTTAAATGTAACGTCTATTGATTGTTGTACATTTCCAAGGTGGTGATAAATATCAGCACCTGTAAGGCTATGAGAATCTTGAAGTGGGTAATACACATCGATTCGGTCAGCTTGTTTCACTCTCTGATCTAGACGTGCAGGTCGATTATTTATTGAAAGTTTTGCCTCACGATGAATGATATGCTTTTTATCCTGGTTAATAGTAATTGGAATAGGCTCATACCATTTTGTATCGATGTTCTTCCACTCTAAAATATCACTTACTGTATAATCCATTTGAATGTCAATAACATCTCGATCTTTTAAACCGGCACTTAATTCCGTGGAACGTCCATTTCTCAAGACAGTAGCGGATAACTCAATCTTCTCGTTGTTTATATAACAAGTAAAAGAAGAGGATTGCTCTACAACTTCACCTATTGTGACAGTTGGAGTAGATCCATTTTGACCTTTTATGAGTGTGAGCTCATCACCTTCTATTATGGAGTCTGATAACAGAGACGGCTTTCCGTTTTTATAAATGACAGGAGCCTCTCCATGTATGCCGGGTATAGTCACTAACGATCCATTTACGTCTACAACAATAGCAAGGCCAGGTTTACCATATTGCTTTAATACATCAATTCCTGCAGAAACAAATGCATCACCTACCGTTAGTTCTTTGGCATCAAATAATCGTAAGGTTCGATCATTTACCTTTACGCTTAAATAGTGAATAGGATTTTGTTTCGCTGCAATGGCAATCCCAACCGGAGTAACCAAATCTGGACCCATCACATTAATATCAGAGGTGACAAAGTTTTTGATGGCGTCTATGCCACGAACGGCGACTCGTTCTGGTGGTAACTGCAACGCAGCCGCTAATAATGCTGGTAACAATGGTGTTTGACTACCTCCGCCAACTAACATAACAGCTTTTGGTGGTTTTCCATTTAATCGTAGAATTTCATCTGCAATTGAATGGGCTAGCTGTTGAATGGCCGGTTTGATTGGTTCGAATAGTTCTTCACTTGTATATTCAGTTGTGATTCCTAATATATCTGTCATCGTAATGGTTTCAGTTTCAAGCGATAATCTCTTGATTTTTTCGGCTTCCGGGAAATCAAGTAAATAGTAGTCGCTTAACGCCTCTGTAATCTCATCACCAGCAGTTGGAACCATTCCATATGCTTGAACACTACCACTGGCTGTCAGCGCAATATCGGACGTTCCTGCGCCAATATCCACAAGGGCTACATTAAGTCTGCGCATTGAGGTAGGGATTAAGACGTCAATCGCTGCAATCGGTTCTAATGTGAGTGCTTCAAGCTGTAATCCAACTTCTTGTAAAGCAGACAACAGGGACTCGACTACAACCTTAGGTAAAAATGTAGCGATCACCTCGATTTCTGCTTCTTTACCCGTTTGTTGAAGCAGACTACCAATTGGATTCCCGTCTAATCGATATTCAAGAACTGAATAGCCCACGCAATCATACCTCGCAGCAGATGTTTCATCTGATTCGAGAGCTAACTGGAATTGAGCTTGCGTAACAGCACTTAATTCCAGTTGGAGCAAGTCTTCTCTATTATGTAAGAGGTGTTCCTCTAAATTGATTGTATACGTAGCTTTTTTAGTTAATAGAGAACGGCCTGCAGCAGCAACACATGCCTTTTCAAGTGGATAATGTCGTTTCTCAAGCTTTGTTTTCACTTCTTTAATTACAGACGCAACGGCGGGAATATTATGTATTTGTCCATCTAACATGGAGCGTTCCTGATGCTCCATGATTTCAATATCAATTAATGTATGTTGATCCCCTTGTTTTTGAAGCAGGAGTCCAACAACTGAACGTGTACCAATGTCTAGTGCAAACAATGTAGGAGAGTCAAATTCCATGTAATCACCTAGAACCTTTCAAATGAACTACTTCTATTTTACTAGAAATAAGCAAGAAAAGGTATATGGAAAACAAAATAACGCTTTAGTGCTTAAAAGCGTCTAAGAAATAAAGAGAAATGTCGTGACATTCGTGAAAACATCCTTTATAATGAATTTAAGTTAAAGAGAACATATTTTTTGTGAGGAGTGGGGAATGGATGAGTAACGAACAATTGGAACAGCTTCGGTCGGAGCTTGATGACGTAAACTTAAAGCTATTATCTCTAATAAATGAGCGTGCGGGTCTAGTGCAGAAAATTGGATCTGTAAAGCGTGAGTCTGGTGTGAATCGCTTTGATCCAGTTAGAGAACGCAAAATGCTAGATCATATCGCTGAGCATAATGAAGGGCCGTTTGAAACAAGTACACTTCAGCACTTGTTTAAACAAATTTTCAAAGCTGGTCTTGAGCTTCAAGAAGAAGACAATAGCAAAGCATTACTTGTATCTAGAAAAAAACAAAAGGAAAACACAATTGTTGATCTGAAAGGTGAAGCAATTGGAGATGGTCAGCAACGTCTTATTATGGGACCATGTGCAGTTGAAAGCTATGAGCAAGTAACAGCTGTTGCAAAAGCAATGAAAGCTCGTGGACTGAAACTACTTCGCGGTGGTGCATTTAAACCAAGAACATCACCTTATGATTTCCAAGGCCTTGGTCTTGAAGGGCTTCAAATTTTACAACGTGTAGCGAAAGAACAAGACATGGTTGTCATTAGTGAAATCGTAAGCCCATCTGATATCGAGATGGCTGTTGAGTACATCGATGTGATTCAAATTGGTGCGCGCAACATGCAAAACTTTGAACTTTTAAAAGCTGCAGGATCTGTTAATAAACCAGTTCTTCTTAAACGTGGTTTATCTGCAACGATTGAAGAATTTATTCATGCTGCAGAATACATTGTGTCAAAAGGTAACAGCCAAATTATGCTTTGCGAGCGCGGAATCCGTACGTACGAAAAAGCAACTCGTAACACATTGGATATCTCAGCTGTACCAATTCTTAAGCAAGAAACTCACCTTCCAGTATTGGTAGATGTCACTCACTCAACTGGTAGAAGAGATCTACTTCTTCCAACAGCTAAAGCTGCTTTCGCTATTGGAGCTGATGCGGTTATGGCTGAAGTACATCCGGATCCAACTGTTGCACTATCTGATTCAGCTCAACAAATGGACATTCCAACGTTTAATACATTTATTGACGAATTGACAGCGTCTGGTCTGTACAAGAATTAATAAATTTTTTAAAGCAGCCCCTTCCATTGAAGTGGGTTGCTTTTCCTATGTAGGAAGATTAAAATGGATTGATGAGCTTTTTTGGTAAAATGAAGCATATAAAGTAGTTAGTAAGGGAATAATTAGACTATTATACGTAGAATAAACGTGCGATACCTCTTAAATAATGGAGGAATTATCGGATATTGTCGAATAAATTCGAAAGACATTGCAGTAGCCTGTTTTGTAGCGTATGATAACAATACAAACTAGGTCTAAAGCATGTTATGAGGAGGATCAATGTGAATACAACGATTTATGATGTAGCAAGAGAAGCTGGAGTATCCATGGCAACAGTATCCCGTGTTGTTAATGGTAATCCTAATGTCAAACCTACAACTAGAAAAAAAGTACTAGAAGCCATTGAACAGCTTGGTTATCGACCAAATGCAGTAGCACGAGGACTTGCGAGCAAAAGAACAACAACAGTTGGGGTTATTATTCCTGATATTTCAAGTATCTTTTTCTCAGAGCTTGCAAGAGGTATTGAAGACATTGCAACAATGTACAAATACAATATTATTCTTTGTAACTCCGACCAGAACAAAGAGAAAGAAATTCATCTTATTAATACGCTTTTAGAAAAACAAGTAGATGGAATTGTTTACATGGGTGGAGAAATTACAGAAGAGCATGCAGTTCAGTTCAAACGCTCACCAGTTCCAATAGTACTCGCTGCCACTCTTGATCAAGAGAAGAATTTCCCGTCTGTTAATATTGACTATAAGCAGGCAGCAGAGGACGCGGTTACTACCTTAATTGAAAAAGGTCATTCTAAAATTGGAATGCTTAGTGGATCACTTGATGACCCAATTAATGGATTCCAAAAGTTCGCGGGTTACCGCTCTGCACTTGAGAAAAAGAACATTGAATTTGATGAGAATTTGATTGTACTAGGCGACTATACATATGATTCTGGCATCGAAGCAATGGAGACATTTACAGAAATGAAAGAAATGCCTACCGCAATTTTTGCTTCTTCTGATGAGATGGCACTTGGTGTTATTCATGGTGCACAAGATAAAGGCTACAACGTACCAGAAGATTTTGATGTGATTGGTTTTGATAATACAAGATTATCTGTTATGGTTCGTCCAACTCTTACAACTGTTGTACAACCTATGTATGATATTGGAGCCGTATCAATGCGTCTATTAACAAAGTTTATGAATAAAGAAGATGTCGCGGATCATACAGTGCAGCTTCCGCACCGTATTGAATTCAGACAATCCACAAAGAACAACTAGGATTTTATGGGGAATATGATAACTAGAATTGGCCTTATTGGTGCGATGGATGAGGAGATTCACCAATTTCGTCTAGACTTAGAAACTGAAGAGATTCAAGTTCGTTCTGGAATCACATTTTACCTAGGCGAAATAAATGGTTGCTTCGTTGTGCTTTGCAAATCAGGCGTAGGCAAGGTTAATGCAGCGGTAACAACTCAAATTTTAATTGATGTATTTGATGTATCACATATCATTTTTACAGGTATAGCGGGTGCATTAGATGAACAGTTAAACGTTGGAGATTTGGTCATTTCGACGAGTGCTATCCAGCATGATATTGATGCCACGGCGCTTGGGTTTGAAAGAGGCCAGATACCGATGCAGTCTAGTTCTTCTATTTTTATGCCAGATCTGAATCTGGTAGACTTAGCAGAACAAGCGGCTAACAAGGTGCTCTCTTGTCGAGTTATAAAAGGTAGAGTGTTAAGTGGAGATCAATTTATTGCTGATATTGATTTTGCCAAAAAACTCAAACTAGATTTTGATGGCAGCTGTGTAGAGATGGAAGGTGCTTCTGTCGCTCAGGTAGCAACAATGAGTGAACGACCGTTTGTGATTATTCGAGCAATTTCAGATAATGCAAATGATGAAGCAACGATGAGCTTTACAGAGTTTACGGAGCTAGCCAGTCAACAGTCGTATCTTTTAGTTTCTGAAATGCTACGAAATATTAAAAACAACCTGTGAGTTAACACAGGTTGTTTTTTTGCGTAAAAGAAGGTCGCCGCGAAGGTTTTTCATTTCGAATATGAAATAACGCTTTTTCGATCGTTTGTTGATTTCTAGCTGTAATAATCGGTTTTCTAGGAACTACTGGAAGCATCTTTTCATCGTCGTACCATGATTGTGGCAACTGGACGTCTGCGTGGTCCTGCCATTGTTCAATCCAAGTCTGTGGAATCGGTTGGTTTAATACGTCTGTTTGATTTGTCATCTCAAGCCATATACTTGCCCAAGCACGGGGAACCACACGCCAATGATCATAGCCTCCACCACCTACAGCAACCCAACGACCTTCACAATACTCGTGAGCCAATTCATGGGCGAGTTTTGGAATGAAGTGGAAGCTTTTAAGCGATGTATGTAAATGAGTTAAAGGATCCAGGTAGTGTGAATCTGCACCGTTTACAGTAAGAATAAGGTCAGGTCTAAAGAAATCAACTGCCTCACGAAATGCTGTCTCATAGCTCTCTAAAAAAGAGTCGTCCTCGGTAAATGCTTCAAGTGGAATGTTTACCTTTAAGCCATAACCAGCTCCAGCTCCTTTTTCTGTTACACTTCCTGTACCGGGGAAGAGGTAGCGCCCTGTTTCGTGTACACTTAACGTGAATACATCTGGATCATCATAGAAGGACCATTGAACCCCGTCCCCATGGTGAGCATCAGTGTCAACATATAGAACACGTGCCTGGTATTTTTGTTTTAGATACTCAATGGCAATAGCTGAGTCATTATAAATACAAAACCCTGAAGCTTTGCCCTTAAATCCATGATGAAGACCACCACCTAAATGGATTGCGTGAGAATACGATCCATTCATTACAGCGTCAACAGCGGTAAGTGTGCCTCCAACTAGATAGGAAGCCGCATTGTGCATATCGTTAAAGAACGGAGTATCATCTGTACCTAGTCCGTAGCTTCTTGCTTTCTCTGCACTTAGCTTATTTGCTCCCGCTAACTTAACTGCATCAATAAAAGCCAAATCATGAACAAGCGCCAATTCCTCTTCTGTCGCTTTTCGTGGTTTGAGGATCTTGTTAGTATCTAAGCTATTACAAGCTTCAAGCAAATCCTTTGTTAAAGTGAGGCGTAAAGGATTAAAAGGGTGTTTATCATGAAAGTGGTATGAATGCTCCTCAATGGAGTAAACAAACGCAGCATCAGCTGTCTTCATACTTTTCTCCAAATGAAAGTGGACCCAAAACCTTAAAACCAAGCTTTTTGTATCGCCTCGATTACTTGCCGGGCATCAATCGTTTGCGCTCTAAAAAGCAGCGTTTTTGTGGCTTCTGTTTCGGACGGGTAAACCATGACACTATGAATATTGATATCGAATTCCTTGAAAATGAGCGCAATCGTTGCTAATTGACCAGGGCTATTGCTCACCTCTACATCAATCTGAGTACTAGGCTTGTCCGCACCCATTAATTCCACAAACGTATGGAGAAGCTCGGTCTCCGTAACCATACCAACTAGGCGGTCATCTTCTGTAATAGGCAAACAACCAATATGGTACAAATAGAAGACTGACGCTACCTCCTGAACAAGATCTTCTGGTTCAGCTGTAATAATATTGGTAGACATGAGTGATGAAATAGGCTTATCTAATTCGGAATCGTTTGAGTGCTGTTCAAAAATAGAAGGTCTAGCATCACGGATATCTCGATCAGACACAATGCCTTGAATTTGCCCAAGTTCATCAACAATGGGAATATGTCTAATTCTGTTTTTTTCAAGTAAGTGAAGCGCTTCCTTAATCGTATGTTCTTTCGTTAGTGTAACGAGATCACGCTTCATGATATCTTTTACTTTCATAATGAACATAACTCCTTTGTATAAGGTAATTAATACATAAACCGATTATGAAAACGAAGCAAATCAAACTGTTGAATGGACTCTTGATCAACGTTGGAACCAATACGCGCCATAAGACAGTTAGCAGGATGAGAACTAATCTCTGGATCATCTGTAGCAAACCAAACAAGTCCGCCTGCTCCCATCATTTTTTCCATGACCTTTCGATACTCCCATACATCTAAACCGCTTCCTTTAAGATCCCAATGCCAATAATATTCAGTTGTAATAATAATATAATCTTCCATCGCTGCATCAAGCATTGAAAGGTTAATGATTGTTTTTCCTGCTGAGGCTCCGCGATAAGCGGGGGCAATTTCAATGGCACCTAGTTCAAGAAGGTTTTCCATATTGCCCTCAGACCACCGTTCCATTGGATCAGGGTATAAAAAGGTCACATAACCCACAATGGTGCGATCATCTACAACAACATTAATTCGTCCTTCTGGTAGCTCGGCTATCTCTAATAATGCTTCCTTTTGTTTCACTGCCGGACGAAATGAATCAAGCTCGTTATGAAATTCATAAGCATCAAGAGATTCACGCGTTATCGGCCCTTCAATCAAAAGAGACCTGTCTTGATAAGGGATTTGTGTTGAATAGTAGGTTTTTGTATGAATCATAGACTGTTCACTCACCTTTTTAAGGCTAATACGTTCATTATACACAAATCTATTATTCTTGCAGTGTGTGAATGAATATTAAGAACATTTTTTTAAGTTTGTATTAATGAATAACATATATTATACTAATGTTAATTCATTACAGAAAGGAAGAGGACATATGAAATTGCAAGCGCTTCCACCTGAGAATGGAACTCATAACTTACAAAATTATAATAAAGAATATGAATCTTTTGAATGGAGTAAGGTTGAAAAAGAATTCTCATGGCATACAACTGGAAAAGTGAATCTTGCTTATGAAGCGATTGATCGTTTTGCTGAGGCTGAACAAGCTGATAAAATTGCTTTGCAATATAGTGACCAAAAACGAGATGAATCCTATACGTTTAAAGAAATGAAAGCGTACTCGAATAAAGCAGGAAATGTACTTAAAGAAGCAGGAGTTAGAAAAGGAGATCGTGTGTTTATTTTTATGCCTCGTTCGCCTGAACTATATTTTGCTTTGTTTGGAGCAATTAAATTAGGGGCCATTGTTGGGCCATTATTTGAAGCGTTTATGGAGGGGGCAGTACGTGATCGCTTGGAAGATAGCGGTGCAAAGGTATTGGTTACAACACCAGCTTTAATGGAACGTGTTCCATTTGAAGATCTGCCTGATTTGAAAAAAGTATTAATTGTTGATGAGAATCAAGAAGAATCTGGTCCGTATCTAAATTTTAATAATCGTTTGGAGCAAGCATCGGATCAACTTAAAATAGAATGGGTTGACCGTGAAGATGGATTGATTTTGCATTATACGTCTGGTTCTACAGGAAAACCAAAAGGGGTTCTCCATGTCCACAACGCAATGCTTCAACACTATCAAACGGCAAAATGGGTACTAGACTTAAAAGACGATGATGTGTATTGGTGCACGGCCGACCCTGGCTTGGGTAACTGGAACATCCTATGGAATATTTGCACCATGGTTAGCTTGGAGTTACAAACGTAATCAGAGGAGGGCGCTTCAGTCCGGATGACTGGTATGCGACTCTTGAAAAATACAAAGTAACTGTATGGTATAGTGCACCAACCGCATTTAGAATGCTTATGAGTGCGGGTGATGAAGTGGTGAAAAAGTATGACCTTACTCACCTTCGACATATTTTAAGTGTTGGAGAACCACTTAATCCAGAGGTTATTCGTTGGGGCACACAGGTATTTAATAAGCGTATTCACGATACATGGTGGATGACAGAAACAGGTGCTCAGCTTATTTGTAATTATCCATCTGAAGAGGTACGACCAGGGTCAATGGGTAAACCAATTCCTGGGGTGAAGGCAGCCATTATTGATGATCGCGGCAACGAACTTCCTGCTAATCGAATGGGTAATCTAGCGATTCGTAAAGACTGGCCAGCAATGATGAGGCAAATTTGGAATAACCCTCAGAAGTTTAATAGCTATTTTGAACTTGAAGGTTGGTACATCTCAGGGGACTCTGCTTACCAGGATGAAGATGGCTACTTTTGGTTCCAGGGTAGAATTGATGACGTCATTATGACCTCTGGCGAGAGAGTAGGTCCATTTGAAGTGGAAAGTAAGCTAATTGAACATCCTGCCATAGCCGAAGCAGGTGTTATTGGCAAACCCGATCCAGTTCGTGGGGAAATTATTAAGGCGTTTGTTTCTCTTCGTGAGGGATATGAGGTTTCCGATGAACTAAAAGAAGAGATTCGCTTATTTGTAAAAAAAGGATTGTCCGCACATGCAGCACCACGTGAGATTGAATTCCGTAAAGGACTACCTAAAACACGAAGCGGCAAGATTATGCGACGAGTTCTAAAAGCGTGGGAACTTGATTTACCAACAGGTGATTTATCAACAATGGAAGATTAATATGCATGGCGCAGCCGATATGAGGCTGCGTTTTTTTGTCATTCACCAATGAGAAGTAAGTCAAATGAAAGACTGGATAACTAGAAAACAGCATATGTGGTTGAATAAGACTAAGATAAAAGCATGCAGTAAAAAGCGGGAGGAAGATAGAAGATGAAAGAAAAATTTGCAGCTCAATTATATACATTAAGAGAGGAAATGAAACGAGGTATTGCTCCTGTATTTGCAGAATTAAAACAAATGGGATGGGCAGGAGTTCAGCTATCGGCTTTGCCAAAAGGACATGATCCAGAAGAAATTGCATCGTACTTAAAGGAGTATCAACTTGGAACAGCAGGTGTGCATGTTGGTTTGTCTAGACTGCAAACAGAGCTTGATACGGTTTTAGAAGAGACAAAGCTATACAACACTGTAGATCTAGTTTGTCCTATGCTCCCTAAAGAATTGCAAACGGTTGATGGCTATAAACAGGTGAAACAACATCTAAATGATATTAGTAAACAAGCAGAAGGCTTCCGAATGAGTTATCATAATCATAACTTTGAGTTTGATACGGACATAAATGGACAATCCGCACTAGAATTCTTATTAGAACCTTCACCCGAAAATAAAATTCTGGCAGAGATTGACGTCTATTGGGTAAAAAAAGCTTGGACTAGATCCTCTTGCATTTATCCAAGCTTACTCACACAGGATGCCTCTTATCCATTTAAAGGATATGACTAAGGATAGCGATGAAACCTTTGCAGAGCTAGGAACAGGCAGTATTAACTTCGCGCCGATCCTTGAGTGGGGTGAGCGTTCAGGCGTTGAGTGGTATATCGTTGAACAAGATGTTTGCAAGGGTGATCCGATGAAAAGTCTTGAGATCAGTTTAGAACATCTAAACTCACTAATATAGAATAAAGAAAAAACATTGAAGCTAGGATAGAAATATGAACAAAACCGAAGCATTTATGTTGCCTAACCCACATATTGCTTCGGTTTTTTGTTCTTTAAATCTAAGAGAGTAGGGCTACTTTGGACATAAACTTTGATGGTTGGGCAGATTTCCAAGCAGGATTGAGTTACTGACAGATCGGTATAGTATTAATAAACCTATGCGATTCATTCAAAATGTTTGACTTGGCATTGATTCGCTTCGTTCATTCCTAAATATTTCCTATGTTGATTCATTCGTACACTGCCTATCCGTTTTTAAAATTAGTAACACTATTTTAATTTACGTAACCAAGTAAGTATAACCAGTAAGAGTGTAAGAGGCTCTCACAAGCGGACGGGATGGGGGAGGCCGGTTCCTGTGGGACTTACGGGCAGGGTTGAAATGAAACGGCGTAGCCGGTTTAGTTCAGCGCCCGCCCACGGAAAGCGTGCCCCCATCCTGGGAGCGAATAAACTGCAGATTTCCCGTTCTCTCATATGTATTAAAATCAAAAGACGAATGATCCCATATTCAGGATGATTCGTCTTTTTAGGTTATCCGTTTATAACTGTCCCAGTCACAATTGCATTATTGCACAAGCGCCTTACGATACTGTTCTGGAGTCAATCCTGTTAACTGTTTGAAGACTCTAGAGAAATGAGAGGGGTATTTAAATCCGTTCTGATACCCAAGATCTGTAATACTGATTGATTCATTAAGCATTAAACTAACCTTTGCTTGGTTCACTCGTTTTTGATGTAGGTATTTAAAAATGGTTACACCAGTCACTTCTTTAAAGATTTTTGATAGATAGTACTTACTTAGATGTAGTTCATCCTCAAGTGCCTCTAAATGGAAGTTGGTTTGGTAATGATTTTCAATAAACGTAATGACGTTTTGCACATGCCATTCCTTTTCCGTTTGTGGTAGAGAAATGTTTTGTAACGGATTTTCGCAAAATGGAAAAATAAAGCTCAACAGATCCATAAACAAAAGCTGGTAGCGAAACGAAGATAGCTGACTATCTTCGTTTTTGCACTTGTTCATATTTGATAGATAAGATTCCAACCGCACTCGATCGTCCCCTTCAAAGGATAGATGGATAGACGAGAGAGTAGAGAAGGGATGTAATAGCTTCTCCATACCCATAGGTTGAAGAAGCTTTTTAAAATAAGATTGATTAAAATGAATGGTCGAGCGCACATAAGGCTGACCTTCAAATAGTTTTGGGCGATGTAAGGTCAATCCATTCATCAGAATTAAATCACCAGCAGCCAAATGAATAATCTTATCGCCAATGAGATAGGTGCATTTTCCACGATGAAAATAAAAGAGTTCGGCTTCTTGATGCGAATGAAAACGAACCTCATATTTATGATCTTGTAAATAGTTCATAAACAGGTGTGGAACGTGAATAGATGTGGTACTCATCTAAGATTGAACCGGTGATGTATAAATTAGATTGGCTTGCTTTTGTGCGATTAAGCAAAGCTCAGCTGCTTTAAAGGCATGCTCTTGAGTCATTGCATGTTCTGTTCGATGTAGACAATCTAAAATGAGCTCACCGAAAAAAGGAAAGCCTACCTTACCTTGAACAGAAAAATGCTGCTCTCCATCGTCATTTACAAGATACAAATGATCTCCTGTTGTGTCTTTTGCAACATCAATATATTTACGGATTTCGATGGTTCCCTTTGTACCAATAAGAAATAATCGACCATCACCCCAGACCCCTAATCCATCTGGTGTATGCCAGTCAACTCGAAAGAAATGACTAGCTCCATTCTCACCGACTAGAGTGGCATCGCCGTAATCCTCTAATTCCGGATAATCGGTTGAAGTGTAGTTGGCCACTTTACTATGCAGAACGGTTGCATCCTTGTTCCCTGTGTAAAAAAGAAACTGTTCGATTTGATGACTACCGATATCACATAAAATTCCTCCATAATACTCCTTCTTAAAGAACCAATCTGGACGGCTTGGTGCATTTAAACGATGGGGACCAAAACCGGTCACCTGAATGACTTCTCCAATTGCTCCAGCTTCAATGAGCTGACCCGCATACACCGCAGACTCTACATGTAGACGTTCACTATAATAAACCATATACTTTTGCTTTGTCTCTTTGCATATTCGTTTTGTTTCTTCTAGCTGTTCTAGCGTAGTGAATGGCGTTTTATCTGTAAAATAATCCTTTCCGTGTCTCATTACCCGGTTGCCAAGCTCACTTCGTTTACTCGGAATGGCTGCAGCAGCAACTAAATGAATCGATGGATCTTCCAAGATTTCCGATTCAGATGTAGCAATTTGAACAGAGGGAAATTTATTTTGAAACGCTTTCATTTTTTCGGGATCAGGATCAAATACTTTTTGTAAGCTAGCGCCTGCATCCAGTAAACCTTGACACATGCCATATATGTGGCCGTGGTCTAATGCAATTGCTGCAAAAATAAATTCTCCATCTTCTACGACGTGATGAGGTTGCCCTTTAGGTGCGTAATTCATTCCATCTTTTCGGCTCATAGAATCCTCCTTAGTGAGTACCTTTGACATTCAACGATTTGCCAGTGCTTACTTTTTGCACAGTTGATTGATCAATTTGTTCGTTAAGGTGTTGTAGATAGAGGTCTTCATCAATAGGGAAAGTCACCCATGTATCTGTCCAAGTTGATAGCTGCATCGCATTAGAGAGACTGAGACCATATATTCCTTCAGATCCAGGCGCAACTAATGGCTCATGATCTTTAATGGCATTAACAAAGTTCTGTGTAATTCCTTCATGTGCGGTATTTAATCCTTCTACTGGAATTTCGCACTTCCAGGTCTCTGGTTTTCCGAATCCACCAGTATATTCTTGATTAAAATCTGTTTCTGACTGTCGCAGACGCCAAAAAGTTAACTCGTCATTTTCAATCACAATCTTTCCACGATCACCAGTAACCTCAAGTCTATTTGTACCTGGAGCTTCACCAGTAGTAGTGACAAATACGGCCGTAGCACCATTGTCATATTCCGCATATGCAGTGACATTATCTTCTACTTCAATCTCTCTGTACTTCCCAAATTGACAAAAAGCTCTCAATCTTGAAGGCATCATCCCTGTTAGCCAATACATTAGGTCTAACTGGTGAGGGCATTGATTAATTAACACTCCGCCACCTTCACCTTGCCAGGTAGCACGCCAGCTACTTGAATCATAGTAACTTTGAGAGCGGTACCAATCTGTAATAATCCAATTAAGCCTTCTAATTGAACCTAGTTCATTGGAGAGGATGAGCTCTCTTAGTTTCTGATAAATCGGGTTCATACGCTGATTATACATCATAGAGAAAACGAGTTGACTTTTTTCTGCGGCCTCATTCATTTCACGCACTTGTTTTGTATAGACACCAGCTGGTTTCTCCACAAGAACGTGTATACCTTGATTAAATGCACGAATGGATAAGCGTGGATGACTATAATGAGGGGTTGCAATGAGAATAGCATCAAACTGACCTGATTGAAAAAATGCATCTTCCTCTGAATAAATGGTAACAACTTCTTCTGAAAACCGATTTTCAATCTCATTGATTCGACTAACTCGCTCCTCAAGAATAGCTGTTATAATAGCACCTTTAATTCTACCTTCATACAGATAATTCGCATGAACCGTACCCATATTGCCGGCTCCGATTACTCCGATCCGAACCACATCGCTCATTTAATCATCTCCTTATCAATCTTATAAAGTAAGTGTAGTTCATTTTTAAAACAGACACTTCCCTCTCGTTAACGAATGTTAGGAGGCATTTATACCTCATTGTTGTTTATGGAGAAAAGTAAATCGATTTTATCCGATATTGATGTGGTGTGATGCCTGTTTCTTTTTTAAAGAGTTGAATGAAGTAGGAGACGTTCAAAAGACCGATTTGTTCCGCAACATGTTGTAGGGTATGATCTGTCATTTGTAAAAGGTGACAAGCGTGTTTTATTCGTCTAGCTGTTAAATAGTCAGTAATACTGCTACCGGTTTCTATTTTAAAAATTTTCGATACATAGGACTTTGAAAGGTGAAGATCACATGCTAACTGGTTTAAATCAAATGAATGATCCAAATGATCTTCAATCCAGTTCATCACCTCTTCGGAATAATGAGGTTTTCGTCGTAGGTGGCTGATTGAATCCCGATCTTTAAAATGAAATTGAACGTAGGCTAACAATTGAATGAAAAGGAGTTGACCAAGCTCTTCCTTATAAGAAAGCAGATTATCTTTTGTCATCTTGTCAAACTGACAGCAAAGATTATAGATGAAATCGAGGTCCTCACTAAAATCAAATGATTGTTTCATAAGTAGACCTTCTTTCATTTCTTTAAAAAAAGAGGATAGAGTAGAAAATTTTGAGAGGCAGTTTTTAGCAAAAACAGGATCAAAATGAAACGTAGCTCTTTGATACTGAATAGATGAAGAATTGTTTGGAAAAACCTTATGAAGCTGAAATGGTTGGAAGAAAAAGATGGTTCCATTTTTAAGTGGATATGTATGTTGATTTACGATGACTTGTCCTTCACCACTAAAAACAATTAGAAGTTCACACCCTTGATGCCAGTGATAGTAACCCTCAAAGTTAGGTTCTGAAAGCTTATTATTGTGCCAAGAAAAAGGAAGTTCATCAAATTTTATTTCACTAAATAATGTTGATTTAGACAATCCATTCGCTCCTTTCTTTTAAACAATACAACAATATTTTAGAACATCACACCATTACTTTTGAATGAAGATGAGATTTATACTTGATAGCAGTGAGTCTCACTTAATCTTATTTACAAGTTTGTGTAAGCGCAAACATTCTGACGTACTTTTGATAAGGAGGTAAAAATGGGTGAACAAGTGGAAAGTAATTATGGTTCCAAAAAGGTACAAGATGTTGAATTGACTAAAACAAAAAAGAAAAAAGCGATGTTTACTTGGTTACTCTTTTTAGCACCTACACTGATTGGCATTTTATTATTTATTGTGTATCCAGTTTTTGAATCGGTTCGTTTGAGTTTCTATAGCTCAAACGGGACGATTGAGAATTGGGTTGGACTACGAAATTATGAAAGGATCATCGGTGCCTCGTCTTTTTGGAATTCGGTCTATAATACGTTTTTTATTGGCTTCTTTCAGCTTCTGATTGCAATACCTTTGGGATTTATTCTTGCTAGTATGATTAATCGTATTCAAAAGTTTCAGAGCTTTTTTAAAGTCCTTTTTTTCCTACCTAACGTCACCTCAATTGTTGCAGCAGCGATGATTTTTGCATTTGTTCTTCAGCCTGAGCTAGGGCTTTTAAACCACTTTCTATCAACGATTGGTTTGCCAACTTCAACTTGGCTTTCAGATCCTTCAACTTCTAAATGGGGCGTAATTTTATTAACCGTCTGGCATTGGTTAGGCTTTGTCATTATTATTTGTTTAGCCAATTTGCAGGCAATCTCTCCTGAATTGTACGAAGCTTCTGAAATAGACGGGGCGTCCGGCTTGCAACAGTGGTTTTATATAACAATTCCAAATATGGCAGGTACATTTGCCTTTCTCATCATTATGGGGTGGATATCAGGGCTCCAACGATTTAACGAGGTATTTGTGCTTGGAGGTGCTGGAGGAAGTCCAAACCGATCATTACAAACAATGGTTGCCTTTATTTATGAACGAGGTTTCGGTGGATTTGAATTTGGGATAGCTTCAGCAGCTACTTGTTTACTGTTTATCATCATACTTCTATTCACTATGCTAAATCTTAAGTTAACAAGATTAAAAATATAGAAAGGAGAGATTAGAAGATGAACTCTCGCAGTCTTTTATCTAAGATAGCTATGTATCTGATTTTGTTAGTAATGGGTGTTCTAGTGATCTCTCCTTTTCTGTGGATGCTTAGTGTAAGTTTTGATCGTGTGTCTAATATGAGAATTCCATTTCCACCTTCATTTATTCCAAGTGAGTTCGCGATATTTAACTATGAATTAGTTTTTGAAAATGGCCGTATTCTTAGAGCCTATCTAAACTCAACATTTGTAACTCTTGCTTCTGTCACACTTCAAGTCTCTGCGGCTCTCTTAGGAGGATATGCCTTTTCCAAAGGGAAATTCAGGGGGAAGAAGGCATTATTTATTCTTGTTCTCGCCACAATGATGATTCCAATTGAAGCTAGATTGATTCCTCTTTATCAGATGTTTAATGCTAGTGGATTGTTAAATACACTATGGCCAGTCATTGTTCCTTCTATTTTATATGGATTTGGTGTTTTTCTATGTAAGCAATATTTTGATCGAATCCCAGATAGTCTGAGAGAGGCAGCGCAAATAGATGGCGCAGGTGAATTTAGGACTTTTTTTCAAGTGTATCTACCCTTAGCTGGTCCAATCGCAGCAACTATGATTATCTTGTCATTTATGGGCAATTGGAATGAATTTGTCTGGCCACTTGTTGTGTTAAATGACGAAAATTTGCACACGATCCCACTTTTTTTAGCAAGTTTCTCACTTGAAAATGGAACAGCTCTAGCAGGGATGACGATGGCTCTTGCCACGATGAGTGTGCTCCCGATTATTATTGCCTTTCTATTTTTACAGCGATACATCATTCAAAGTATTGCATTAAGTGGAATTAAAGAATAAGGGGGAAGAAAAATGAAAAAGACATGGGTACTAGCGGTAACAACAAGTGTTTTGACTTTAAGTTTGATGGCTTGTGCTGGTTCAGATGAATCAACTACAGCACCGGTTGAGGGAGAGTGGTCTGGTCATTTAAAAGTTGCCATGATTGGTGATGTTCAAATGAAAGATACAACTGATCCGATCACCGGAGAGAAATCTAGAGGCTTATATGTATTAAAAGATGAATTTGAAAGGCTGTATCCCGGAGCTACTGTTGATTTTGTAATCATGCCTTGGAAAAACTATGTGCCAAATACTCAAGCCATGATTGCGGGAAAAGAGGCGGATATATTCCAAATGCCTGGTGTAAATGATTTTGCAGCACAAGGATTGTTAGAACCTTTGCAACGTTTAATAGACGAAGATGAATTCAGCTTAGATCATTTTAGTGAGAATTTAGTTGAGGGTTGGATGACACTTGGACCTGACGATGAGGAACTACAGATCTATGCATTACCAGTGCTCGGGGATGCAAGGTTTATTCAATATGATAAGCAATTATTTGAAGAATGGGGAATAGAGCCACTATCAGAATACCCAACTGTAGAGGAAGTCATGGAAAAAGCGAAGCAAATGACTGGTACAAATCCAGTATCAGGTGAACAAAATTACGGAATATTTTTTAATGGAACACATGATACAGCCTTAACGCTTACCAACGTCTTGGAAGGTTTTAATGGAAGCTTGGGGCGAGGGCTATAAGTGGGATGAGATTGAGATGAATTTTGATTCTCCTGAGATGAATCATGCCTTAGAGTGGTTAAAAGAAATGACTGATTATATGCCAGAAGGTTTTATCAATGGTCAAGGTAATGAGCAATGGAATACGCCAGATAACAATATTGCCATCTCTATCAATATGGGTCCAGGAGACATTAAATCAATTTATGCACAAGGATTAGAAGGTCGTTTTGGCATCGTTCAAAACTTTAAAAACGATGAAGGAAAAGGAGGAATGTTTTCTGGTAGTCCTTATGCCATCACTAATAACTCAGATAATAAAGAGTTAGCATGGGAGTATATTAAATTCTCCTCAAGTGAATTCTATCAAGAGTATTTATGGGAAGAGTGGGGCAGTACACCCGTCTTGGCAAATGCCACAGAATGGGAAAGTATACAAGAAAAAGATCTAATGATTCCCGTGTTAGAAGCGATGACGACATCCATTACTCCACGATATCCGTGGGCATCCTCTCAGCCTAGATTCATTCTTCAATCCAAACTAGAAGGTGCTCTAACAGATGCACAAACTGTAGAGAGAGCGTTGGAAGAAGCTCAGCAAGAGAGTACGGAATGGCTTAATGAAAGGTAGAAAGTGAAAAAGCGCAATGAGGTTTCTACACCTCATTGCGCTTTTATTTGTACTTAATCGTCATTAGACTCTTCATCTGAATTCTCATCATCATTACTGTCTTCATCCGAGTCCTGATCTTCATCGTTGTCTGAAGCATCGTTATCATCTTGTTCTGCTTCTTCTTTTTCTTTCTCTTCTTTCTCTTTTTCTTTTTCTTTTTCTTCTTCTTCTTTTTCAGCGTCTTCTTTAGATTTCCAATCGTTTGCTTTGACGATATCTGAAGCACTTGATTCATTTCCTACTGAATCAACGGCTGTTACATAAAAGGCGTATTTACCGCCACCGACATTAAAGTCAGTAGACTCATTTCCTTTAACAGCTTGAACCGATTTAAAATCATCACTACCGTTATCTGCACGGTAGATGCGGTAGCCAACAATATCACTCGCATCATGTTTAGACCATTTTAATGAGCTTCCATCAAGGGAGACACCAGATACCTTTCCAGGTGTATTTCCGTTATCAGGTGCTTCTTGATCTCCAACTACACCATTAATTGAATCTGGAAGGTAGGAGGAGATATCCCCGACTCCAAAGAGATCTTTAGAAATAGAGATTCCTCTTTCGGTGAATTCCTCTGGTGTTTGTGACCGAGCTTTGTAGTTTTTACCGTTAATCGTGACATAACGCTCTGATTTTAAGTCATCCTTAGAGTTAGGAAGGAACTTTTTGTTGAATAAATCAGTTGTTACAAGATCAGCATCCTCACAAGCTTTGGAAGGGGCCGTTCCTGTTAAGCTACAGATCTTTCTTGATACAACGCCTTCTGGCTGTTTAAAAGATTCAGAAGGAGCCATTATCTCAGAATTGGCACTATAGGCTGCGTTTGCGATGTTCGCCCAGATTTTTTGGTTTCTCGGCCCATACCGTAATCCATTAACCGTTTCGGATATAGTATGATTCGAATCATAACCAATCCAAACACCAAGTGTTACGTTAGGGTTAGTGGCCATAAACCAAGAGTCCCTTGTGTACTGAGTTGTTCCTGTTTTTCCAGCCCAATCAGCTGAGAAGTTCAGATTACCTGGTACGCTGCTTGCCGTTCCTCCTGGTTTAAGAACATCACGCATCATATCAATGGTTAAATAATTCGTTTCAACAGAAAATACATCTGTTTCTTTTGCTTCATGTTCAAAAACAGACTCTCCATCTGCTGTTTCAATACGTTCAATCATATAAGACTCTACACGTTTTCCACCATTTCCAAAAGTAGAATAAGCATTTGTGTTTTCTTCGACACTCATGTCAACTGTTCCAAGAACAGAAGACTCGTGTGGTACACCTTCATCTGCTAAAGGAATACCTAGGTCTTTTAAAGTCTGTCTTGCTACATCATGCGGCACCGTATTTAGCGCACGCACAGCGGGAACGTTCCTTGATTGGGCAAGTGATTTTCTTACAGATTGTAATCCTTTATGACTACGGTCAAAGTTATTAATTGGCTTACCGTTTGATTTATACTTCATCGGCGTATCTGGAATAACAAGACCTGGTTGGACAGTCCCAATTTCCATTGCAGGTGCATAACCAAGCAATGGCTTCATTGTTGACCCTGTTGGCCTGTTGGCCTGAGTGGCGTGGTTAAACTGCTTATCAGGGTTTCCTTCTTCACGTCCGCCAACGAAACCAAGGATTGCTCCGGTTTTGTTGTCTTGAAGAACAGCCCCAACTTCTTCATTTTCGCCTTCTTTTTCAGGTCCAAAGAGATTATCATCGTTTACGGCATCTTGCATTCCGTCATAGATGTCTTGATTAATGCTTGTGTGAATACGATAACCACTACTAGAGAGATCACGAGCTGCTGCGCTAGTATACGATTCAATCGTTTCTGCACGCTTCGCATCACTCATTTCATCAAGATTCACGTCATCTGCTTCCATTTTGGCTTCAGCAATAATTGGTGTTGCTCTCTTCATAATTTCATATGTTAGATAATGATACTTCTCCGTAATAGGAGGCGTTCGATCTGTAAAATCACCTTGTATATCGTAGTCAAGCGCGTCCTGCATTTCTTCATCAGATATGTAACCTTCTGAGTGCATCCGGCTTAATACGGTGTTCATTCGATTTAAGGCAGGGTCAATAGATTCCTTTACTTCTCCATCTGATTGAAATGGTGTGTAGCCAAATGGACTTTGCGGCAGTCCAGCAATAAAAGCAGACTGAGGCAAATTTAAATCTTTTGCATCTACACCAAAAATACCGATAGCTGCAGATTGTACACCAGCAATCTGATTGCCAGAGGCATTACGACCAAATGGAACAACGTTTAAGTACGCTTCCAGGATATCGTCCTTGCTCATAAAGTGCTCTAGACGCATAGCTAGTAGAATCTCGGTTGCTTTACGGTCGAAAGATACTTCACTTGAAAGAATCTGCTGTTTAATCAACTGTTGTGTAAGAGTACTCCCACCTGTTTGGGTAGAGGCATTAGCGAATTCCTGATACGTAGCACGCATAATCGCCTTTGGAACAACGCCTTCATGCTCGTAAAAATATTCATCCTCTGTAGCAACTATCGCTTTTTTGACATAGTCTGAAATGTCATCAAGTGCAACCTGGTGACGTTCAAGATCTGTTGGCAATTCACCCATATAGGTGTCACCTGCAAAGAAGACCTGACTGGTTTCTTCATAGTTATGAATTTTTGTAGTCATTTCTTCTGCATTTTGTAACGGCTCATCCTTCACGAGAGAAGCAAAGTAGCCTGCAGCTGTTCCACCTACAAAGAATAACGACATGATCCCAAAAACAATAAAAACTAAAAATAGATTCCAAAAAACTTGATAGGTAATTCCTATCCTACGGAATAATTGAATGTCATCTAATTTTTTATATAATAGGTGTATTCTCTCTTTAATACGAGAAAACATGGACATAACATACCTCCCTAAATAATCAGAAACAGTATAGCATAGGTTTAATGCAGATGAAATGCTTTCCAAGCAAGGTTTTGGTTATTTATTGACTATGTCATCAGTTTGTGTTAAAACTGTAACAATTGAATGAAATCACAAGCGCGGAAGGGTCGAAGTATTTCAGTACACATCGATTGTAGAGAGCTTGCGGAAGGTGCAAGCCAGTACGAGATGCTGAAAGAATTACAGCCTGGAGCTTTTTCTTTGCCTAATAGCAAAGAACGGTTAATGCCGTTATAGACTGAGTGGGAAAGCTTATTTGCTTTTCAACAAGGGTGGTACCGCGATAACCTCGTCCCTTTTTAGGAGACGGGTTTTTTTGTGTGTAAAAGTAGAAATTAATCGGAGGTTTGTTGGGATGGAAGAGTCAAAAAGAGAGTTGACGCAAGATCAGAAGCAATTAGTAGACACACAAGTAAATGAGTTAATGAGAGGTGTAGTAGAAATTGCACCGGAGTATGCCTTCCGTGAAAAAATTGAGAAGTCTGTTGTAACAGGTGTGCCACTTAAAATTAAATTAGGAATGGACCCTTCAGCGCCTGACGTCCATATAGGCCATACGGTTGTACTTCATAAATTGCGTCAATTTCAGGAGTTTGGTCATGAGATCCAATTATTAATTGGTGATTTCACCGGACGTATCGGAGACCCAACAGGCAAATCTGAAACAAGAAAAGCATTAACAAACGAACAGGTTATGGAGAATGCTAAGACCTATGTGGAACAGTACAGCAAAGTCTTGGACATGGACAAAGTAACACTAATGTACAACTCAGAGTGGTTAAAAGCCCTTAACTTCGAAGATATTATTAAGCTTGCAAGTAACTTAACGGTTGCTCGTTTGTTAGAGCGTGATGACTTTGAAAAGCGTTATAAGTCACAGCAGCCAATCTCCATCCATGAATTTTTCTATCCATTAATGCAGGGGTATGACTCTGTTGCAATGAAATCAGACATTGAAGTAGGGGGAACAGACCAGAAATTTAACCTGCTTATGGGACGTCAGCTTCAAGAAGCGTACGGACAAGAGAAGCAAGTGGCTATGACCCTTCCATTAATTGAAGGTCTCGATGGCGTTAGAAAAATGTCTAAGTCCTTAAACAACTACATTGGAATCGACGAGGCACCAAACGAAATCTTTGGTAAATCAATGTCTATTCCAGATGAATTAATGGTTAAGTACTTTAGATTAGCAACCGATCTTCCGCTAGAAGAAGTAGATATCTTAGAAAAAGGCCTAGCGGATGGATCGATCCACCCGCGAGACGCCAAAATGAATCTTGGAAGCAAACTCGTTGCAATGTACCACGGACAAGAAGCAGCAAAAGAAGCACGAGCTTATTTTGAAACAGTTTTTCAAAAGAACTCACTTCCAGATGACATGCCAGTTGTGAAATGGGAAAAGGATGCACAAATTGGTATCATTGATCTAGTTGTTGATCTAGGGCTCCTTCCATCTAAAGGAGAAGCGCGTCGTATGATCCAAAACGGTGGCGTGAAGATGAACGAAGAAAAGGTAACAGACATTAAAACAGAAGTAACCATCACTGAAGGATTAATTGTGCAAGTAGGGAAGCGTAAGTTTGTGAAAATTACGCTTTAAGAATAGTAGGAGAGAGGCAGCAACCTGAGGAGGGTTGCTGTTTTTTTTATTAAAAATCTTTAATTAGTATTGGAACTAGGTAATCTCTTGAAAGTAACTCTAAAAAAACTTCATACAGCTTATTCCATTATTATGTCTTATGGATGATAATATTTAGGCAAGAATGAAATTGAGCGAAACCTAATAGTTACCAAGAGTTTAGATATTTTTTGAGAGTGGAACATTGATTACTAGTTTTTATAGAAAGGATAGATATTTGTGGGGAATTGCAGCGTTTGTGATAAGAGAATAAGTGTATTTTATTGTAATGTAACAAGAGGCTTTATTTGTAATTATTGTTGTGATAAATATCAGTTAAACCAAAGAACTGAAGGTTGGGACCGATATTTTGGTAATAAATATAAAGATTTTCGATTTCAAGATGTGACTCATTCTTATCAGGATTGTTTAGATTGTAAAGGTTTATGTAGAGTTGATAACTATGAAGTATTTACTAAGCCTGAAAATGGATTTGGAATGAGCTTCATATCATTTAATCATAATGGCAAGTATATTTTTACTTCCAATCCCGATCATATATTTGTTAAAAGGAAAGCATTCCTTGAAAAAATGCAATGTGTAACTGTAGAAGATTATTATTATCTTGCTGAAACTTATTATTTTTTGAGAGAGTATGATAAATCGATTAAGCTTTTAACTGAAGCGATTGGGAAATATGAAAATACAGATCTTTTTCTTTTGCTTGGTAAGAGTTACTATAATAATGGTGATGTTGAAAAGGCATTACCTAAATATAAAAAATCATTGTTTTTAAGTGAATCGAATCCAGAAACACATAGATGCATGGCTGATTTATTACTTTCAATTAAGGACTATGAGGGTAGCGTATATTTTTATAATCAATCTTTAGAAAAAATGAGTTTTGAAGATGGATATATTAATGATAGTTTTTTTTATTATAACTATTTTGGTTTAGCAATAGCATATTCAAAAATAAATCAGTATGAAAAAGTCATAGAAGTAGCTAATGATTTCTTGGACTTGTCTATATCAGATTGGGATAATTTTATGGATAGAGTTACACGCGTAAGGAATGATAGAGTTAATGATTTTAATCTAGAATCTGATATCTATGCTACTTCTACTATCTATGAAATACTCAGTTTAGCATACATTGAATTAGACAATCTTGAATTGGCTGAGGAATATATTAGTAGGGCAAAATGGATAGGTTCTAATAATATTAATTTAGCAAGAATGGAAGGTATAATTATTGGCAAGCGTTCTAATGATCAGAAGGTACGGGAATACAAGGAAATTTTTGACGAACTTGTAAAAGATGTCGAACAAAGAATGTTTGATAAAATGAGAGAATTTATAAATTCGAATGAAGGTTTAAAGAACGAAGACGATGAATTAAATGAAGAATTACCTACAAGGTTTTTAGAGTTAAAACCTAATTTTATGGGTATTGGATTAAATCTCAATAAAATACTTGAGGAATTTTTTAAGAAAAAATAGGATTGGTAAGAGTAAATTCTTATAACACTAACGAATTCTTTTATCTCAGGAATTCTAAGAACACAGGACAAAAACAAACAGAAAACTAGATACTACGTCTCGATAGACAATGGAAGAACATTCAAGGTCAATGATTTCAATGTGCAAATAAATGCTGCAATGGACCTTGGTGCTTTTTGAGCAATCTTAATTAGGTACAAAGAATTTGAAGAATTTGAATTAGAGTTCAGAGGTTTAGAAGTAAGTGTGAAGAGATTACCAACCAATTTTGCGGAATATTTTAAAAGGATTGGTGAGGAAACCCCTACTTTTAAAGAAGAAAAACAAAAGATTGATGAGTATGTCAGAAAATAAGTGATACGCCTTATTTAGTTTTTCATTCGTCAAAAATAAACACAAATTCTGAATGGCAAACATAACAACCTAATTCTGTTATTCTTCATCTGCGCCTACCCACAAAATTATTTTCAGAAAAAATTAGCCGAAAACCACAGATCTATTTATTTTAATGCTGTTTATTGCATCGATCTAAAAAAAACCTTGAAGCGTTGTTGTATCAACGTTTTCAAGGCTTTTATGTTTCTTAAAATCAATCCGTTTTTCTTAACGTGAGTAGAACTCAACGATAAGAGCTTCAGTGATTTCAGCAGGAAGTTCAGTACGCTCTGGAAGACGAGTGAATGATCCTTCAAGCTTTTCTGCATCAAATGATACGTAAGCAGGTACGAAGTTAGTTACTTCGATTGCTTCTTTGATAGCAGTTAGGTTACGTGAAGACTCACGTAGACCAATTTGTTGTCCTGGTGTTACGCGGTAAGAAGGAATATCTACGCGTTTACCATCAACAGTGATATGACCGTGGTTTACAAGTTGACGAGCTGCACGACGAGTGCGAGCAAGACCTAAACGGTAAACAAGGTTATCTAAACGAGACTCAAGCAAGATCATGAAGTTCTCACCGTGGATTCCGTTCATTTTACCAGCAATATCAAATGTGCGACGGAATTGACGCTCATTTACTCCGTACATGTGACGAAGCTTTTGCTTTTCTTGTAGTTGTAAACCGTACTCAGAAAGTTTCTTTCTTTGGTTTGGACCGTGTTGGCCTGGAGCGTAAGGACGCTTTTCTAGTTCTTTACCTGTTCCTGTAAGTGAAATCCCAAGACGACGGGATAGCTTCCAAGATGGACCTGTATAACGTGACATAAGGTGAATCCTCCTGTTATTTTGAATGTTGCAAAATAACAACCTCGTGGCAATCTCTCAGACTAGACGTTCTATTTTCATGTATCTTCGCTTCGACAGCAGGAAGTTACGCGATACACCTCAAATACGCAGCCGCTTTGAGGAATAGAATCAACCTACACTAAGCTTACCTTGGCTGTCTCATTTCACACAATCTTGATTATATCTACTAATAAACTGTAAGTCAATGACCTAATTTGATAATGCCTCATTTAATAAGAAAAAAGTCATGGCAATTTGGTAGGTATTGCATTATAATCAAGGTGTATTATCACAAAATATTGAAAAAAATTAATCGTATATAACTACTAAAAACTCAGGCAGAAAACAAATTTAGGTTTATATAAAGATAAAGTAAGGAATGTAGAGAATAGAAGAACAAATGATAAATGAGACATTAGTCTTACTCTGTGGTGGTGAACTAAATGAACGGTGTAGGGAAACTATTTCAAAATGAAGAGTATTTGCCTTTATGGGATAAAGTATTTTTTTCTGAGAAAAATCCATTTGATTATACGAATTCGTTCATTTTTACCTTGAGGACGGATCATGAGATTGTTTCTGCAAAACAGATAGGGCCAAAATCTGCAGGTCTCGATGCAGCGTTCACAAATTACTATCATAACCGCAAAAACAATGATTTCTTGCTTTTGGATGAACAATATACGTACATCGAGTCTGATCAGTATGTACATGTTGAACATGCCCCATTAATAAAAGTAGGTTTACTGACTCGAATGGAGCCCAAACAGCTTCAACATCTACCCAATTTATTAAACTGGGTAGAAAAAACAATGTTCCCTCCAACCGCTTCCTTTATGAATGTGGAGCAATTACTGGAGGCCTCAAATTATCAGATACGATTTAAACCACTAATAGAAGCTTTGTTTAGACTAAATGATCAGCTTCAATCACCCCTTAAGTTAATATTACTTGAGCGTCGCGAAATGGATTTTAAGCATAAAACAGGATGGGATCATCTATCTTCTTCCGTTATTAAACTGGGGGAACAAAAGGTTAGTGAGCTTCTTGATGGGGTTAAATCTAGCACAAATATGATCGAGATTTCAGGTGAGGTCACAGATCAAGAACAAGCTGTGCATACCGTCATTCCTTTATTCTATGAGGAAACTAGCTTCGCATGTATCATTGCTTCAACAGACGAACAGCACCAACATTCTATGAACGTATTCAAGTCGGCTTCAAGATGGTTACAACAGCTTCTACAAAAGGGATTTAAAGTAGACCGTGATGAAAACGAGGCGAAAAAAAAGGATTTGCTGTTAGAAGTAACAAAAAAATTCTATTCAACGATGGATATTAGTGAAGTGTTAGCTAAGATTGTTTATGCCATTAAGCAAACATACCCGTCGTTTAACGTCTATTTAATGCTTTCACATGAATGGGAAGTCCGTGAAGAACTGCCGATTAAACCGTTAGTATATGGATCCGAAGGCATGAATACCAAGGCTGAGCATGCGTTTTTAACAGGAATGAAACAAATAGAAAAGAATGACAAAAATCAAATTGTTCATCTGTTTATGCCATTAAGGGGGAAACAGGGAATATACGGGGTTCTTGAAATCCGTGCGACAAAGGATGATACCTTACCAAAAGAAGAGATATCATTTATCGAGATCTTAGCAGATACTGGAGGTAATGCATTAGAGAATGCAGAGCTATATCAACAGTCGCGAGATTTAATTCATGACCTTAAGCTGATCAACAAAGCGACTCATCAAATTAATATGAACTTAAATTTGAATGACTTAATAAAGAGTATGACACACCAGATTCAAGAGGCTTTTGGAGCACAAGAAGTTGGATTTTTTCTATTTGATCGCAATGATCATACTGTTATTCATCAAAGTGGTACGGTCTTTTTTGAATCTGGTGAGAATTCAGAGCAACTGAATCCACTCATTCAACAATTATTAATTAAAAAAGACCCTATTTATATGGGCGATACAAGCTTACATGCAGAAATTGATACGGGACCATTTCGATCTCTGCTCGCCATTCCAATGCTCCAGAAAGAAGCAGTACACGGCGCAGTTTTTGTTTTTCATCAAGAATCCTATTATTTCACCTTCGAAAGTTTCAAATTGCTTCAATCATTAGTGCACCATTCTACATTGGCCTTCACAAATACTCTCTTGCATGAGGAACTTGAAAAGCTTGTGATTACTGATCATTTGACAAGTCTTCATTCAAGGAATCATTTGGAAGCTAGTATGGATCAATCAATCTTAGAACATGAGAAAGGCACGTTCCTTCTCATAGATATAGATAACTTTAAGAGTATAAATATACATACGGTCACCAAATTGGAGATGAAATTATTGTTCAAGTTGCCAATATTATTCGAAACAACATTCGTGAAACAGATATTGCAGCTAGATGGGGTGGAGAAGAACTTGCTGTCTATCTTCCAAAAGTCGAGCTTGCTACAGGCACTGAGATAGCCAAACGAATTGTAAAAGCGGTTGCGCTTGAGACAAATCCGTCAGTAACCGTTTCCTGTGGCGTGTCTTTTTGGGACAGAAGGAATACAAACTCAACGACCTCAGAGCTACTGTTTAAAGAGGCAGATACTGGATTGTACAAGGCCAAAGGTGACGGTAAAAATCAAGTATTTCTCAATACAAAAACAGATCACGATTCTGAATAGCGTGATCTGTTTTTATTTTTAAAGATGTTTAACTAAAATCTCTGCAAATTGATGAAGGTATTTTTCGTCCTCGTCACTAAATCGATCTAAGCTAGGGCTGTCGATATCTAAAACGCCAATGGTTTGACCGTTTTTAATAAGAGGAACAACGATCTCTGAACGAGAAGCTGCGTCACAAGCAATGTGACCTGGGAATTGATGAACATCGGCAACACGAATGGTTTTTTGCTCGGCTGCAGCTGTCCCACATACACCCTTACCAAAAGAAATTCTGACACATGCAGGCATGCCTTGGAAGGGACCTAAGATTAACTCGGTTTCTTTTGTTAGATAAAAACCAACCCAATTGACGTCATTAAGAAATTGATTCAACAATGCGCTTGCATTTGCTAAATTTGCAATGGAATCTGTTTCTCCATCAAGTAGAGCGTCTAATTGTTTATTTAACAAAGTGTAAGCCTCAGCTAGGTTCTGAGAATAAGAAGAAGATTGAAACATTCATTTCACTCACTTTCATAACATAATAATCGACTTTAGTTTACATGAAGCAGTACAATTCAGCAAAAACAATGTATTTTATATGAGATTTTGTCAAACGAATTATCAATCAAGGCCGTGATCTCATGCAGGGCTTGTAGCAAAAAAGGCGAATTATATAGGAACAATAGTCTTAGTGGAGGGGTCACATGAGCGAAGCAACCAAGGTTAAAATCTTAACATCAGCAACGGCATTGTTTCAAAGGCAAGGATACCACGGAACATCTGTCAGGGATATTGCGCAGGATGCATCTGTTAACATTGCTTTGGTTTCATATTATTTTGGCGGAAAAAAAGGCTTATTTGAGACGTTGATGATTCAATTCTATGAAGGTTATATGAGGGAATTGGACAAATGCTGCAAATCAGGTACCAAGGAGTCTGCGTATGAATCGGTAATCTCGCTAGTACGGATACTAATTGACTATCAACGTTCACAACATCAGCTTGCTCGTATGGTGCATCGTGAAATGTCATTTGACTCTACATTGGTAAGAGAGGTGATGGCTACTTATCTGCAAAAAGAGAAACATGAGCTTTCACGAATGATTAAGCAAGGAATTGCGTCCGGGCAGTTTCGTAAACAACCTATTGATTTTGTGATTATTCAGCTTCGTAGCATGATTACTTTGCCATTTATGTCTCCACAATATTTATGGGAGCTCTTTCAGTTGTCACCTAAGGAGCCCTATTTTACGGATCGTTATATGGATCATTTAAAAGAGTGGATTGCCTCCGGTTTAGGAGTAGAACCAGTAAAAACACAAATAAGCATACCAATAAGAGTTAGGAAGATGTATTAATGATAGTACTTATATAAAGAAGCTGTTCGAAAGCCGTACGTGGCATTTGAACAGCTTCATTTAGTTTGTAAACTTATGATGAGAGTGGTGAGTCGAGCGGAACACCCGTGTACTCGTTCCACGCAATCGCTAGTTCTTTAGCTTGATGAGCATCTGATCCAAAAACGAGTGGGATCTCCATTTTTATTGCTTGTTTTAGAACTTCAGGTGGCGGGTAACTTTCTTTACATAGTGGTTTTCTTATACCAACCACATTGTAATCAAGTGAATAACCGTTTGTTTGAATAGCTTGTAGAATGTCGTTTATTTCTTTATCAAAAGATTGTGTGGGAGGGATCCTCTTCTGAAATTTGTTTGCTAATGTGATATGCCCAATACGATTCGGTTTATAGGTGCCGAGATTTGCGTTAATGGACTGCAACACAGATTGATAATAAAGATGATGGACCGCATCAACTGATCCGACTGCTTGGGCGATGTCCAGAAAGATCTCCGGACTATAATCCATGCAATAAAAGCTATTTTTATGATTCAAAAAGTGTACAGAGAGAATGCTGTCTGTAAGTAGTGGACCCACTTCATTAAGCAAGGCAGATGTTTGGTCTTCAAACCCCTCAATAAAATCAACCTCAAGTCCAATTCCTATCTTCAATTCCTTGTTGTACTGAGATTGAATAGATTGAACATGCTCAATGTATGTGTATAGCTGCTCTTTGGACATCGCACTGTCCTGTGTTGGCGATGGGTCAATAAATCCATCAGGTAGAGGCGCATGTTCAGTAAAAGAAAGCCCGCTTAGTCCCAATTTAATGGCTTGCTCACAGTAACGATTTAATGCATCCTTTGTGCCATGCGGACAAAAAGGGGTGTGGACATGTCCATCATATTTAAGCAAATTCTCACGTCCTTCTCTTGTTTTTATGAAAAATAACTCTTTCGTGTAGTAGGTTACAGAATAGACAAATGATTCCTAGAAAAGAAGCACACAAATAGATGGTTTCATGGTATCATAATACATACTTAAATGTAGAAAGAACGCGATAATCTTACGAAAAAAAGAGGAATTTGCGGATCATTGCAGAACTTACTTATAAATTGACTTATTTGTCACGATCATTAACTACATACATACTAAGCGAAACCTGCTTTGCTTGGAGCAAGAGAAGGGAGTCCCTCACGTGTTTTATGTTATTCTATCGATCCTTGCGATTGCGATAATTGCCTATATAGTGGGCATGTACATACGTAAGAATATTTACAAAGACGTTGATAAATTAGAAGAAAAGAAAAATGGTTTATCTACCAGACCAATACCTGAAGAAATTGCCAAGGTTAAAAAGCTGCAAATGGCTTGGAGAAACAGAAGAGAAATTTGAAGTGTGGCGCAATAATTGGGATGAGATTGTTGGGCAGATTATGCCTGATATTGAAGAAACGTTATTTGATATTGAAGAACATGCAAATAAATATCAAATTAAAAAAGCCAAGGAACTTGTCCATTCAACAAATGAGCGACTTGATGCAATTGATAGTCAGTTGGATATTATGGTGGATGAGATTGAGCAACTCGTCTCGAGTGAGCAGAAAAATCGTGCTGAAATTGGCGAACTGCGTGAAAAGTATACAAGCCTTTCGAACGATCTGCTAAAAAAACGCGGATCATTTAATGAAGCCATTCAAATATTAGATGAAAAGATGGCACATGTAAAAACAGGTCTTGCTTCATTTGATGAGGCAACAAAAGAAGGTAGTTATCTTCAAGCAAGACAGGAATTGCTCCAACTACGAGATATTCTTCAGCATGTGGAAAAACAAGCAGAAGTCATTCCAAAAATGATGGTACAAGTGAGAACAACAATTCCTGCAGATATAAAAAACCTAGAGAACGGTATAGCCGATATGAAAGAAAAGGGCTATCAGCTTGATCCGCTAGTTCTCGAGCCTAAACTAGAAGATATGAAAAAAGAAGTGGAAGACATATTAGTTGAACTAAAAAGCCTTAACACGGAAAAAGCGGAAGAACGTATGACCGCAATTCAAAATCAAATCGACCAAATTTATGATACGTTAGATAATGAAGTTCAATCAAAGAAACAAACGTTAGAGCAGCTTCCAAACCTTAAGCATCAGTTAGATATAACGAGTAAAGAGCTTCACAAACTGCTTGGTGAGCTAGCACATGTTCAACAAAGCTATCGATTAGCACAAGAGGAAGTTGAATCAAAGGAACAACTTTCTAAACAGCTTACAGAAATGAGCAACCAGCTTCAAGTCATTGTTGATGTGACTGAAAATGAAAAACAAACATTTACTTCTATTTATGAAATGGTAAATGAGTGGGAAGAACGTTTGCAAGAATTATCAGAAACGATTAAACAAGGTTCAGGAAAATTATACGAATTACGAGAAGAAGAGTTAAAAGCAAAAGAAACCATTTCAAGGTTACGTGCCATAATGCTTGAAGGCAAACGTGTGATACGTAAAAGTAACATCCCTGGACTTCCGGCGAGAGCCCTGGAACAATTGGAAGAGGGAGATAAGATGGTTCAAGAAGCTGTTGAACTCTTAAATCAAGTGCCTCTTGAGATGAAACAGGTTACTGAAAAAGTTGAACAAGCGATCTCAATTATTGAATCGAATGATGAATTAATTGGAGAGACCATTAAAAGTGCCGAGCTTGCAGAGCGAGTGATCCAATACAGCAATCGATATCGCAACCGAAGTGAAGAAACCCGCAGCTTGCTTGCTCAAGCAGAACGATTATTTCGACATTATGAATATGATGAGGCCATTGAATCTGCTGTTCGCGCCGTTGAACCTTTTGAAAAAGGTATTGTCGAACGAGTGTCAGAGCATGTTTCAGCCTAAAAACTCCTTCTTGGTAAGGAGTTTTTTTTCGCTCCTTTGTCAATTCATTAAGATGATGCTACTATATACGGATGCAAGTAAAGGAGATCTAGATGGATGATTTATCTCGATAATAGTGCAACAACGCGTCCTCATAAAGAAGTAATGGAAAC
The DNA here is from genome assembly GCF_023703085.1 of Alkalicoccobacillus plakortidis. Lineage (NCBI taxonomy): Bacteria > Bacillati > Bacillota > Bacilli > Caryophanales > Bacillaceae > Shouchella > Shouchella oshimensis. Next base: position 1,338,619 of record NZ_JAMQJY010000001.1, on the reverse strand, counting down.
ATATATGACCGTTTCTGAACGTTTTTTTGGTAATGCCTCATCCCTACACCGTTTAGGAATGGAATCCGAAAAAGTATTAAATCGAGCAAGGTCGTTAATGGCTGAGTTATTAGAAGTAGAAGTATCATCAATTTTGTTTACATCTGGCGGAACAGAAAGTAACAATCTTGCCATTAAAGGTTCATTGATGTCTTCATTTCAAAAAGGGCATCACGTAATTACAACGGCTTGTGAGCATGCGTCCATTTATCAAACCTATAAATCACTTGAAGCACAAGGATATCAGGTGACGTATCTGCCAGTCGATGAGCATGGACTTGTGTCGATTACAGATCTAGAACAAGCGATTACAAAAGAGACGTCATTAGTCTCCATTAGTCATGTTAATAATGAAACAGGTTCAATTCAGCCGATTGAAAAAATGGGAGAACTCCTTCATGATTATCCTAAAATTCGTTTCCATGTGGACCATGTTCAAGGTGCTGGTAAAGTACCATTATCAATCAAAAAGTCACATATTGACCTGCTAACGATATCGGCGCATAAGTTTCACGGGTTAAAGGGTACGGCAGTGTTGTATGTTCGTCCAGGTCTTCATCTGTCACCTCTTTTTCATGGTGGTGAGCAAGAATCTGGATTTAGAGGCGGAACTGAAAATGTTGCTTGGGCAGCCGCTATGGCAAAAGCTTATAAAATGGAGCTAGCCAAATCAAGATCAGGCGTCGATGAGCTTAAAAAGTTACGCCAACAACTGATTGAGCGTATTGTAAAATCAGAAAAGCTAGTACTTAATTCAAACTCCAAATACGGAGCACCTCATATTATCAATTTATCTATTCCTGGATATAAGCCAGAAGTTGTTGTGCAAAAGCTTGCAGAGAAAGAGATTTATGTATCAACTCAGTCCGCTTGTTCATCTAAATCAAATGAACCAAGCCGAGTATTACTTGCCATGGGAAAAAATGAAGAGTTAGCTGGCAGTGCCATTAGAATTAGTTTATCTTACGAGTCATCAGAGAAAGAAATTGAAACCTTTTTTTCTACATTAAATGACTTATTGCCTAGTATAAGAAAAGTGGTGAAATCGTGAAATACGATCATATATTAATTCGTTACGGAGAACTAGCATTAAAAGGAAAAAACCGAGTCTCATTTGAAAAACAGTTGCTTGCTAATATTCGGCATGTGCTGAAGCCAATTCAAGGCTTAAAAGTAAAACGAACATTTGGACGAATTGTGGTTGAATTATTTGAAGTAGAGCCAGGTCCAGTTGTTGAATTACTTAAAAATATCTTCGGCATCCATTCCTTTAGCCTTGCTATTCGCGTGGATCATGAAGTACTCGACATGCAAAAGGCCGCTTTAAAGGCTGTGCAAGAATCAGAAGGAACTGCTCGTACATTTAAAATCGTCACACGACGTGCCTACAAACCGTTTCCTATTGATTCACAAACTTTAAATCATAAAATTGGCGGATATGTGTTAGCTAACACCGAGAATCTCACTGTGGACGTCCATAATCCTGATGCTACAATTCGAGTAGAGGTTAGAGAGACCGCAGCCTATATCACAACGGATGCATTTAAAGGAGCCGGTGGACTACCAGCTGGAACAAGTGGCAAGCTATTATTAATGCTTTCTGGAGGCATTGATAGTCCTGTAGCTGGTTATTTAGCAATGAAACGTGGCGCCGATCTTGAAGCCATTCATTTCCATAGTCCTCCTTATACAAGTGAACGTGCAAAACAAAAAGTAATGGATCTAGTTAAGCGATTAAATGAGTTTGGTGGTAATATCAAGCTGCATATTGTGCCGTTTACAGATATTCAAACACATATACGAGACGAAGCACCAAGTAATTTTCAAATGACCATTATGAGACGTATGATGATGCGAATCGCAACAAAAGTAGCAGAAGAGAAGGGTCTGTTAGCTATAGCTACAGGCGACAGTCTTGGACAGGTCGCAAGCCAGACCTTGCATAGTATCCACACCATTAACGAGGTGACAAACTATCCAGTTATCCGTCCATTAATTACGATGGATAAGCTTGAGGTTATGGACTTGGCGAAAAAGATTGGTACGTATGAAACCTCAATCCTTCCTTATGAAGATTGTTGCACCATCTTTTTACCACCCGACTCAAAAACGAGACCATCACGAAAACATGCCAATAAATTTGAGCAGTATATCAAGGTAGATCATTATGTCACTCAGGCTGTTGAAGGCATTGAAACACTTGATTTAACAAAATTGGATGACGTAGAACAAGCAATTGAAGACTTATTTTAAAATGATATAAATTTTACCAAAAGTATCTATACATGTTTCTCGAATCCTGGGTCATTCTATTAGTACCGAAGGAGGTGAGAGACATGGCAGATAACAAAAGTTCAAACCAACTTGTAGTACCTGGCGTACAACAAGCTCTTGACCAAATGAAATACGAAATCGCTTCTGAATTCGGTGTCCAATTAGGACCAGATTCTACAGCACGTGCTAACGGTTCTGTAGGAGGAGAAATTACTAAACGTCTTGTGCAAGCAGCTGAAAAGCAACTAGGCGGAGGCTATTAATATCATACGTTTTGGATTTAGAGGGAGCATTCACTGCTCCCTCTTTTTATTGTGATTTTTGATTGACAAGTGAGATAAGTTCAACAGACAAAAGGGATAAAAATGTACATTTTTATTAATTGAGATGGAATTTGAGGGATTACCAAGAAGTGGTGCTCCTTAATTAAGAAGAACCACTCTTTAGACAAGGAAGAAAGCGAACGAAGCAAGAGCCAAAACGGCATATTAAGAGAGAAATATACTTTGTTAAGAGCAATACGGTGGGACCAAGAGCGCACTTTCCATACAAAGAGAGAAGCAGGCACCACCAAGAGCCAACCCTCCATACAAAGAGAGAAGCAGGCACCACCAAGAGCGCACCCTCCATACAAAGAGAGAAGCAGGCACCACCAAGAGCGCACCCTCCATACAAAGAGAGAAGCAGGCACCACCAAGAGCCAACCCTCCATACAAAGAGAGAAGCAGGAACCACCAAGAGCCAACCCTCCATACAAAGAGAGAAGCAGGCACCACCAAGAGCCAACCTTCCATACAAAGAGAGAAGCAGGCACCACCAAGAGCGCACCCTCCATACAAAGAGAGAAGCAGGAACCACCAAGAGCCAACCCTCCATACAAAGAGAGAAGCAGGCACCACCAAGAGCCAACCCTCCATACAAAGAGAGAAGCAGGAACCACCAAGAGCCCACCTTCCATACAAAGAGAGAAGCAGTAACCACCAAGAACTCACCCACGTTACCAATAGCTAAGCATCAATTACCAAGCTCTAACCCTCTTTACCAAGAGAGTCGCAGCAAACACCAAGACGTTGCAGCGTCTACCAAAAAAGAACCTCGTCCACCAAGAGAGAGATGAGTTGAACAGACATCGAGTAGGAGCAGAAGTTTAAGCAAAGATATTGCTGTTCTCTCATGAATCTGTCACGATAGATGAATAAAGTGTGTAGATTATTTGAAGGGAAGATGAAAATGGGAACACTTTGGCATAATGGGACGTTTTTTACGCTAAAGCAGCAAGGTGAAGCGGTTGATGCGGTTTATGTAGTGGATGGGAAAATTGTGGCGTTGGGTACAAAAGAAACGTTGCTTCAACAATTTAAGCAGGACATTACCGTGATCAAAGATATCAAAGGGGGATATGTCTACCCCGGATTTGTTGATAGTCATTTACATATGGTTGGGCATGGGGAGAAGCTACTTAGTCTCGATTTATCAAAAGCGACGACTTCTTTTGAGATGAGGGAGTGGCTTGTTCAAAAAGCAAAAGATTCCACTCAGCATGATTGGGTGCTAGCTGAGGGGTGGAATGAGAATAATTTTGCGGATAAGAAGATTTTTCATCGTCTTGAATTAGATGAAATTAGTCCAAATAAACCTTTATATGCTTCGAGAGTTTGTCGTCATGCTGCGTTGGTTAACACAGAGGCCTTGCGAAGAGCTTGTATTAGTCGCGATACGCCAGATCCTCAAGGGGGAGTCATTGAACGGGATCAATCAGGTGAGCCAACTGGTTATTTAATGGATGCGGCTGTTGATCTTATTAAAGAAGTGATGCCGCCAGTTGATCGAGAGTATGTGTATCAAGCTCTTAAAAGGTCGATTGAAGACCTGTTGGCTCAAGGGATTACAGGCGGCCATACGGAAGACATGAATTATTATAATGGTTTTTCTGAAACCATTGATGTCTTTCAATCGTTAATACATAAGGATAAGTTTCGTTTCAGAACCAATTTGCTTGTTCATCATGAGCAAATTGATGAAATGAGTAGACTTGGCTTTGGGCCTGGCCCGTTATCTGACTATCTTGAAATTGGTTCAATGAAAATTTTTGCAGATGGTGCACTTGGAGGAAGAACCGCTCTTCTATCAGAACCATATTCAGATGATCCTGATAATTCTGGTGTTGCCATGCATAGTCCAGAGGCATTAAAAGCACTTGTAAAAAAAGCGAGGGACTATCACATGCCAGTAGCTATCCATGTAATAGGTGATGCTGCTCTTGAGCAGGCGATTGCCGCGGTTGAAGAATTTCCTCCAATTGAAGGTCGCGATCGTTTTATCCATTTGCAGGTTGCGAGACCGGACTTAGTTAATCGCTTAAAGCCACTTCAAGCTATTTTGGATTTACAGCCTCGGTTTGTAGCAACTGATTTTCCGTGGGTAGAGGATCGTTTAGGACCAGATCGACTCCCTTCGTCCTTTGCTTGGAAAACGCTTTTAGATGCAGGCTTACATTGTGCTGGTGGCTCAGATGCACCAATTGAACCGCCTGGTCCGTTGCTTGGTATGCATGCAGCGATTACGAGACGCCACCCAGATGAGGCTCGGCATGCTGGCTACTTGCCTGAACAAAAACTGAGTCGTTTTGAAGCGATTCAATTATTTACTTCTGGAAGTGCATATGCAACGGGTCATGAGGAAAAAAGAGGATTTATTTCAGAGGGTTATGATGCTGATTTTACGGTATTAACTCATAACCTTTTTACATGTGACATTGAAGAATATTTAAGTGCCGAGGTATTGATGACGATTGTTGATAATACGATCATGTATAAAAACGAAGAGAAATAAACTGGTTTTTTATGGTATGATGTTGGATGGTTAAAAAAGCAATGAGGGAGTGGGAGAATGAACTGGAAACGTTGGACAGCATTGGGAGTAGTAGCTGGGTTATTAATTATCTCTACTATTACAAATTTGGCTGTAGGTTTTTATCAGATAGATTTTGATGATTATGTGAGTTCAGACTTTGCCGAAACAACAATTCAGGATGGAGCTGCAGGTAAAGTAGTTGTATTAAATTTAGATGGTGTCATTCAAGATACTGGTGCTCAAGGTTTATTTAGTACAGAAATGTATGATCACCAAGCTTTCTTAACTCAAATTGAAAGTGCTGGCACGGATCCTAATGTAGATGGGATTATTATAAGAGTCAATACGCCAGGTGGCGGGGTCCTAGAAAGTGCTGAAATTCACGATAAGATTGTAGAAGCACAAGAACTACGTGATACACCTGTATACATATCGATGGGTAATATGGCGGCTTCTGGCGGTTATTATATCGCGGCATCAGCTGACAGAATTGTAGCAAGCCCTAATACCATTACAGGTTCTATTGGTGTTATTATGGAATCGATTAATTTCTCTGAACTTGCGGAGAACTATGGTGTGAAATTTAATACGATTAAAAGTGGAGAGTTTAAGGACATTATGTCTCCATATAAAGAGATGTCTGATGAGGAACGTGATATTCTTCAATCCATGGTAGATGAATCTTATGAGGAATTTGTTCGCATTATAGCTGAAGGAAGACAAATGGATGAGAGTACGGTTCGAGACATTGCAGATGGTCGTATTTATAGTGGAAACCAAGCCTTGGAGAATGGATTGGTTGATGATCTAGGTGACCTTGAAGATACAATTGATTTATTAAGTGAAGAACTTGGTGGTGGAGATTATCAAGTGGTAACGTATGATTATTCAATGGGGATGTATGACTTTTTTGGAATGACAGCACAGAAGATGTTTGGTCCAGACCCAGAGTTAACCGTACTTCAAAAGTTGATTTTTGAAAACCGTGCACCATCACTTAAGTATCTATATGCGGAATAGGAAGGGGAGCTGATATATGGTTAATCATACTGCGTCTACTCCTCTTGCTCGTTCCAGGAGAGCTCGCTTAAAGAACCAAGAGACAGTGGTATCTCTAAATGAAGAGCAACTTCTACTAGAATCATCTGAGCAACCTGTTGAATCTGTAGAAGCTCAACAGTATGCAGGCTTTTGGGTACGCTTTTGGGCTTTTTTACTCGATATGCTTGTTCTCTTCTCATTAAATAGTTTATTTATTCGTTCGTGGTTTGTGTTCTTAGATGATGGCGTTCAATCAATTGGACCATTTGCTACTCTAACATTTATTCAAGCGGGTACGTTTTTCTTGTATTTTGCGCTCATGACGAAATTTTTTGGGAAAACAATAGGAAAAATGGTGCTTGGTATTAAGGTTGTGTCAGCAGACGGTTCACCACTAACTTGGAAGCAGATTATCTTCCGTGAAGGAATAGTACGTTTGGTTTATCATATTCAAATATTTACTATATCAATGTTTATGTGGCTGTATTTATTTGTGGCATTTGTACCAACCAAAAGAGGATTACATGACCTTGTAGCTGATACGATGGTTGTCCATGATAAGAAATAAGAATGACTAGTCATAACCCGTCCTAACTGGACGGGTTATTTTTGCATTTATAAGGATAAAATAGTATGAGAAAGGGGGTAAAATATGATTTGGGTTTGGGTCAGTATTCTTATTCTTCTACTTTGCATCTGTGCAATGAAAGTAAACGTGAGTGTCAATTATGCTCTTATTAATCAGAAACAATCGTTAACACTTATCATTAAAATTTTTTCTTTGAAAATTTATACATATAATATGCCTCAAAATAAGGCGGAAGTTAAAACAGAGAGAGAAGCAACGACTGTTGCGAACGAGTCAAAAAGCAAAAAGCTGAATTTCCTCACCTTATTAATGGCTTTTCAAAAAATAAAAGAGTGGGAAACTTATATTTTAAGATTTCATAAACTCATTCGACCTAAATTTAAAAATGTAACTGTACACAAATTTCAATGGAATACAGAATGCGGATTAGGTGATGCCGCTATTACGGCACAAGCAATAGGTTATTTATGGACAGCAAAATCGATGTTAGCGGGATTGTTAAGTGTGTATTTAACAGTTCCTGCTCTTCCAGAACTTCGAGTAGCTCCAATCTATCAGCACCAACTTACACAAACTCAGTTTAACTGCATGTTTTCGTTTCGAATTGGACATGCTATTCGTGCAGGAATATCGGTTCTGTTGCATTGGAGAAAACGTCCAATATCAAAAACAAGAAGTGAAAAATGAAGTGAAATATAAGGAGGGCATAACATGTCGGATCATCCAATTCAAGGTTTAATGAAAACAGCGATGGAAAATTTAAAAGAAATGGTGGACGTCAATACAATTGTTGGAGATCCGGTTGAAACGCCAGATGGTAGTGTTATTATGCCGATTTCCAAAGTTGGTTTTGGTTTTGCTGCTGGTGGTAGTGAATTCATCATTGATCATAAAGGTCAGTCAGCTGATGACCATACACATCCATTTGGTGGCGGTAGTGGTGGTGGTGTATCTATCACACCAATCGCATTTTTAGTGGTAGGGAAATCAGGCATAAAAATGATCCATTTAGATAGTCAAACACATTTATATGAACGATTGTTGGATTTAGCTCCACAGGTTACAGAAAAAATTCAGCAGATGCTTCGATCATCGTCCCATGAAAAAGGTAAAGATCCAGAGCATCCTCCATTCTAAGAATGCAGTTTGCTTGCTAGAAGGATAATTCTTCAAGTATGATGGAGGTTAAGCGTAATGAAATCATGAAGGAGGAATTATCATGGCAACAATCACATTTAAAGACAATCCGATGACGATATTAGGGAACGAAGTACAAGTAGGCCAAGAAGCTCCTGACTTTACAGTGTTAGCAAACGATTTATCAGAATTCAGATTAGCTGACTCACAAAACAAAGTGAGGATAATTAGTGTCATTCCTTCCATTGATACTGGCGTTTGTGATGCACAAACACGTCGATTTAATGAAGAAGCAGGGTCTATTGATAATGTTGAAGTCTTAACAATTAGTGCTGATTTACCATTTGCCCAAAGACGTTGGTGCGCAGCATCAGGACTTGAACATGTACAAACTTTATCAGACCACAAAGACCTTTCATTTGGTCTAGCTTATGGATTGGTCATGGAAGAATTGCGTTTGTTAGCGCGTGCTGTATTTGTAATCGACTCAAAGGGGACAATCGTTCACGCTGAATACGTTTCAGAGGGAACGGATCATCCTGATTATGAAAAGGCCATTGCTGCAGCAAAAACTGCTGAATAAAAATGGACAATCCCGCTGACTGTCAGCGGGATTTTATTGTGTGTACATATAATCTCCTGTACAATAACGAACAGTGTCACTAACTGGACAAAGGGAGTTGTAAAGATGACTAAAACAGAATTTAATGAGTTATATCGTTGCATAGATGAAGGAGCAATTCACTTAGAGAAACAAAAAGGCATCACGTATTTGGAAGCAATTGCCGAAGTAGGAGAAGCAATTTTTCAAGAAGCAAATAAAACAACTCAGCATGATGAAACAGAACAAACTCTTTTGAGCATACTAAGCCATATAGATGTTGAGTCACTTGAGAAAGAAACCGTTCGAAAAGCATTTCAAATGACTGTACTAAAAGGAATGAAAGGTGCTGTGCAACCGCATCATTCAATGACACCGGATGCCGTCAGTTTGTTTGCTTCCTATTTGATTAATAAGATTACATCAAATGAAAAATCAGCTATTCGTATTCTGGATTTAGCTGTAGGAACAGGAAATCTTTTAACCACTGTCTTAAATCATTCTCCTTTGAAGGTAGAAGCTAGTGGATTTGAAGCAGATGAAACCCTTTTACACATTGCTTTTGCAAATGCGAATCTTCAAAGGCATACGGTTGAATTGTTCCACCAAGACAGTCTGCAAATAGCATTAGCGCCAAGCGATATTGTTGTCACAGACTTACCCATTGGCTATTATCCCAAAGATGAAGTTGCATCTACCTATACATTAAAAGCAGAAGAAGGACATGCGTTTATTCATCACTTAATGATTGAACAAGGAATACGTTCAATCAATCCAGGAGGATATGCCTTATTTTTAGTACCGAATTTTCTGTTTGAAAGTGATCAAGCAGAGAAGTTGCACACGTATCTTAAGGAGCAAACAACGATCCTTGCCCTACTTCAGTTGCCAAAAACGATGTTTAAAGATCAACAACATGGCAAAAGCTTTTTGCTTCTACAGAAAAAAGGCGAAAAAACGACTGTACCTCGACATGCTTTATTAGCTGATCTTCCTTCTTTTGACAAGAAAGAAGCCTTAGCAGATATGATGAAGCAAATTAATAATTGGTTTGCCGAAGAATTAAAGCTGTAGTACAACACATTGAGCCCGGTCTAAAAGAAAAATATGTGAAGCGCTTTAAAGTCTTTTAGTAGGGCATTTTTAGCAAATAGTAGAACAGATTTCATTTTAGTGAAATGTATTCAGAATTCACTGACTTTCATTTTCGGAAGAGGAATATCGCCCGTAACACTTGAATTACAAGGATTTCGGTGCTTAAATATTAAAAGAGGGACATCCAAATTATAGAGATTAATGGTGTCTAAAAAAGGAGTGGGCTTTTTTTATGTCTAAAATTATTGCGATTAATGCTGGAAGTTCATCATTGAAATTTCAGCTATTAACGATGCCTGAAGAAGAAATTGTAACAAAGGGACTAGTTGAGCGTATTGGACTAGATAATGGAATCTTTCAAATTTCAGTTAATGGAACAAAAAACGAAACGATTACAGACATTCCTAACCATGAAGTGGCGGTTAAGCTTTTACTTGAGAAACTAACAGGTCTAGGCATTATTGATTCTCTTGATGAGATTAATGCCATTGGTCACCGTGTCGTTCATGGTGGAGAATTGTTTAACGACTCTGTACTAATTACGGATGAAGTTCTAGCAGGAATTGAGTCAGTTTCTGAGTTAGCACCGCTTCATAATCCAGCTAATATCGTTGGAATCAAAGCATTTAAAGACATCTTACCAGATGTACCTGCTGTTGCAGTGTTTGATACAGCTTTTCACCAAACAATGCCTGAGGAATCTTTCCTTTATAGTCTGCCTTATGACTATTACAAGGATTTTGGTATTCGTAAATATGGTTTCCACGGAACCTCTCATAAATATGTATCAGAACGTGCAGCTGAGCTCTTAGATCGTCCGATTGAGCAATTACGTATTCTTTCATGCCATCTAGGTAATGGAGCAAGTATTGCAGCCATCCAAGGAGGTAAATCAATTGATACTTCAATGGGCTTTACCCCACTTGCAGGTGTGACAATGGGAACTCGTTCTGGTAACCTTGACCCAGCATTAATTCCGTTCATTATGGAAAAAACAGGACAAACTGCTATAGAAGTATTAGATACACTTAACAAACGAAGTGGATTGTTAGGCTTAACAGGTTTCTCAAGTGATCTTCGTGACATTGAAGAGAAGGCTGCAGAAGGTGACGAGCGTGCTGAAACAGCTCTTAACGTCTTCACATCTCGTATTCATAAGTATATTGGATCTTATGCAGCTCGTATGAGTGGAGTAGATGCCATTGTTTTCACAGCTGGAATTGGTGAAAATAGTGATGTTATTCGTGAGCGTGTGTTACGTGGTTTAGAATTTATGGGTGTTTATTTTGATCCATCTCTTAATCAGGTACGTGGAAAAGAAGCATTTATCAACTTCCCGCACTCACCAGTTAAAGTTATTATCATCCCAACAAACGAAGAAGTCATGATTGCTCGTGATACGGTTCGTATGTCTGAGGTTTAAACGATAAATACCTACAGCTTTTTTCTTTAGAGTATATCTGAAGAAAGGAGCTGTATTTTTTTAAAAAGTTTTTACAAAGAAATATGCACTTTTCTCTTGCCAAAACCGTTTAGGCTTGTTAAAGTTATGTATATTAATAAGAAAAGATGATTGCTTATGCATTACATCTCTTTCAGTAAAACATGTTTGGCTCATTTTTTTTGAATGATTATGTATAAAAATAATAAAAAGAGTATGAATATTCATTGGAGGGACTAGTTATGAGTAAAGAGAAAGTGGTATTAGCTTATTCTGGAGGATTAGATACATCTGTTGCTGTGAAATGGCTAACGGATAAAGGATATGATGTCATTGCAGTAGGTCTTGATGTTGGTGAAGGGAAAGATCTTGAATTCGTTAAGCAAAAAGCGATAACAGTAGGTGCTATTCAATCGTATACAATTGATGCTAAAAAAGAATTCGCTGAAGACTTTGTACTTCCGGCACTACAATCACATGCAATGTATGAGCAAAAGTATCCACTTGTATCGGCTCTTTCTCGTCCATTAATCTCTAAGAAACTTGTAGAAGTGGCCGAGCAGACTGGAGCTACAGCCGTCGCTCATGGCTGTACGGGTAAAGGGAATGACCAGGTTCGTTTTGAAGTATCGATTCAAGCTCTTAATCCAGACTTAAAAGTGCTAGCTCCTGTTCGTGAGTGGGCATGGTCACGTGATGAAGAAATTGAATATGCAAAAAAACACAACATTCCAATTCCGATTGATTTAGATAATCCTTATTCAGTTGACCAAAATCTGTGGGGCCGTAGTAACGAATGTGGTATTCTCGAAGATCCATGGGCTACTCCACCAGAAGGTGCGTATGAATTAACAGCTCCACTTGATAAAACTCCTGATGTAGCGGACATTATTGAAATTGGTTTTGAAAAAGGAGTTCCGGTTTCAATTGATGGCGTTGCTTATCCATTACATGAACTGATCCTACATTTAAACGACGTGGCAGGAAAGCATGGAGTTGGACGGATTGATCATGTAGAAAACCGTCTTGTAGGTATTAAATCACGTGAAGTGTATGAGTGCCCTGGAGCTATCACACTTCTTAATGCCCATAAAGAGCTTGAAGATCTAACATTGCCAAAAGAAATGGCTCATTTTAAGCCAGTTGTTGAAAAGAAATTAACAGAACTTATTTATGAAGGACTTTGGTTCTCACCATTACAACCAACACTTCAAGCATTCTTAAAAGAAACACAAAAGTCTGTAACAGGTGTTGTACGTGTGAAGCTATTTAAAGGTCACGCAATTGTGGAAGGGCGTAAGTCAGAGAATTCTCTTTATAATGAGAAACTCGCTACGTACACTCCAGATGATGAGTTTGATCACAATGCAGCAATCGGATTTATTTCACTTTGGGGTCTTCCAACCAAAGTTCACAGCATGATTAATAAAGAAAAGAAAAAAGAGGTTACACTGTGACAAAACTTTGGGGCGGCAGATTTACAAAAACTGCTGAAGAATGGGTGGATGCATTTGGTGCATCCATCGGTTTTGACCAGGCTCTTGTTATGGAAGATATACAAGGTAGCTTGGCCCATGTCTCGATGCTCGGTAAGTGTGGCATTCTTTCCGCTGATGAGACCGATCAAATCAAAGCAGGACTTAAAACTCTCCGTGAAAAAGCAAAAGCCGGCGAACTTGAGTTTTCTGTGCAAAACGAGGATATTCATTTAAACTTAGAGAAGTTTTTAATTGATGAAATTGGTCCGGTTGGCGGAAAATTGCACACTGGAAGAAGTAGAAACGACCAAGTGGCAACGGACATGCACTTATATTTACGTAACGAAACACAAACGATTATGGAGGCAGTCCGAAATGTACAACAAGCCCTTCTAAATCAAGCGTCTGCTCACGTAGAAACGCTAATTCCAGGCTACACACATTTACAGCGGGCACAACCAGTTTCATTTGCCCATCACTTGATGGCTTATTTCTGGATGCTTGAGCGTGATTATAGCCGTTTTGAAGATAGTTTAAAACGGGTGAATGTGTCACCACTTGGAGCAGGAGCATTAGCTGGAACAACTTTTCCGATCGATCGAGCGTATTCAGCTGAGTTGTTAGGATTTGATGGTATCTATGAGAATAGCCTAGATGCGGTGAGTGATAGAGATTTTATTGTTGAGTTTTTAAGTGCTGCATCGTTAACAATGATGCATCTATCTCGATTATGTGAAGAGCTAATTCTATGGTCATCTCAGGAGTTTCAATTTATTGAAATGGATGATGCTTTTGCAACAGGAAGCAGTATCATGCCACAAAAGAAAAACCCAGACATGGCTGAATTGATTCGAGGCAAAACAGGTCGAGTATACGGTGGCTTATTTTCACTATTAACCACATTAAAAGGACTTCCTCTTGCTTATAATAAAGACATGCAGGAAGACAAAGAAGGCATGTTTGATGCCGTTCATACCGTAAAAGGCTCATTAAAGATCTTTGCTGGTATGATTGATACGATGGATGTTCGGACTGAGGTTATGGAAAAGGCTGTGCATAATGATTTTTCAAATGCAACAGAGCTCGCTGATTATTTGGCGTCAAAAGGCTTACCGTTCCGTGAAGCCCATGAGGTTGTAGGGAAACTGGTTTTAACGGCCATTAACAAGGGTGTGTTTTTACTTGGTCTCACTTATGAAGACTTCCAACAAGCCCACGAGCTGTTTGAAAAAGATATCTATGATGTATTAGAACCAAAAACAGTTGTTGCCAGACGAAATAGTGCTGGTGGAACTGGATTTGACCAAGTTCGAATTGCCTTAAAAAAGGCGGAAGCAATCCTCGGAGTACATGCTAACACATAATTTTGAATACCTCTTGCCATACTAGTGGTGAACGACTACTAGGATAGCAGGGGGGTTTTTTGTATGGAAAAGAAACAGGAAGAAGAATGGTCAATGAATATGTCTGAGTCTGAAAAAGAAGTGAATCAGCAATTAATGGATTCTTACAATATGGGAACGATTGAACAACACAAATCTTCAACTAAGGAAACAAAAAGCGATCGATTTTAAGCTGAGGTGAAATCAGTGAAAAAAGGCATGGTTGTATTCGTTGCACTACTTATGATTGGTATTTTAGCTTTACCTAGTCAAGCTATGGCTGGTGGTTTTGAGCTTATGCAGACTTTTTCCTTACGTATTACCGTTGTAGAGAATGGAACTGAACATGAGTGGGAATATGATAGTCCAAGTCATTATGAGTTTGAAACAGGAACAACAGTTATAAAAGGAAAAGAAGCTAAGATACAAGTAGATCAAATGATCTCCACACTTCAAATTAAGAAGGCACAAACACGTGAACAGTATAAAGAGGCTTTGATTCAGATGTATCCTAACTTAGAATCATTCGATATCCGATTTATTGATGAAGATGATCGACTATATACATGGGGCTTGGCAGAAGAAGGACTCATGAGTGGAGAAGAGGGTCTCATCATGAGCGGAAAGCTGAGCTCCATGAGCGGAAAGTCGAGCTCCATGAGCGGAAAGTCGAGCTCCATGAGCGGAAAGTCGAGCTCCATGAGCGGAAAGCTGAACTCCATGAGCGGAAACCGAGAACCATGAGCGGAAAGCCGAGCTCCATGAGCGGAAAGTCGAGCTCCATGAGCGGAAAGTCGAGCTCCATGAGCGGAAACCGAGCTCCATGAGCAAAAACAAGAACCTCATGAACAAAAAAGGAGCTCCCACCAAGGTGGACGCTCCTTTTTATTATGCTTTAATAATCTGTAGTTCTTTCGGATAGTTTGTTAAAAGCTCATGTCCATCTTCTGTAATAAGAATATCGTCTTCAATCCGTACGCCACCTTTGTTAGGCAAATAGATACCTGGTTCAATGGTGAAGGTCATGCCAGCTTGAAGTTTGTCTTGATTGGTTTCGTTGATAGATGGAAGTTCGTGAACGTCGGTTCCAAGTCCATGACCTAGACGGTGCGGGAACCATTCGCCATATCCTGCTTCTGTAATGATAGAGCGTGCTTTGCGATCGAGTGCACCTAATTCTGTACCTGGTTTACATAGGGATACAGCTGCTAGTTGAGCCTCTAAGACTGTATTGTATACAGTGCGGAGCTCTTCAGAGATGTCACCAAAGGCAACGGTACGCGTAATATCTGAGCAATACCCATCAAGTACAACTCCAAGGTCAAATAGTACTAGATCTCCGTGTGTAATGGTTTTATTGCCTGGTTTCCCGTGTGGATCGGCTGAATTCCCGCCGCTAATCACGGTCGTTTGGAAAGCCATTTCGGTAATGCCTTTGCGAGTAAGCTCGTATTCAATGGTTGCGAGGATATCAATCTCTTTACGACCCTCTGCAATTGCTTCAACGCCAATTTGTACACCCAGATCAGCGAGTTGAGCTGCTTTTCGCAATACAGAAATCTCTTTTTCTGTTTTAATTGATCTTAGTTTCATTAAGGCGGGCTCAGCATCAAGAAGCTGTTTTGGGCCAAAGAGGTGTTGCAGTTGTTCCGCGCGTTCAAGGGCAATAATACGTTTCTCAACCCAAACGGAATCTCCTTTAAATGTGTAGCGTGATAATGTATCTTGAAGAATTGTCCAAGGATTGTCTGTGTCGCTATATGTAAGGATTTCACCGGTCCAAGCAAGCTTTTTGAACTAAAGATTTCTCCATGCCTGGCACAATTAAAAAGGGAGCTTCATCGGGTAACACAATAAGTGCTACAATTCGTTCATGAGGATCTGTACGAAAACCTGTAAGGTAAAATACATTTTCTTTACCCTGGATAAAAGCAGCTGCTATTTGTTGTTCTTTTAAAGAGTCTTGAAACGTTTCTAATCGTGATGTAGACATGATAGACCTCCTTGTTTGTTTGTTCTACTTTATCATAATGAGATAATACGTGTACAAATCAATGGTTTTAATAAATTAAAAATCGGTTACATACTAAAGTATAGAAGTTGAATATAGGAGCTGAGAATAATGAATGTTAGTTATCATGGTCACTCTGTTGTAAAGATAGAGACAAATGGCACCACTATTTTAATTGATCCATTTATTACAGGAAACGAAAAATCAGACTTAAAAGCAGATGAACAAAAAGTTGATGTGATTCTGCTTACACATGGTCATGGCGACCATGTTGGCGATACTGTCGAGCTTGCGAAGAAAAATGATGCCCTGGTGATTGCGACATTTGAGCTTGCTAATTATCTTGGCTGGCAAGGTGTAAAAACTCAGCCAATGCATATTGGTGGAGCGCATGAGTTTGAATTTGGAAAAGTAAAATTAACTCAGGCATTTCACGGTTCGTCGGTCATTGATGAGGAATCGCAACAGATTATTTATACGGGCATGCCTGCAGGGATACTTTTTACTGCGGAAGGAAAAACGATTTATCACGCAGGTGACACGGCATTATTTGGCGATATGAAAATCATAGGCGAACGTAACAACATTGATTTAGCCTTTTTGCCAATTGGTGATACTTTAACAATGGGACCAGAGGATGCAATTGCGGCAGCTGAATGGCTACAAGCTGAAAGGGTAGTGCCTATACATTACAATACCTTCCCTGGAATTGAGCAAAATCCTGAAGACTTTGTTGCGAAGCTTCCAAGTGGAGTAGGTCACGTCATGCAAGTTGGCGATGCGATTACATTATAATTAAGTAAGAAGACCAGTGATGTTGCTGGTCTTTTTTTGTACAAGCCTGCATACCCTATATAAAGGGGAGTGACGGCTATGAAGCAACGTTTTTTCATTTGTTTATTGTTAGCGGGAGTGCTGTTTTCATATGGAGTTCAATATTTGCCGCTTGGTGAGGGCGGTGTAACTGGTTGGTTTGCATTGTGCTGGATTGCCTTTGCTGCCTTAGTTTTACTTAGTAATCTCTTAGCCTGGGTCCGAACACATTCAAAGCGTCAAGTCGTGAAGCAATCTAGAAGGCAGCCGGTCATGATTCAAAGAAAGACAGCTGAATACGAATGAACTTGAAGCCCTATTCTTTCAGACGTATAATGAAGATAGTATAAATTTTGACTATCAGCTGGAAGAATGAGGGCGTGAGACTTTATGGCTACGAAGCACGAGCAAATACTTGATTATATAACACGCTTGCATGTGGGTGAAAAAATTTCTGTCCGCAGAATCGCCAAAGCCCTATCTCTAAGTGAGGGAACGGCATATAGAGCAATTAAAGAAGCTGAGAATCAAGGGCTTGTCAGTACCATTGAACGAGTCGGGACTATTCGCATTGAGAAAAAGAAAAAAGAAAATATTGAGAAACTAACCTACGCAGAAATTGTCAATATTGTTGAGGGCCAAGTATTAGGCGGTAGGCAAGGATTGCATAAGACATTAAATCGTTTTGTTATTGGGGCTATGACAAAAGATGCAATGATGAGATATGTGACCGCAGGGAATTTATTAATTGTTGGGAATCGGTATGATTCACATACACTAGCTTTAGAAGCTGGCTCTGCTGTTCTCATTACTGGAGGGTTTGATACAAATCCTAATACTGTGAGGTTGGCAGATGAGCTTGATTTGCCTATTATCTCAACGAGTTATGATACATTTACAGTTGCGGCAATGATCAACAGGGCTATTTATGATCAATTGATTAAAAAAGAAATTGTGCTTGTGGATGATATCTTGATTCCGCTTGAAGAGACTTTTTTATTATATACAGATGATGCAGTTAATCGTTGGCATGAGCTTAATGAGCAAACAGGGCACAGTCGCTATCCAGTTGTAGACAAGCTTTCAAAAGTAAAAGGCATGATTGCAGCTAAGGACGTTGTGGATGTTTCTAAACAGGTGTCGATTGATAAAGTGATGACGTCTGATCCAATTACAGTTAGTGAAAGAACGTCTGTTGCCTCAGCGGCTCACGTTATGGTGTGGGAAGGTATTGAATTGTTACCTGTAGTTGATAGCCATAACCATTTAACTGGCGTAGTGAGTCGTCAGGATGTATTAAAGGCTCTTCAAATGATCCAACGTCAACCTCAGGTTGGAGAAACAATAGAAGATATAGTTGTAAGCCGAATGGAGCAGGTTCCAGGAGCGGAGGGGCAATATCAGTGTGGTATTTCTCCGCAAATGAGTAATCATCTTGGAACAGTTTCGTATGGTGTAATGACAACCTTGGTAACAGAAGCAGGAAGTCGGATTTTACGATCAAGATCGAAGGGGGATCTAGTCGTAGAGAACATGACGTTATATTTTCTCAAACCCGTTCAAATTGATAGCATAGTTACTGTTATTCCTAAGGTGTTGGAGCTTGGAAGAAAACATGCAAAAATAGATGTGGAACTTTATGACGAAGAGCGAATTGTTGGAAAAGCACTTGTCATGGCTCAATTAATGGATTAAACAGTAAAAAGACCCATAAGCCATTATTCAGGCTTATGGGTCCACCCCTTTTTTTATGATTTAGAAGGTTCAGCTTGTGCGATATAATGCTTATACGCCTTAAATCCATAGATTGTATTAGCCAAAGCAAAGATCATTAATACGCTACCTATAACCATATCAATAACCCCTCGAGGTTGTACAAGTAGGTTTAAGCTAAAGACAAGTAGAAACAAACCAAGAAATAGTCTAGAGCGTGTTTCATAGATTTTTTTAATTAAAGAATCTGGTTTTCTCCATGCTTGGATTCGATTATAGAGAAAAAAGACTGCAGTAAAAACAATTAGGATAATGAGCAATTTATCCATGTATAAGCCTCCTTGATATACATATCTTATCTGCATTGTAGCGTGACTATAAAAAAATAGCTAGATCAATACTAAACGAGTACATAAAAGGAGTCATTTATGAAACAAGCTATACTAGAAAAAATTTCGAAATACAATACGATTATTATTCACAGACATGTACGACCGGATCCAGATGCGTTAGGTTCACAGCTAGGCCTAGCCGCTATTCTAAAAGAAGCATACCAAAATAAAAACATCTATACAGTAGGCGAATCCGAGCCTTCCTTGTTATTTTTAGGTGAGATGGACACGATTACAGATGAAGAATACAACGGAGCACTAGTCATTGTGTGTGATAGTGCAAATCAAGAAAGAATTAGTGATGACCGCTTTAGATTAGGAGCTGAGTTAATCAAAATTGATCACCATCCGAATGAAGAGCCTTATGGTGATGTGGTATGGGTAGATGTGAGTGCTAGCTCAACTAGTGAAATGATTGTTGAACTAGTTGAGGGATCTAGAGAGCTTAGTCTTTCTAAAAGCTCTGCATTGCTTTTATACGCTGGTATTGTAGGAGACACGGGACGGTTTAGATATCCTAATACAAAACCTGAAACCCTGAGAAGAACGGCACTACTTTTAGAACAAGATATAGAAGTAAACGATTTTTATGCGGAGCTTTATAAAAGAGATCTTCGAATGACACGATTGGAAGGGTACGTATTGCAGCACTTTGAAATTCATCATGGTTGTGTAGGTGTGATGAAATTAAGGAGTGATGTGCTGGAAACATTTGATGTGACTTCCAATGAATCTTCACAGCTTGTCAATACATTCTCTTCAGTTGAAGGATTAATGGTTTGGGTCTTTTTTGTAGAAGAAGCGGATCGAATTCGTGTTAGACTTCGCTCGCGTGGTCCCATTATTAATGGAATTGCACAAGAACATCAAGGCGGGGGTCATACATTAGCTTCTGGTGCGACTGCTTATTCGTGGGAAGAAACAGATGAGATCATATCTAAGCTAATAAAGGTTTGTGAGTCGGAATAAATATGAAAAGAGGCCTTCAACTGAAGCCCTCTCTGTACTCTCTTATTCACTTTTCTCTGTCTGTGTTTTCGGTATAAACCAGGCACCTAAATCCGTGTTATCTTCGTCAAAAAGTACACCATCTTCTTTTGCGAGCTTGCGTAAAAGGTCAGCAACTTCTTGTGTTTCGGTAAAGGCACTTTGACCTGCTTTAAGTTTCGCAAGTTTTTTTCGTGCCATATCCTTACGATTGATGACCATATCTTTTCCAGTCATGTCCATATTGGATGGCCTCCTTACCTTGTGTCTATTCTCTAGTATAAAGGAAAAGTAGGCTAAATCCAGTCTTTTGATAAAAATTCAGATAAATTACGTACTGTCTAATTGAATTTCTGCGTATAAATGAAGGGTTGTAAAGAGATAAACTTCATTAATTTTTACTTGATATCGTTTATCTTCAACCGTGAAGATTTTATTTTCAATGGTGCGTATGAGCAACTCTTTTGTGTGGTGAACGGATTCAATATCTTTGCGTTCCAGATAAGCAAGTTCAGATAAGATGTTTTGTCGAATTTCATAAATTGTTAGCTGATCAAGATCTAATCGCGATTCAGAAGTGAAATGAACTTCGATTTGTTGAATGGTTAGCTTCTTTTGATTATCTTCATTTTGACTTTTTTGTTCACTAATAAGTTGATCAATTCTTTCTTGTAAGGTTTCGATTTTCAGATCCTGCTGTATGCGTGTGACAATCATTCCGTCATAGATTTGTCCATACTGAAATAAGAAAAACACCCACCCAAGGATACTGCCAAGCATTATTCCAGCAAAAAAACGCAACCAGCCTGGGCGCGAAACATTAGATGGAACCCTCATTATGAAAGTGGGTCTCCCACAATCCACTGTATTAAAATGGTTCCTGTATGAGCGCCACATAATGCGGCAAAAACCATCAATAAGGTTCGGTAAATGTCATCATGTATACCGCTGAATAGGCCTCTTTCCAATGTAGTGATGGCATCAAAGGTTCCTCCTAAAGCAGCGACAATTGCCCAAATCTTTAAGCTGCCTGCTAAATTATGAATAGCTAGTAGTGGGGGTTTTCCTAGGATAAAGGCACCGATGCCACCTATTAATGCACCGCCAATGATGACGCCAAATGCTACAAAAAAATCAATGACTAAGGTTGCAAGCATTTCTCTGGTCAATACAGCCGCCTCCTTTTAAGGTCGTCCTTATATGTATGAACCGAGCTGTACAAAGTATGCCTACTTATCTAAACATCTAAAAATAGAAAGGAGAATCAACATGAGTGTTGTTCAGACCTCTGTCTATAGTGAATACAGTTTATTACGATCATCCAACCGGATTGATGAGCTCGTACAAACAGCTAAAAATCTTGGCTATGAGGCGTTGGCTCTGACAGATTATCATGTGATGTACGGTTCGATCCCTTTCTATCAAGCTTGCTTGAAACATGGTATAAAACCAATAATAGGCTTAGAAATAACCGTAATAGAACAAACAAAAAATGGACATGAGGAACTTTTTCCTCTACGATTGCTGGCAAAATCGAATGCGGGATACAAAGAGCTGCTGAGCTAGCAACATTGCTTGGGATGAAGGATGACAAACAGAAGTATCTTTCAAAACAAGAATGGTTAGACGCTAAGGTTGATGAATGTACAGTGATTGTCCCGTATAAGCAAGTGTTTATTTATCGATGGTTGCAGGCAAGTCAACCACAACAGGTTGCATTATGGTTGGACAGTTGGAAAAATGGGAATCATTCTTGGTATTTAGAACTTCAGATAGACGAGGATATAGACTTTCAGCATCAACTATCTTCGTTTGCCAGTGACCAAAATATTCAATTAATTGCGTCCAAGCCGATTCGTTATTTGAGTGACAAAGACCAATATACCTATAAATTATTACGAGCTATCGATTTGGATAACAGTCCAGAAGATATAGATGACACGAAGTATGAGCTACCATCTGCTCGAGAGATGGAATCTCTTTTTCATGCGTTTCCAAAAGCAATTAAAGCGAGTGAATCATTAGCTGCTTCAACTAATGTAGATCTTGATCTGGCTATTCGATTGCCGAAATTCCCATTAACTGATCAGACTGCAACCACCTATCTAAGAACTCTTTGTGAGCAAGGCTTAAAAAGTCGATATCAGGTTGAATCAAAAGAAGTAAAAGAGCGATTAGAGTATGAGCTGACAGTCATTGAGCAAATGGGCTTTAGTGATTATTTTCTCATCGTGTGGGACTTTATGAAGTATGCAAGAAATAAAGGGATTTTGGCTGGACCAGGTAGGGGCTCTGCAGCAGGTTCGCTTGTTGCTTATTGTTTGTTTATTACTCATGTCGATCCTATCAGATATAACCTTGTATTTGAACGCTTCTTAAACCCTGAACGAATCACTCTGCCTGATATTGATATAGATTTTCCGGATCACAGGCGTGATGAAGTGATTGAATACGTGCAAGGAAAATATGGAGCCACGCACGTTGCACAAATTCTAACGTTTGGTACATTTGCCGCAAGAGCTGCGATTCGTGCTACAGCAAAAGCTCTTGGCACTGAACCAGGCTTATTAGAACGAGTGGTTAAAGAGGTGCCATCAACGCCAAAAATGACGATTACAAAAGCCATTGAACAAAGTAA
This sequence comes from Alkalicoccobacillus plakortidis, assembly GCF_023703085.1. Taxonomy (NCBI): domain Bacteria; kingdom Bacillati; phylum Bacillota; class Bacilli; order Caryophanales; family Bacillaceae; genus Shouchella; species Shouchella oshimensis. The sequence goes on along the minus strand of NZ_JAMQJY010000001.1, from coordinate 1,316,135 downwards.
AACGTTTTATCAATTGATTGAGGATCATAGTGAGGTAGCTGCGTTAACGAGAGCTGCAAAAGCGATTGAAGGATTACCGAGGCATACATCAACGCATGCCGCAGGACTTATTATTAGTGCTGAACCTTTAACTGAGCGTGTGGCCCTGCAGCAAGGTCGAGACCGAATTGCCTTGACTCAGGCTTCAATGGAAGTCGTTGAGCAGGTTGGATTGTTGAAATTTGATTTTTTGGGTTTGCGAAATTTAACGCTGTTGGAAACGATTTTGACAAGTGTACGTAAACAAGAACAAAAGCTGATCGAACTAAATGAGCTTCCGTTAGATGACAAACCAACCTTTAAGCTGCTTGCTAGTGGAGATACTACGGGAGTTTTTCAGCTTGAGTCTGATGGAATGCGAAATGTACTCACTCAATTAGGTCCTACAGAATTTGAAGATATTGTGGCTGTTAATGCCCTGTATCGTCCAGGTCCTATGGAATATATTCCAACCTACATTGAAGGCAAACAACATAAGCGACCTATTGAATACTTGCATGATGATGTAGAATCCATACTAAGTCCAACCTATGGTGTGCTTGTATACCAGGAGCAAATTATGCAGTTAGCATCTAAGCTAGCAGGCTATTCAATGGCTGAAGCAGATCTATTAAGGAGAGCAATCAGTAAAAAGAATGAAGAATCTCTTCATGAACAAAAAAGAGACTTTGTTCATCGTTCCATTCAGCTTGGATATGAAGAGCGGATTGCTGAGCATGCTTATGGATTAATTGAACGATTCGCTAATTATGGTTTTAATAGAAGCCATGCTGTTGCTTATAGCCTATTAAGTTATCAGCTTGCCTTTCTTAAAACGCATTATTCTTCCGCATTTTATACTGCACTTCTATCTTCTGTATGGCATAATCAAGAGAAGCTTTCTTTCTATTTGATAGAAGCCAAGCAGCATGAACAAGTCATTCAACCGCCGTCGATTAGCAAAAGCCAGCAGTTGTTTACATATGACATAAATGGGATTCGATTTGGCTTGCTTTCTATTGAGCATGTAGGGGTGAAGGCTGTCCAAGAAATCATTCGAGAACGTACTCAAAAGCCGTTTGCTCATTTATTTGATTTTTGTACACGACTAAGCCCGCAGCTTGTTCCAAAACGAACGGTAGAAAGTTTAATTAAGGCGGGCGTTTTTGATGAGTGGCAGTTGGAACGTTCTGTATTATTACGATCGCTAGATGAGGCGTTTGAATACGGACAAAGTGTTCGTGAATTTCAAGCTGAGACAGAGGGGCTTTTTACTCTTAATCCGCCTGCACCAAGCTTATTTAGAAGCAGAGTCGTTACTTCCCACTGAGAAATTAATGTATGAAAAACAAGCACTTGGTTTTTACCTATCTGGCCATCCTGTTGAGGAATATTCAAATGTTCTCGATAGGTATAATCGAATGACAATTGATGAGGCGTTTCATCAAAAAGGAAAAATTCGTATTGCTAGTATGGTAGAAGACGTCCGGAGAATTACGACAAAAAAAGGAGATCCTATGGCTTTTCTGAAAGTAGGAGATGAGAGTGGACAATGTGAAGCGACCGTTTTTCCTCGTGTGTGGAAGGAGAGCGGCCATTTTCTAAAGCCTAATCAGCTCGTTTTTTTAGAAGGAAAAATGGATGACAGTCGTGAAAAAGTACAGTTTCTTATTGACCGTGCCCTACCTTTAGACAAGCTTCAAGCTCGAACTCGTAAAAAAATACTATTTATTCGAACGTCTTCGGAGTCAGATCACCTTAACCAGGTAGAGTCTTTGCTATTACAATCAGAAGGAAGTACAGACGTTGTTTTTTATTTTTATGATACAAATGAGAGACGGAATATGCCGGTTGATTATAGGGTAGATCTATCTGACCACATTCTGAGTGAATTAAAAACAATTTTAGGAGAAGAGAATGTCGTTCTAAAATAATGTTTGTTTGCGCTGTAACCATCATAGAAGACTTTTTAAACTTAAAAAATCGTGATTTTTCTGAACTTAGAAGCCAATACACTTGGCTCAACCTCTAGTTTTGTTTATAATTAGTGTGTTTGTTAGAGGACAGGCCAAATGTAGGTCAAGTATATATATATCATAAGGAGAGTGGATATTTTGCCAACGACAAGAGAGGAAGCCCTACACATTCACAGATTGAACAAAGGGAAACTAGAATCGAAAGCGAAAGTTCCAGTCAGAAATGCCAGAGATCTTAGCCTAGCTTATTCTCCTGGTGTTGCCGAACCGTGTAAGGAAATTTTTGAAGATGTAGAGAATGTTTATGAATATACAATGAAGGGCAACATGGTTGCAGTTGTGAGTAATGGGACAGCTGTATTAGGACTTGGAAACATTGGACCAGAAGCTTCTTTACCAGTAATGGAAGGTAAAGCTGTTTTATTCAAATCATTTGCCGGAGTCGATGCATTTCCGATCTGCTTACGTACAAACAACGTCGAAGAGATTATCCAAACGGTTAAATTACTTGAACCAACATTTGGTGGGGTTAACTTAGAGGATATAGCTGCACCAGATTGTTTTGAAATTGAAGAGCGTCTAAAAAAAGAAACAAATATTCCAATTTTCCACGATGACCAACATGGTACAGCAATTGTTACACTTGCTGGTTTAATTAACGCATTAAAATTAAGTGGCAAAAAGCTATCTGAAATTAAAGTTGTAGCCAATGGAGCAGGAGCTGCTGGTATTGCGATTATTAAATTGATGCTTAGTCTTGGTGTGCGTGAAATTGTAATGTGTGATACAAAAGGCGCTATTTTTGAAGGTAGAAGCTATGGTATGAACCCAATTAAAGATGCAGTAGCCAAACAAACGAATTCTAAGCGTTTAGAAGGTTCACTTGCTGATGTGATTAAAGGGGCAGATGTCTTTATTGGAGTATCAGCAGAAGGCGCTGTAACAAAAGAAATGGTTGAGAGCATGAATGATGACCCGATCATCTTTGCAATGGCGAACCCAGTTCCAGAAATTATGCCAGAAGACGCTAAAGCAGCAGGAGCTTCAGTAATTGGAACAGGTCGTTCTGACTTCCCTAACCAAGTAAATAACGTACTGGCTTTCCCTGGAATCTTCCGTGGAGCGCTTGATGTTCGTGCTACACATATTAATGAAGAGATGAAAGTTGCAGCCGTATATGCGATCGCAAACTTAATTGACGAATCAGAGCTTACAACTGATTATGTAATCCCTGCACCGTTTGATGCTCGTGTAGCACCAGCTGTTGCAGCAGCAGTAGCTAAAACAGCTATGGAAACTGGAGTTGCACGTATTAAAGTTGACCCAGAAGAAGTAGCTCAACGCACAAGAGAGATGACGTTAATCAAAGATTAAAACGATTCTCAATTATACATACAACAAGCCGGAGGATAATCGCCGGCTTGTTGTATGTTATAATAGTTTTTTCAGCAGGAATGCTTGGACTAATCAGCGAATATAATGAATTTATAACACTTTTTTTTACGTTTGATTGAATTTCATTCCTGGTTCTTATATATTATCCATAGTCAATACACGTGTATCACGATTTTTGGGATCTCAATTGAGATACCCGCTACTACTTGTTCAGCAATCGATTATCTTAGTAGAGATTCAATTCGATGCTAGTGAGGTGCAGACATGCTTAAGGATTTATTTTCAAAGAAAAAACGCTATGCCACGATTCCGTCAGAACGAGCCAAACAGGAAGTGCCTGAAGGTCTCATGACAAAGTGTCAAAACTGCGGAACGATTTTGTACACCAAGGATTTCAAGAAAAATCTTCAGGTGTGCCCGTCTTGTGGACATCATCATCGGATGTCTGCTTATGAACGAATTGAAAGCTTGTTGGATGAGAATTCTTTTACTGAATATGATAAAGATCTCATTGGCAAAAACCCGCTTAATTTTCCTGGTTATGAAGAAAAACTAATTGCTGATCGGAAAAAAACAAAACTTAACGAAGCGGTTGTAACGGGTGAGGGTACAATGAACAGTTATCCCGTGGTTATCGCTATTATGGATTCTCGTTTTCGAATGGGAAGTATGGGAACGGTAGTAGGAGAAAAAATAACTCGAGCTATTGAGCAGGCAATCGAGTTAAAGCGGCCGTTATTGTTGTTTACTGCCTCAGGTGGAGCACGTATGCAGGAGGGAGTATTAAGTCTGATGCAGATGGCGAAAACAAGTTCTGCTCTTCAGATGCTGAATCGTTCTGGAGGATTATATATATCCATCATGACTCATCCAACAACTGGAGGAGTATCAGCTAGTTTTGCTTCACTTGGTGATTATAATTTTGCTGAGCCTGGTGCACTGATTGGGTTTGCCGGAAGAAGAATTATTGAACAAACAACAAGACAAGAACTTCCAGAAGACTTCCAGACGGCGGAGTTTTTACTGAAACATGGTCAGCTAGATCGAGTCATTCCAAGGCATGAAATGAAAGATACGCTGACTAAAATTCTAGATATGCATACGCCGTCCTAGAGAAGGGAGTCATCTATACAAATGGGAAATGAAATGGTTTTTGAGAAGCCTATTAGTGAATTAAAAGAGAAGATAGAGGAATTACAAACGTTTGCTTATGAAAAGGACATTGATCTGTCTGCTGAAATTCAACGCATGGAAGATCGTCTTCATGAACTCGAAAAAGAGATCTACGGAAATCTTAAGCCTTGGGAACGAGTTCAAATAGCCCGTAACAACAAAAGACCAACCACACTGGACTATATTGGATACCTATTTGAAGATTTTATCGAACTTCATGGGGATCGTTTATTTAGTGATGATGAAGCAATTGTTGGTGGGATTGCAAAGTTTAATGGGCAACCCATTACAGTAATTGGCCATCAGCGAGGAAAAGATACAAAAGAAAATATTCGTCGTAATTTTGGATCTCCTCGACCAGAAGGTTATCGTAAAGCTTTACGGTTAATGAAGCAAGCAGATAAATTCAAACGTCCAATTATTTGTTTTATTGATACTAAAGGGGCAGATCCAGGTAAAGAATCTGAAGAACGTGGTCAGAGTGAAGCCATTGCACGAAACCTACTCGAAATGGCAGGACTTTCAGTGCCTGTAATCTCCATTGTTATTGGAGAAGGCGGGAGTGGTGGTGCACTAGCCTTAGGTGTAGCTGATCAGATTCATATGCTAGAGAATTCGACGTACTCGGTTATTTCTCCAGAGGGTGCGGCTGCTTTGTTATGGAAAGATGCAACTCAAGCCCAAAGAGCGGCTGAAACAATGATGATTACTGCGCCAGACCTAAAGAAACTTGAAATTATCGATGAAATTATATTTGAACCAAAGGGTGGAGCGCATTTGGATGTGGAAACACAAGCGCACACGATTGGCAAAGTGATCGCTGAGTCTTTAGCTGTATTAAATAATCTTTCAGAAGAAGAATTACTTTTATCAAGAAATGAAAAATATAAGCAAATGGGCAGGAATTCAATTGAAGTTCTGTGAATAGATAGGAGAAGGAAGGGTTCTTACACATAAGAATTCTTCTTTTTTCGTTGAAAGTTTGTATTCTTTACTTGAACATGGTATTTTCTTTATTTGAGAGCATGATAAAATAGAATAGGACATGTTTGATGTTTATGAGTGAGTGAGGAGGAAAAAGTTTGAAAAGAATTGGTGTTTTAACTAGTGGTGGCGATTCTCCCGGTATGAATGCTGCAATTCGTGCAGTTGTGCGAAAAGCCATTTACCATGATATAGAGGTCTATGGAATTTATTATGGTTACGCAGGTTTAATTGCAGGTGACATCAAGAAAATGGAGCTTGGAACTGTAGGTGACATTATTCATCGTGGTGGGACAATGCTTTATACGGCTCGTTGCGAGGAATTTAAAACACTTGAGGGTCAGAAAAAAGGAATCGAGCAATTAAATAAGTTTGGTATAGAAGGTTTAGTTGTTATTGGTGGAGATGGCTCTTATAGAGGTGCTCAGAAACTTACTGAACATGGTTTCCCAACAATCGGGGTTCCAGGAACGATTGATAATGATATTCCAGGAACTGATTTTACTATAGGTTTTGATACAGCTTTAAATACGGTTATTGATGCGATTGATAAGATCCGTGATACAGCGACTTCTCATGAGCGTACGTATATCATTGAAGTAATGGGACGTCATGCAGGAGACCTTGCTTTATGGGCAGGACTTGCTGATGGAGCAGAAACCATTTTAATTCCGGAAGCTGATTATGATTTTGATCAAATTACGTACCGATTAAAACGAGGACAAGAGCGTGGCAAAAAGCACAGTATCATTATTGTGGCTGAAGGTGTCGGTAGTGGAATGGAATTTGGTCAACGATTAAAAGAAGCGACTAATATGGAAACAAGAGTAACGGTTCTAGGACATATTCAGCGAGGCGGATCACCAACTGGTGCAGATCGTGTGCTTGCAAGTAGACTAGGAGCAAAGGCTGTTGATTTATTGCTTGATGGAAAATCAGGAGTGACAGTTGGTATTCAACAAAACAAGTTAGTCCATCATGACATTAACGAAGCACTATCTGTGGAACACACAGTTGATTTAGACATGTATACTCTTTCTCAAGAGCTATCCATTTAACATCATTCAAAATGCATTGAACAAATGTATACGTTTATTGAATTAATTAATTAATATAACCAGGAGGAATATATGCGTAAAACCAAGATAGTATGTACGATAGGACCGGCAAGTGAAACGGTGGAAAAGCTAGTTCAATTAATTGAAGCTGGTATGAATGTGGCGAGACTTAACTTTTCACATGGTGATTTCGAAGAGCATGGTGCTCGTATCGAAAACATCCGAGAAGCATCTAAAAAAACCGGTAAAACCGTAGCTATTCTTTTAGATACAAAAGGCCCTGAAATTCGCACTCAAACTCTAGAAGGTGGAGTAGCAGAATTAAAAGCAGGACAGGAATTGATTGTATCAATGACTGAAGTGGTGGGGAATAGCAGTAAAATCTCTATTACATATCCAGGTCTTGTAAATGATGTGCATCCAGGTTCTATCATTTTATTGGATGATGGATTAATTGGTTTAGAGGTTATTGAGATTGGTCAAGATGAACTAATCACAAAGGTTATGAATAATGGAGTTCTAAAAAATAAAAAAGGCTGTAACGTTCCGAATGTTAGCGTAGACTTGCCAGGTATGACGGATAAGGATGCAGCAGATATCAAATTTGGAATTGAGCAAAATGTTGATTTTATCGCAGCTTCATTTGTTCGAAGAGCGTCAGATGTATTGGAGATTCGCGAACTTCTAGAGCAAAATGATGCAGGATCAATCGGAATTATTCCGAAGATCGAAAACCAAGAAGGCGTAGACAATATTGATGAAATTCTTGAAGTTTCTGACGGATTAATGGTTGCTCGTGGAGACCTAGGCGTAGAAATTCCTGCTGAAGAAGTCCCATTAGTACAGAAGCAACTAATCAAAAAGTCTAATGCTGTCGCTAAACCAGTTATTACTGCTACACAAATGCTTGACTCAATGCAACGCAACCCACGTCCAACACGTGCAGAGGCGAGTGATGTAGCAAACGCAATTTTTGATGGTACAGATGCGATTATGTTATCTGGAGAAACAGCAGCTGGGGATTATCCTGTTGAGGCTGTACAGACCATGCATAACATTGCTACTAGAACGGAACAAGCGTTGAATTACGAAGCGATCCTAAGAAAGAAAACAAAAGAAGCAAAACCTTCTATTACGAGCGCGGTTGGACAATCTGTTGTATTTACAGCAGAAACGTTAAGTGCAGCAGCTATCCTGACAGCAACTGAAAGTGGTTATACGGCACGTATTGCTTCTAAATACCGCCCGAAATCACCTATCTTGGCTGTTACAGGAAATGAACGTGAATACCGCAAATTAAATCTAGTATGGGGCGTTGAGCCACTTCTTGGTTCAAGAGCAGGTACAACGGATGAAATGCTTGAATCTACAGTTGAAACGGCAAGAGAATCTGGCTTAATCAACCAAGGAGATCTGGTAGTCATTTCTGCTGGTGTTCCAGTTGGAGAGCCTGGTACAACGAACTTACTTAAGGTACACATTATTGGTGAAGTAGTTGCAAAGGGACAAGGTATTGGTCGTCGTTCGGCATCAGGAAAAGTTGTTATTGCTAATAATGCAGAAGAAGCAAATGAAAAAATGGTTGAAGGTGCAATTCTTGTTACGTATAGCACGGACAAAGATATGATCCCAAGCCTTTGAAAAAGCTGCAGCAGTTATAACTGAAGAAGGTGGATTAACATCTCACGCAGCAGTTGTAGGATTAAATCTAGCGACTCCTGTTATTGTTGGAGTAGAAGCAGCACTGAAACTCTTTGTAGATGGTGAAGAAGTTACAGTCGACAGTGCACGTGGTGACATTTACAGAGGTCATGCGAGTGTACTATAATAATTCTGGAGAAGGATTTCCTTCTCCAGTTTTTTTATCTTTATTATATAAATAGAGGAGTTATTGAATGAAAAAATATATTGTTGCACTTGCAGTCATCATACCTGTTCTAGAAATCGCAGGCATTTATTTTATGGCTCAGTGGATTGGTATTTGGGCAACTTTGGCACTGATGGTCATGACAAGCCTATTAGGTTTAGTGCTTGCTAAAAAAGAGGGACTTCAAGCAATTAGAGTGATGCGTCTGCAGGCAAGTAAGGGAGAGCCACCTACAGGGATTGTATTGGACGGCATTTGTATTTTTATCGGTGCAGCTTTGTTGCTTTTACCAGGTTTTATCACTGATCTAATTGGAATCTTTTTGTTTATACCATTCACTAGAGCCGCAGTTAAGGCACTTGTTGTTAAATGGGTGTATCATCTGTTTCGTAAAGGGCAAGTTATAGTCATGTCGCGACGGTAAAATGTATAAATTTCTTACCTTTCCTCGCTCGCTTCCTCTTAAATCGACAGATATAGCGGAAAGATTTAAACTATGATATGATAACTATGAATTGCTAAGAAGAAAGTTGGGTTCACCATTTGATTTCTCATGCCACCTTGTTTATGTTGATTTTACTGGGGATTGCTGTCGTGGCGAGAAATCAATCGCTTATGATTGCTGTTCTATTTTTGCTTGTTGTCAAGTGGGTGGGACTTGGAGATAAACTATTTCCACTTCTTCAGCAAAAAGGTTTAAATATTGGTGTGACTGTTATTACAATTGCTGTACTAACTCCAATTGTGACTGGTGACATTGGTTTCAAACACCTTGCTGAAGCAGTTAGATCCTCATATGCGTGGATTGCACTTGGAGCAGGGATATTGGTTGCTCTAGTTGCAGCAAATGGGATAGATCTTCTGCAAAATGATCCACATATTACGGTAGCTCTTGTCATTGGAACGATCCTTGCTGTTGCACTATTTAATGGTGTTGCTGTCGGTCCATTAATTGGAGCTGGTGTAGCGTATTTGACAATGAAGGCGGTCACATTTTTTATGAATTTGGGCGGTTGATTCAAAAACGATTATCCATTTCATAAAAAATGAGTCGCTTTAATTGAGCTTAGATAAAGGTCAAGGTAAGATAAATGTGGTTGTGCTTTTTGATTAGTAATTGAATTCATGCGAAAAATGAAATGAAAGCATTTACTTTTTACTACACTATAAGTTTGATTGAAAAGGGGAGATCTGCGTGACCAGTACTAAAGGTTTAGAAGGTATCGTAGCTACTACGTCTAGTGTAAGTTCTATAATTGATGATGTTTTAACGTATCAAGGCTATGACATTAATGATTTAACTGAGTATGCTAGTTTTGAAGAAGTTGTCTACATTCTTTGGAATGGAAGATTGCCAAATCAAGAAGAGCTTAAATCCTTTTCTAATGAACTTGCTTCTAATGCTGAAGTACCCGAGCAGGTATTAGATCAATTAAAAACGCTTCCTCTTGATAAAGTACACCCAATGGCCGTTTTACGCACAGCCATTTCTACACTTGGTTTATTTGATGAAGAGGCTGACAAAATGGACGAAGAGGCTAATCGTGCAAAAGCTCTACGTATCCAAGCACAAATCCCAACGATTGTGACAGCGTTTTCTAGAATTCGACAAGGTCAAGAGCCTGTTAAGCCAAATAAAGAATTAAGCTTTGCAGCTAACTTTCTTTATATGTTGAAGGGTGAAATACCTGAAGATCTTGAAGTAACAGCATTTAATAAAGCGCTTGTACTTCATGCTGATCATGAATTGAATGCATCAACATTTACTGCAAGAGTCTGTGTTGCTACGCTTTCAGATGTTTACTCTGGTATCACATCGGCAATAGGAGCACTAAAAGGTCCACTTCACGGTGGAGCAAATGAAGCTGTGATGAAGATGCTTTCTGACATTGGCGAAGTTGATCAAGTAGAAACTTACATCAAAAACGCCTTTGAGAAAAAAGAGAAAATAATGGGCTTTGGACACCGAGTCTATAAGAATGGTGATCCACGTGCAAAGTTCCTTCGTGACATGTCTAAACAATTAACAGACACGACTGGGGAAACAAAGTGGTATGATATGTCTATACGTGTTGAAGAATTAGTTACAAAAGAAAAAGGTCTTTTGCCAAACGTAGACTTTTACTCTGCAAGTGTTTATCATAGTTTGGGAATTGAACACGATTTATTTACACCGATTTTTGCGATTAGCCGTACGTCAGGTTGGACTGCTCATATTCTTGAACAGTATGCAAACAATCGATTAATTCGACCTAGAGCCGAGTATGTAGGGCCAGGTAAACAAAAGTTTGTTCCTTTAGAGCAACGTTAAGAAGGGTGTTACAGGAGGAATATTCCTCCTAGTACATATAATATTTCAGTATGTCCGATTAACGTCGGTCAAAACTTTTCAGGAGGTCAAATATTATGTCTAGTGGAGAGATTATTAAAGTAAACAATGGTGTGTTGGATGTACCAAATGAACCAATTATTCCTTATATCGAGGGAGACGGTATTGGCGCAGATATCTGGGCAGCGGCTTCTCGTGTTTTAGATGCTGCAGTTGAGAAAGCATATAACGGAGAAAAGAAAATCGTTTGGAAAGAGATTCTTGCAGGAGAGAAGGCTTTTAACGAGACTGGAAGCTGGTTACCTGAAGAAACTCTTGATACAATCCGTGAATATCTAATTGCAATTAAAGGTCCTCTAACAACTCCAGTTGGCGGAGGAATTCGTTCTCTAAACGTGGCGCTTCGTCAAGAGCTTGACCTTTACACATGCTTGCGTCCAGTTCGCTACTTTGATGGTGTACCTTCACCAGTTAAACGTCCAGAAGAAGTAGATATGGTTATTTTCCGTGAAAACTCTGAGGATATCTATGCTGGTATCGAATATCAAGAGGGTTCAGATGAAGTGAAGAAACTTATCGAATTTCTGAAAAATGAAATGGGAGCTAAGAAAATTCGTTTCCCTGAAACTTCTGGAATTGGAATTAAGCCTGTTTCTAAAGAAGGAACAGAGCGTCTAGTTCGTGCAGCGATTGACTACGCACTAACTGAAGGACGTAAGAGTGTAACGCTTGTTCATAAAGGAAATATCATGAAGTACACTGAAGGAGCGTTTAAAGCATGGGGTTATGAACTTGCTGAACGTGAGTATGGAGATAAAGTATTTACATGGGCACAGTATGACAAGATTGTTGAAGCTGATGGAAGAGAAGCTGCTGATAAAGCACAATCTGAAGCAGAAGCTGCAGGCAAGATTGTTGTTAAAGACTCAATTGCTGATATCTTCTTACAACAAATTCTAACTCGTCCAAAAGAGTTTGATGTTGTTGCAACAATGAACTTAAATGGCGATTACATCTCTGATGCACTTGCTGCACAGGTTGGTGGAATTGGTATTGCTCCTGGAGCAAATATCAACTACGATACTGGCCATGCAATTTTTGAAGCAACGCACGGTACTGCTCCAAAATACGCTGGACTTGATAAAGTAAATCCATCTTCTGTTCTATTATCTGGAGAGCTATTATTACGCCACCTAAACTGGAACGAAGCTGCTGACCTTATTATGAATTCTATGGACAAAACGATTGCTAGTAAGGTAGTAACGTATGACTTCGCTCGTTTAATGGATGGAGCAACTGAGGTATCATGCTCAGGATTTGCAGACGAACTAATTAAAAACCTCAAATAATACTAGTAAAACAGATGATACCGATTGAAGGAGTGGACGTTATATGGCTATAAAACGCAGAAAGATCTCAGTAGTTGGTGGAGGTTTCACAGGAGCGACAACGGCATTGATGGTAGCACAGAAAGAGCTAGGTGATGTGGTACTTGTTGATATTCCTGATATGGAAGGACCAACAAAAGGGAAAGCGTTAGATATGTTTGAATCAACGCCAGTTCAAGGTACAGACTCAAAGATTACCGGGACTTCAAGTTATGAAGATACAAAGGATTCTGATGTAGTTGTCATCACAGCAGGTATTGCTCGTAAACCTGGAATGAGCCGTGATGACTTAGTCAGTACAAATGCCGGTATCATGAAATCTGTTACTAAAGAAGTTGTAAAACACTCGCCTAATTGTTATATCATCGTGCTTACTAACCCGGCTGACGCGATGACGTATACGGTTTACAAGGAATCTGGATTCCCTAAAAACCGTGTCATCGGTCAATCAGGTGTACTTGATACGGCAAGATTCCGTACATTTATCGCTGAGGAATTAAACATCTCAGTTGAGGATATTACAGGATTTGTTCTTGGTGGTCATGGTGATGACATGGTTCCACTGATCCGTTATTCAGCAGTAGGTGGTGTACCACTTACAAGCTTAATTTCTGAAGAACGAATTAGTGAAATTGTCGAACGGACTCGTAAAGGCGGCGGGGAGATCGTAGGATTGCTTGGAAACGGCAGTGCTTACTACGCACCAAGCTGCATCACTTACACAGATGGTTGAAGCCATTCTGAAAGATAAAAAACGAGTTCTACCAACAATTGCTTATCTTGAAGGAGAGTATGGTTACGAGGATCTTTATCTTGGTGTACCTACAATCCTTGGCGGAGACGGTATCGAAAAAATTATTGAGCTAGAATTGACTGCAGATGAAAAGAAGCAGCTAGATCAATCAGCTGATTCCGTTCGCAATGTCATGAAGGCACTACCAAAAGAATAGATTTATCAAAAAAGCTGACCGAACCATTATGTTGTTTAACCTCACATAATGGTTCGGTTTTTTTATTTATGCGTCGCGAGGATGCTGCTTCGGCTAAGTGTGGCATACCTTCAGGAAAGGAGGGGCAAGAGCGGGTAAAGTACGATTTTCGTTGGTAAGGTGCTATGATTTTAAATTCAATTGATCTTATTTTCTAGATAGCATCTAAACTGAATAAACTACTTATACTAGCGGACAGGATGGAAGGGACGACTCCAGCAGGAGGAGAGGGCAGGTGGAAATCCACCGGCAAAGCCGGTTAGTTCCACGCCCGCCTACGGAAAGCGTCCCCTTTCATCCTGGGAGCGAAGCCGAAGGACAAACCTTTAAAACCTGTAAAGACTTTTAATAATTTTATTCTGTAAAGATTATCACAAGTTTTTATATAAAGTTTGTTATACTACATGTAAACAGAGAAAAGACCGTTCAATCTAATTGTTAGGAGTGTAGGGCATCCTTTATGGGAAAACGACTATTAGTAGTAGATGATGAAGAATCCATTGTGACTTTGCTCCAATTTAATCTCGAACAGGCTGGCTATGAAGTTGAGACAGCAAGTGATGGTGCAGCAGGATTAGAGCTTGCTAAACAAAACACATTCGATCTGATCGTACTTGACTTAATGCTTCCTGAGATGGATGGCATTGATGTGTGTAAACAATTAAGAATTAGTAAGGTCCAGACTCCAATTCTAATGCTTACTGCTAAAGATGATGAGTTTGATAAAGTATTAGGACTTGAACTAGGTGCAGATGATTACATGACCAAACCATTCAGTCCAAGAGAGGTTGTTGCCAGAGTCCGTGCTATTTTGCGCAGAGCGGCTCAATCAGCTCTGAATGCTCAATCAACTGATGATGTATCAGAAATGATCCGCATCGGTGAAGTTGATATCTTCCCTGAGAATTATGAAGTGAACTGTCAGGGTCAGGCGTTATCACTTACACCTAAAGAATTTGAACTTCTTTTATATTTAGCTAATCATAAAGGTAGAGTGCTCACTCGAGATCAATTGCTAAATGCTGTTTGGGATTATGAGTTCGTAGGGGATACTCGTATTGTGGATGTGCATATTAGCCATTTACGTGAGAAGATCGAGCCAAATACAAAAAAACCTGTATATATTAAAACGATACGAGGATTAGGTTATAAAATGGAAGAGCCGTTGTTAGATGCATAAACTGCGTTTTCGTTTTATTAGTGTGATTACGCTTATTACACTGTTAGTCATGTCTGGTCTTGGTTTAACAATTGGGCACTGGTACAAAGACTTTCATCTAAAAACCGTTAGTGAAAGGCTAGAAAGTGAAGCGAGACTCGGATCATATATGGCACAAGAGCTGCGTTAGATCCAGATACAGCGCCAACTGAAATGGATGAATTAGCCGAAACCATTAGCGGACGAATCCTTGCTCGAGTAACAATTTTGGACCTAGACGGTCAAGTATTAGGAGAATCTGCCGAAACGGATCAACCGTTGGATAATCATTTGGATAGACCAGAAATTCGCTCAGCAGATTCGAATGATGATGGCTATGAGATTCGGTATAGCGAGACATTAGGACAAGAGCTGTTGTATTATGCTGTACCCATAACAGATACAGATGATCAGATTATTGGGTATTTTCGTTTGGGTCTACCAATGACAAGCCTTCAAGCTGTTGATCAGACAATTTGGATTATTATTGCTGCAAGTTTTTTTGTGGCTGTTGTTGTGATATCCCTTTTAACATTTAGAGTAACAAAAGAGATGATGAGGCCAATTGACGAAGCGGTAAAAGTAGCAAAACGTTTAGCTAAAGGGGACTATTCTGCAAGGACATTTGAGAATCAGCATGCGGAAATTGGTCAGCTAAGTCGATCGCTTAATATGCTTGCGTATAATTTAGACTATATCTCAAAACGGCATCAAGCGCAGCAGGAGAGAATGGAGACACTGATTGAAAATATGGGAAGTGGGTTACTTCTCATCAATGTACGTGGAGACATCTCTGTGATGAATAAGGCGAGTAGACTCATTTTTCAGGTGGAGGATCAGTCTTGGTTAAATAGGCTGTATCATGATGTGATGGAAGAGCCTGGTTTAGTGCAATTTATTCAATCTGTTTTTATTACAGAAACCAAACAACGAGACCAGTTGACCATTGGTGAAGCCTATATGTCTAAAGTGTACGATGTCTACGGAGCACCTGTGTTAGATGCATCTGGAAAAATAAGAGGCATGACATTAGTTTTACATGACATAACTGAACAGAAAAAGTTGGAACAAGTACGAAAAGACTTTGTTGCTAATGTCTCGCATGAATTAAAAACACCAATTACATCTATTAAGGGATTCTCAGAAACATTGTTGGATGGAGCAATGGATGAGGAAAAACTGCGTGAGAAGTTTTTGAAAATCATTTTAAAAGAAAGCGAGCGTCTGCAAAGCTTAATTCACGATTTACTTGAACTATCAAAAATTGAACGTTCCTATTTTCAAGTGCATTGGGCGGAAATGACGTTGGTTCAAATAGCAGATGAAGTCGTTACGATGTTAAATGACAAGGCAAGTACAAAGGAGATTAACTTGACACTTGCTTCGTCTGGAGATTCAACGATGCAAGGGGATCCTGAGAGAATGAAGCAGATCCTCATAAATATTATTAATAATGCCATCACGTATACACCTGCAAGTGGCAAGATAGAAGTGATGGTTAAAGGCAATCAATCAACAGTTGAGTTAAAAGTAACAGACACTGGGATTGGTATAGAAGAAAATGAAATTCCTAGAGTGTTTGAACGCTTTTATCGAGTTGACAGAGCTCGTAGCCGTAACTCAGGAGGAACTGGTTTAGGACTGGCAATTGTTAAACACTTGGCAGAAGCCCATCACGCAAGTATTCATGTTCAAAGTAAGCAGGGTGAGGGGACCACGTTTACACTAGTATTTCCAAAAGAACAGATAGATGAGATCTTTTAATCTTTACAAAACATTTACAAGGGCTTTATGACCGTTTTACAGCTTATCCTTATACTCAATAAGTGAACGGTCTACCACGAATGATACATCCGGTCCCAACTAACCCTGACTGGATGATATTGTTCACCCCCTTGAAGGACGGAAGCTCCCCCTTATGCTTCCGTCCTCTTTTTTTGTGCACATTTTCAGCATTTTTTCTATTTAAGTATGCCTATGGTACAATTAAGGCAAGGATTGAAAGAGAAATGAGGCGGATAATATATGAAAAAATTGATCTTAATCGACGGTAACAGTATCGCTTATCGAGCGTTTTTTGCGTTGCCGCTTTTATCTAATGATAAAGGAATTTACACAAACGCAGTGTATGGCTTCACTACCATGCTGCTTAAAATACTTGAAGATGACAAGCCAACACATATTTTAGTTGCTTTTGATGCTGGGAAATCTACTTTCCGTCATAAGACCTATTCAGAATACAAAGGAACAAGACAAAAAACACCACCAGAGTTATCAGAACAGCTTCCGTTTATCAGGGAACTTCTTGATACATATGGAATTAAGCGCTATGAAGCAACTGATTATGAGGCTGATGATATTATTGGTACACTTGCAGGTCGTGCAGAAAAAGAAGGCTGGCAAGTAAAGGTTATTTCTGGAGATAAAGACTTACTTCAGCTTGTCACAAAGCAAGTAGAAGTGTATTTAACTAAAAAAGGAATCACCAACATGGATCGTTATGATCTTGATGCGATCGACGAGAAGTATGGAATTTCTGCTAAGCAAATCATTGACTTAAAAGGACTAATGGGCGATACATCAGATAATATTCCTGGTGTACCTGGAATCGGTGAAAAAACAGCATTAAAACTGCTAAAAGAATTTGGTTCGGTCGAAACAGTTCTTGAATCTGTTGAGCAAATATCGGGTAAAAAGATGAAGGAACGACTTGTTGAACATCACGACCAGGCACTTTTAAGTAAGACATTAGCAACGATTTATACAGAAGTACCTGTTGATCTACAAATTGAGGATTTGGCTTTTGGTGAGTTTGATGTCCACAAGGTGAGTTCATTCTTTAAAGATCTCGATTTTTCTTCTTTACTAAATCGTCTTCCAGATGAACATGGAGAAACAAAAACAGAAGAATTAAGTAAACTAGATATAGAAATTGTTGAAACCATTACAGATAAGCATTTGTCCAGTCCATCAGCGATTGTAGCAGAGGTGTTAGGCGAGCATTATCACCATGCACCAATTGAAGGATTTGCTGTGACAAATGAACACGGAACGTTTTTTATTCCAACAAAACCAAGCGATTGAATCGGAGTTATTTGTTGAGTGGGCAAAGGATGAGTCAAAGAAAAAGTGGGTATTTGATGCCAAACGAACAGTTGTTGCTTTAGGTTGGCAGGATATCGAGCTTGACGGAATTGAATTTGACTTGCTGATTGCCTCTTATCTACTTGATCCATCCGTGTCATCGCACGGTATTAGTGATATTGCTAATCGAAAAGGACTATCGATTGTTGAAGATGATGAAACTGTTTATGGAAAAGGGGCGAAACAACGTATTCCTGATCAGGACGTCTTAAGTGATCACTTGGGTCGAAAAGCATCTGCAGTATTCGAGTTAAAAGCGGATCTTGAAAAAGAGCTAGAAGCAAATAACCAATCTTCTCTTTTTTATGATTTAGAAATGCCATTATCTGTTGTTCTAGGACGTATGGAAACAACGGGAATAAAAGTCGACAAGTCTCAGCTTGAAAAAATGGGCGAAGATCTATCTGAACGATTAAAGACACTGGAACAAAAAATACATGAATTGGCAGGGACAAGCTTTAATATTAATTCGCCTAAGCAGCTTGGAGAGATCTTGTTTGAAACATTAGGCTTACCACCTGTAAAAAAGACAAAAACAGGCTACTCCACCTCTGCTGATGTGTTAGAGAAATTAGCAGGTAAACATGAAATTATTGAGCATATACTACTCTATCGTCAGTTGGGTAAACTTTTCTCTACTTATATCGAAGGGTTATTAAAAGTAGTAGATGAGAGTACTGGGCGTATTCACACACGTTATAATCAAGCATTAACTCAAACGGGTAGGTTAAGCTCAACGGATCCCAACCTACAAAATATCCCGATCCGTTTAGAGGAAGGACGTACCATTCGCAAAGCATTTGTTCCTTCTGAGCCTGGGTGGTCGATTCTTGCAGCTGATTATTCTCAAATTGAATTACGAGTATTAGCCCATATTTCAGGAGATAAGGGCTTAATAGAGGCGTTTAAAAATGACATGGATATTCATACAAAAACAGCGATGGATGTTTTTCATGTGAAGGAAACTGAGGTCACATCTAATATGCGTAGAAGTTCCAAAGCGGTTAATTTCGGAATTGTCTATGGCATTAGTGATTATGGTTTGTCTCAAAGCTTAGACATTACACGTAAGGAAGCAGCGGAATTTATTGAACGTTATTTAGAAAGCTATCCAAATGTGAAAGCGTACATGCATGATGTTGTAGAGGAGGCACGCGAGGCTTGGTTTTGTCTCAACCTTAATGCAGCGGAGACGCTATCTTCCAGAGCTCACTAGCCGTAACTTTAATCTTAGAAGCTTTGCTGAACGTACAGCCATGAATACACCAATTCAAGGTACAGCCGCAGACATTATTAAAAAAGCAATGATTGATATGGCTGAGCGTTTGGAGAACGAACAATTAAAGAGCAGAATGCTGTTACAGGTACACGATGAATTGATTTTTGAAGTGCCTGAAGATGAGCTAGAGATCATGAATAGAATTGTTCCGGAAGTTATGGAATCAGCACTTGAGCTAGTGGTGCCGTTAAAAGCGGATGTTTCAGTTGGGGAAACATGGTACGAAGCAAAATAGAACAAATAGCAAAGGATGCGTAATAGAGAATGCCAGAATTACCAGAGGTAGAAACAGTTAGACGGACGCTTGAGGAATTAGTTATTGGTAAAACAATCGAGTCTGTAGAGATTGCGTGGTCAAATATCATCAAACGTCCAGCTGATACGGTGGAATTTACAACAGAATTAAAAGGACAGACGATTCGGTCTATGAAACGAAGAGGGAAGTTCCTTTTGTTTGAGATGGATGACATTGTGATGGTCTCTCATCTTCGCATGGAGGGCAGGTATGGCGTGTATAAGCAGGAGGATGCTCCTGTTCCTCATACACATGTTACGTTTCTGTTCTCTGATGGTTTGGAGCTTCGTTATCAGGATGTACGAAAGTTTGGGACCATGCACCTTTTTGAAAAGGGAAAAGAAGAAGAGGATATGCCTCTATTGCAATTAGGGGTTGAGCCATTTTCTGGAAACTTTACAGTGGAACTACTTAAGGAAGCCAGTAAACGAACGACAAGGAAAATAAAACCGTTTCTTCTTGATCAAAAAACAGTGGTTGGTTTAGGCAATATCTATGTGGATGAAGCTTTATTCCGATCAAAGATTCACCCTGAACGCTTAGCGAACTCTCTATCAGAGAATGAATACACACTACTTCACTCTAAAATTGTCGAAACCTTGTCACAAGCTGTGAAGCTTGGAGGTAGTTCTGTTAAATCATACGTCAACGGTCAAGGTGAAATGGGAATGTTTCAACAGACGCTTGAGGTGTATGGTCGGAAAAATGAGCCATGTAAACAATGTAATGATACGATTGTGCGAATTGTAGTTGGTGGACGTGGTACTCATTATTGTCCAACCTGCCAAGCCTAGGGCATAAGGTACATTAAATAAGCTCCTTTCATATGCTGAAAATGAAACGCCTAGGAAGGAGCTTATATTCATGACGGGTATACTTACGCTACTGATGCTTGCATTTGCACTCAGTCTTGACAGCTATGGGGTTGGCATGACTTATGGCTTACGAAAAATGAAGATTCCCTTTCTGTCACTTCTGTTTATTGCGTGTTGTTCAGGAGCCTCAATTTTGCTTGCAATGGCTCTTGGAAAAACGATTTTTATCTATTTGTCTGCTGATATTGCTGAGGCAGCTGGAGCTGTTCTACTTATTTTGATTGGACTGTTTACACTTTGGCAGGTGTATGCACCACCTAAAAAGAAATCAAAACCCAAACGAGCAAAAAAAGAAAATCCTATTAGCTTTCAATTACGGATTTTTGGCTTTGTTATCCATGTGCTAAGAGAACCTCTAAAGGCGGACATGGACAAATCCGGTACAATTACAGGCAGAGAAGCTTTTTTACTTGGTGCTGCTTTGTCATTAGATGCATTTGGAGCAGGAGTTGGTGCAGCATTGCTTGGTTATGCACCATGGTTATTGGCCGTATGTGTTGCCTTTATGAGTGGATTATTTCTACTGCTTGGTATGAAAAGCGGATTCAGGTTCTCGAGTGTTTCATGGATGAACCGATTGTCTTTTATCCCGGGCTTAATTTTGATTATCCTTGGTTTGTGGAAAATATAAGGAGGGCTATATGATCATTGGTTTAACCGGCGGAATCGCGACAGGAAAATCCACTGTTGCTAACATGATAAAACAAGCAGGAGTGCCTGTTGTAGATGCCGATGTCATTGCCAAAGAAGTCATGCAGGTTGGTGGAGCTGCATTTGACCAGGTTGTGTCTACTTTTGGTGAAGACATTCTTCAAGAAGACGGCTCAATTAATCGTTCTTTATTAGGCGATAGAATTTTTTCGGATGAAGGTCAAAGAAAGAAGTTAAATGCAATCGTTCATCCTGTTGTACGAGAGCAGCTCCTCTCAAAAGCAAAAGCTTATCAGCAGGAAGGGCATAAGCACGTTGTTCTTGATATCCCGCTATTATATGAGAGCAATCTATTCCATCTTGTGGATAAAGTGTTACTCGTTTATGTTCAACCGGATATTCAACTTGAAAGACTAGTGACTCGAGACAAAAATGGAGTAGAACAAGCCCGATCTCGAATGAATGCACAGATAGCGATTGATGAGAAAGTAGAACGAGCAGATGAGATCATTCGAAATCATGGTTCTAAAGAAGAGACTGAACGTCAATTACATCACATTTTTAAAAATTGGAATGTACGACAATAACCTACTGAAATCAGTGTATAGCTGATTTCAGTAGGTTTTTTTATGAATTTCAAGAAAAGTGCTCCTAATCATTTTATATGTGTTATACTTTATCTAAATTAACGAAGTTTAAGTATAACACTTTAAGGGAGTAGGGATACGATATGAAACCTAATGTAGCTATTAATGGATTTGGACGAATCGGACGGATGGTATTTCGTAAGGCGATACTTGATAAAAAGGTACATGTTGTCGCAATAAATGCTTCATATCCGGTAGAAACACTTGCTCATTTAATCAAATATGATAGTGTACATGGACCATTTGCTGCTGCTGTTGAAGTGAGAGACGGACGTTTGTTGGTAGATAATGTAGAAATTAAGTTGTTTCAAACAAGAGATCCACTTGAACTCCCGTGGAATCAACTAAATATAGATGTAGTCATTGAAGCAACAGGCAAGTTTAAATCAAAAGAAACGGCAGGTTACCACCTTCAAGCAGGAGCAAAAAAAGTTATTATTACGGCTCCGGGAAAAGATGAGGACGTTACCATTGTGATGGGGGTAAATGAAGACCAATATCAACCCGAAAATCATCATATTATTTCAAATGCATCTTGCACAACAAACTGCTTAGCGCCAGTTGCTAAAGTACTTGATCAATCGTTTGGTATTGAAAGCGGTATGATGACAACGGTTCATTCATACACCAATGATCAAAAAAATATTGATAATCCTCATAAAGACTTGCGTCGCGCAAGGTCCTGTGGACAATCGATCATCCCAACTTCAACGGGTGCCGCAAAAGCATTATCAAAGGTCTTGCCGCAGCTGAAGGTAAACTTCATGGTATGGCATTACGTGTACCAACGCCAAATGTATCGTTAGTTGACCTCGTTGTGCAGCTGAAAAAGGATGTTACGGTTGAAGAAGTAAACCAAGTGTTTAAAACAGCATCAAAAACAGATCTATTAGGAATATTAGGTTATACAGATGAACCCCTAGTATCCATTGATTTTAATGGAGAAGAACAATCATCAGTTATTGATGGACTCTCAACTAGTGTACAAGGAAATCGTCAAGTTAAGGTTCTTGCCTGGTATGATAACGAATGGGGATACTCATGCCGAGTAGTAGACTTAATGAACTATGTAGCCGACCGTTTAAAAAAAGAAGTAGCTGTATAGAAGACAAATAAGAAGACTATGCCTATAAGTTCGGACTAAAATCAGCCTCTGATGAAAAAATTCTCAGAGGTTTTTTGGCTTTTAAGCAGACGAGCTGAATTAAGCTGCCTATGAAGCAGGGACAGAAATGATTTAGCTGGTTTTGGTCATCAAAAAAAGGAGTGCGACTGTCGCTTCGAACGTACACTTCACGTTCTGAGGGAGACTGTTGAGCCGTTTTGTGTAACGTACTACGAAACCTCACCAAGGCTGAAATCCTTGGTGACTACGTGTATATGCTATGCTAGTTTAGGTTGAATAGTAAGTATGATCGAATTACTTCTAGATCAGTGAAGTTCTACTGTGAATTTATCAATTAAATCAAATTGTTCGCACGCTATTCATTCACTTCGTTATGTTGAAGGTTCTTCACATCTTGATTCGTTTGTACATACTGTATGAGGTTTTTAAAGAGTGAATATATACCTGATTTTTTTTGTATCCCTGTACTAAGATTCTACAAATAATTTTTCTATACTAATTAGAAATATGACGCTCTCTCAAAGCGGACGGGATGGGGAGGCCGACTCCTGCGGGAATAAAGGGAGGCCACTGAAAAAGTCAGTTAGAAAAAAGCTCACGGGCACCGCTCCAGGAGAAACCTTCGCTTTCCGCGGGAACGGCCTCAGCCCTTGAAGTGGAAGGGCACCCCTTCAATGTCTTCAGACTCGTTCTGTTCCGCAGGAGTCTTCGGTTTCTCCTTCCGCTATTCTTCTGATCAACTAAATGGCAACGTTCTTTTTTAGGTATAGTCGTCATTTTAGTCTGCCTCTCTCTTTTTACCTCAGATTCTTCTTCATTTTTGATAAGATAAGTGTATCTAACATGAAAGTGGTGGCTGACTATGATTCGAAAACAACAATCTCTCCAACTCAGTGCGTATGCTGATCTATATGATCTCATCGTTCCTAAAGATCATACATTACGGAAACTGAATGATCTTATTGATTTTTCCTTTATTTATGATGAGTTGGTACAGAATTATAACGTGGATCACGGTCGCTCAGCCATAGACCCTATTCGAATGTTTAAATATTTATTGTTAAAAAGCATGTTTCCATTATCAGATGTGGAGCTTGGTGGAGCGTTCTAGATATGATATGTCGTATAAATACTTCTTAGGCATGGCACCTGAGGAAGAGGTCATTGATTCAAGCTCCTTAACGAAGTTCCGTAAATTGCGTTTAAAGGATCTGAATGTACTTGATTTATTAATCGGAAAGACAGTCGAACTAGCGGTTGAACAAGGCGTCATTAAAAGTAAAACGATCATCGTTGATTCTACTCATACCCAGGCACGTTATAACCAGAAAAAGCCGATCGATATTCTGCGAGAACGATCAAAAAACTTGAGGAAAGCAGTCTATTCTGTCGATGAGTCCATCAAGTCAAACTTCCAGCTAAGCCAACTCAGAATGATTTAGATGAAGAACTCGTGTACACGCAAACCCTCTTGAGTGTGATCAAACAACATCCGACCCTGCATGCCTATCCAAAGGTGACGGAGCCGTTGAATCTAGTAGAAGAAACCGTCAACGATGATATCGAACGCCTCCAATCCATGAAAGATCAAGACGCCCGAAGGGGTCACAAAAGTGCCGATACGTCTTTCTTTGGCTATAAAACTCATCTAGCGATGAGTGATGAACGCGTGATTACCGCAGCGGTCATCACAACAGGAGAAAAATCGGACGCAAAGCAACTTCGAACACTCATTGAAAAAAGTGTAGACGCAGGGATGACAGTGGAATCCGTCATCGGAGATGCGGCGTATTCAGGAAAAGATCATCTCCTGTACGCGAAAGCAAATCAGATTGAATTAATTTCTAAAACCAATCCATCCATTGCCCATGGGACACGCTCAAAGGAAGAAGAGTTTGAGTTTAATAAAGATGCGGGGATGTATGTATGTAAAGCGGGCCATTTAGCTATTTTGACACACAGACAAGGAACGACGAAGCAAGGCAAAAACCAAAGACAGAAGTATTATTTTGATATCGAGAAATGCAAGACGTGTCCCTTCCAAGAAGGGTGTTATAAACAGGGAGCCAAAAGCAAAACATATTCTGTCACCATCCATTCTCCTGAACATGAAGAACATCTCGCTTTTGAGCAAAGTGAAACGTTTAAAGAAAAAGCCAAAACGCGATACAAAATTGAAGCGAAAAATAGTGAACTAAAGCATAGACACGGGTATAAAACGGCGAATTCCTCGGGTCTATTAGCGATGGAAATTCAAGGAGCGATGGCCATCTTCTCAGCCAATCTCAAACGAATACTGAAAGTCATGGAGCAAAAATAACCCCAAAAGGGTCGGTATGATAAATAAAAACAGCCTGCCATTTCCAAAATAAAGGGAATGGCAGGCTGTTTTTATATTTTTAAAGGAACCCTTAACTACATATCAACCCTTTTTCAGTGGCCTCGAATAAAGGGCAAGGTTGAAATAAGATGGCGCCAAGCCAGATTAGTTCAACGCCCTCCCGCGGAAAGCGTGCCCTCCATCCAGGGAGCGACAAGACTTCAGATTCCCCACTCTTATTATGTATATTGAAAAGAATCATTCACCAAACGTTACCTGAACTTTTCAATTCTTTCGCATCATTTGACAAGTTTCTTGTACACTCTATTGCAATGATTTTAAAAACCAAGTATACTAGTTTTCGTGAGCTCTGAAGGAGTTGGCAAGGTATGATCTCTACACAGAAAGGGTTAGGACCTCATCGGACTAACTTTCCCCCGTGTGTATAGATGGTGCTGCATGCTTGGAAAGGCATGATTAATACTGTAAAGGGGGATTCAACTTATGGACACAATGGGTCGGCATGTAATTGCAGAACTATGGGGTTGTAATGTAGAAAAGTTGAATAATATGGACTTAATTGAGCAGGTTTTTGTTGATGCCGCGTTAAAAGCAGGAGCTGAAGTAAGAGAGGTGGCCTTTCACAAGTTTGCACCACATGGTGTAAGTGGAGTGGTTATTATTTCTGAGTCACATTTGACTATTCACAGTTTTCCTGAGCATGGCTATGCAAGTATAGATGTGTATACCTGTGGAGATTTGGATCCGCACCTGGCTTCTAATTATATTGCCCAGGAACTTCATTCAACTTCTAGTGAAGTGATTGAGGTACCTAGAGGAATGGGACCAGTAAAGCCTCAGAAAGTGGCTGTAGAATCTAACCAATCATGAAAATGTAAGAAAGCGAATATGTCTTTTGGCAGATTCGCTTTTTTAGATTATAATAATGATAACGCTTACTAAGGATGATAGAGAAAGAGGGGACGAATCATGGGATTTAAGGATACATGGCATTTTCTTACTAGAAACCATGCCGAGACAGGTGAGAAGCACAGCATCGAAGCTCTTCAGACTAGATATTATAAAGGCAATAAGGACAAGATCATTGAAGGTATTGAAGCTGTCGTAAAGGAGTCTGGTTATAAGCTTAAGCGCACGGAAAGAGAACGCGGAGAGATGATTATTGAACAAGTGTCCGGTCAGAAATTCTTACTGGTGGCATCTGTTATCACAGTTAGACCCTTTAAAACGGCTGTTGATTTCTCCTGCTCTCATAGTACAGTATTGCCATCAGATTTTGGGAAAAGCCGGAAAATGCTCGTGGCTATGTATTCGAAATTAGATAAACAATTAACCTTTATTGGGTCTGGCTTAGGCGACGAACTATTATAATCGCTTGTCAGAACCCGTCTTTTTTTATATGATGAATGGTAGTAAGAAGACTTGACTTGTGTAAGGTTGGAGATGATTACATGCGATGTCCAACATGCCATTTTAATGGTACAAGAGTACTGGATTCAAGGCCAAGTGATGAAGCTCGATCCATACGGAGAAGAAGAGAATGTGAATCGTGTGGAAATAGATTTACAACCTTCGAAACGGTGGAAGAGGTTCCATTAATTGTAGTGAAAAAAGACGGAACGCGCCAAGAGTTCAGTCGGGAAAAGATCTTAAGAGGACTTATTAGAGCCTGTGAAAAAAGACCAGTCCCTCTCGAAACATTAGAGAACTTAGTGAATAATGTGGAACGAGATTTACGGGGATCAGGTAAAAACGAGATGCTTAGTCAAGATGTAGGCGAGCTAGTAATGGAGCGATTAGCTGATATTGATGATGTCGCATATGTTCGGTTTGCTTCTGTTTACAGGCAGTTTAAGGATATTAATGTTTTTATTAAAGAATTAACAGACCTCATGAACAAAGGCTAAAATAGGAGCTTAAGCGCTATGCGCTATTAAGCTCCTATTTCCTTCTTTTTACAGATAAAAAAGGCGCAGAAATAAAGTAGACATGATACACTATGAGCAAGATTTACAAGCAAAGGGGGGCACTATATTGAGCTGGCATTGGAAAGAGCTGCTTCCTGTTGACAGATATACGGTAAGAACGGCTGATTATTTAACGGATATGGATCAGAAAGTGATGGTCCTTCTATACCAACCCTTAATCGGAACTATTGCTAACGGACTTTATACAACGTTTTGGGCACATCTAGAAAGAGATCAATGGACAAGCTCTGAACAAACGCATCGACAATTAATGCTGATGACCGAACTATCACTAGCGCAGATTTTTGAAGAGCGTAAGAAGCTAGAAGGCATTGGATTACTGAAAAGTTATAAAAAGAAGATCGGTTCTGAGAGTGTTTATTTATATGAGCTCCAACCACCGATGACTCCTAAGCAGTTTTTTGAGAATGATGTGCTTAGCGTGTATCTATTTAATCGATTGGGCAAAAGTCAATATCGAGAATTGCGCAATCGTTTTTCTGTGGATTCTGTCCCATTATCGGAGTACAATGAATTAACCTATTCATTTGATGAAGTATATACGTCCCTACATCATTCTGAAATGGTTTCTAATTTACGTTCGGAAACTGGAGAGGCACTATCAAATTCTGAGGATAAAACAATTCTTTCTCGAGATAGCAAACAAGGTTTTTATTTTGAGGATTTTGATTTGGACCTAATGAAAAAATCACTATCTAGTTTCATTGTGCCGGAGCAGGCCATTTCTCAGGAAGTCGAAAAAACGATTATTCGCTTAGCTTTTGTTTATCGAATTGACCCTCTTGAGATGAGCAAAATAGTCTCCCAGGCTGTGCTGCACGATGAAAAGGTAGATATAGATATTCTAAGAAAAAAAGCTCAAGACTGGTATAGGCTTGAGTATGGCGGAACACCACCTGGCCTTGGTCTTAAGACTCACCCGGTTAAACATCGAACGATGACTCAAAAAGAAGCGACAACAGATGAAGAAAAAACGATTGTTTTTTATGAGAACACTTCACCGTTAAGACTACTTGAACTAAGGTCTGAGGGTGCACAGGTTGCCCAAGCTGACGCTAAAATTGTTGAAGGGCTAATCCTTGATTATCAGTTGCTTCCGGGTGTTGCGAACGTACTTCTCGATTATGTATTATGGCAATATGATATGAAGCTTTCTAAACCGCTAATCAACAAGATCGCTGGTCACTGGTCGAGAAAAAAAGTGAAGCTTGTGCGAGAGGCGATGCAACTTGCCTTAAAAGAACAACAAAGTAAAACGGAAGCTCAGAAACAACCATCAAATAACAATCAAAAAAGTCAAGGAAAACGGAATCAGAAAAGAGATAAGCTTCCAAAATGGTTGCTTGATGAAAAACAATCACAGGCATCCGCTGAGACTGCCTCTACTTCAGAAGCTAAATCTGAATCGAATCAATCAAAACAAAGCTTTGAGGAAATGTTAGAGGAGTTAAGACGTTCTAAACAGCAGAAGGGAGGTCTATAATAAATGGAACGAATTAATACAGCACTTTCACAGTGGGACGGAAATTCGGAATTGCAAAAGCGTCTTGATCAAGCTAAGCAATCCTTGCTTGAGAGTCCTTATATTACAAGTTTTTTAGATAAGCACCCTGATGTAACAAATGAAATGATCACCGGTGGGCTCACCAAGCTCTATGAGTATAAAAAAGAAAGAGAGCACTGTGATCATTGTCCTGGGCTAAAAAAATGTCCAAATCTAATGCAAGGCTATCAGCCTGAGCTTTTTATTGAACGTAATCATATAGAAATACAATACCATGCCTGTAATCTTAAGGTTCAGGATGAAAAACAGAAGCAGGAACAGGGATTAATACAGTCGCTCTACATTCCAAAAGAGATTCTCACAGCTAGTTTTGAGCAACTCGATGCGGGAACAGAACGGATGGAAGCGAGCAGGGCAGCCTTGCAATTTGCAATGAACGCGAAGCCGGGTGAAGATGGAAGTGGTCTTTACTTTTACGGGAAGTTTGGGGTCGGTAAAACGTATCTGATGGGTGCGATTGCTAATGAATTAAAGGATCGTGGAATTGAAACCTTTATCATTTTTACTCCTGATTTCTTTAGAGAGATGAGACAATCAATTGGAGATGGCTCGTTTCAAAGTAAACTCGATGCAGTAAAAAAAGCGCAAGTGTTAATCTTAGATGATATTGGTGCTGAAACGACATCTAGTTGGACTAGAGATGATGTGTTAGGAGCTATTTTGCAGCACCGAATGCTTGAAAAGCTACCAACTTTGTTCACATCAAATTACGACTACGATGAGTTAGAACGACATCTAGCTTACTCTGATAAAGGTGGAACAGAGGAGTTAAAAGCTTTACGAATTATGGAACGTATTAAACACTATACATCGTTAATTATGGTAAAAGGAGAGAACCGGAGAAGCTAACGGAATCTCTCCTTTTACGCGTAAGTTTGTCAGTTGGATGTTTCTATCTAACTATGATACGATGAAAATATCCTTGTAAGATGATGGGGGTTACATCAAATGAGTGTCGATGAAATACTTGAACGCGCGGTGAGTGGAGAACGAATTTCCATGGCTGACGCTGTAAAATTATATGAAAGTGACGATCTTGAAAAGCTTGGGGAAAGCCGCAGATACGATTATGAAAAAATGGCACCCGGAGCCTGTTACAACATTTGTAATCGGTCGTAATGTGAACTACACAAACTTCTGTGATACATATTGCAGTTTTTGTGCGTTCTATCGTCCTCCTAATTCTAAGGAAGGATATGTCTTGGATGATGAAGTTATTTACTCGAAAATCCAAGAAACCCTCGATGTGGGTGGAACTGAGATTCTAATGCAAGGTGGTACGAATCCAAATCTTAAGCTTGATTATTATACGAATCTCTTAAAAGGAATTAAAGAACGCTTCCCTGATATTTGGATGCACTCTTTCTCTCCTGCTGAAATTTGGAAAATTGCCGAGGTGTCTGACCTAACAGTTGAAGAAGTTCTTGCTGAACTACATAAGGCTGGTCTTGATAGTATGCCTGGTGGTGGTGCAGAGATTCTGACTGAGGAAACAAGACTGCGTGTTAGTCGTTTGAAGGTAACATGGGAACAGTGGATGGAGGCAATGACTGCTAGCAAAAAAGTTGGCATGTTTGGCTCAGCTACAATGGTTATCGGGTTTGGAGAATCCTTTGAAGAACGTGCCCTTCACTTGCAAAGAGTACGAGATGCACAGGATGAAACAGAATGTTTTACAGCTTTTATCTCCTGGTTGCTTCAACCTGAGAACACAGGCTTAAGACGTTTGAAGAAGTTGACTAAAGAAGATTATCTTAAAAATGTAGCGATTTCTCGCATCTTTTTAGATAACATTCCAAACTTCCAGTCTTCATGGGTAACAATGGGACCAGAAGTAGGCAAGCAATCACTTCATTTTGGTTGCAACGACTTTGGTTCAACAATGATGGAAGAGAATGTGGTCTCAGCAGCAAACACAACACATAAAGTAAATACAAATCTAACCCTTCGTTTGATTCGAGAAGCAGGAAAAATTCCTGCCCAAAGAACAACAGGTTATGATATTGTTCGCGTATTTGACGGAGAAGAATCAGCTGAAAAAGACTTTATTATGCAAAACTAATAGAAAAACACGTGGTGCTTTAACAGAGATGTTTTAAGTATCATCAAAAACGAACCATTATGATGTTTAACATACATCATGATGGTTCGTTTTTTTGTCCATCAACATAAGAGAGTACGATAGCTGCTCTGGACATATATTACATAATCCAGTAAGAATTTAAGGCGCTCTACCGGCGAGACTTGCCCCCATCTCGGTAGCGGAAGGACTGCAGCCTCCTCTTTCTCTCATAAATAACGAGAAACCAAACGACGAACTGTCCCATTTGGAGGAATGTGTCGTACAAAAAACAATGAGTACCCGGTATGTTCTGCTTTTTTACACATAGGATGAAATAGAGCCCATGTCAGGCATACGGACAACGTTGTGTATCGACTAGTTTGATTAGGTAAGGGGGAATATTGGTTGATCGCTATCCATTTTGAAGAAAAAGTAGATTGCCGTAAACTATATCATGAATTAACTCACTATGTAGAAAAGTATCAGCCCTATGGCCTTGGAGCGGATATAAAGGTAAACGAAGATGGTATTTTATATGTCAGTTATCAAGATGTTAAAGTTAGTTTTTATGATTCATTTCATCCCCTTTTAGCATCATTGTTAACGGAATTTGTTATTAATAGTAAAGAGGAAGAGTGGTTATTGTCGATTATCGAATCGATGTTTTATTTTACCGACAAAGAGGAACAGTATCAAATTCTTTCCATTGCAAAATTGATTTTAGAAGGTGATAAACAGGACCTTCCAGACATTCAATTATTCTTTAATCGAAAAGAATTTATTTATCGAGCATTTGCGACGAATATTGAGCAAGAAACATCCTTTTATTATGAGCCGTTTTTGACCTTCCGCCTTAGAGAGTATGGAGAATTACTAATTGATTGTGTGGAAATGGCAATTGATGAATACATGTTGGAGCAGGATTATCAAAACATGCTAGAGAACTACAGACAGCATTTAAGAAAAACGCCACCTAAGGTTAGTCATCTATATGTTGTTCATGACGAGGTATTTACTCTCTATGATTCACAGTTCCGGGAGCTAACTAAGGAAGAAATTTTGTTCTATTTGGAGGAAGAGCTGATTTTTGAAGAAGGTGTAGATGTGCAAGATATGATGATTAGTCCATTGGTTAGCATGGTTCCGGCTGAAGTACATGTATTCACAGATGAGCCAGAAAACGGTGTGGTTTTATCCATTCAGTCGATCTTTGAAGAACGTCTTCATATCTACCCTCTTAAAGAACAAATAGATAAAAAACATGAACCCACTTGATTTTTTCCTATTGCCTCCCTATAATATACTACATATTAATAATTCACATGATATGAACAGTGTAGATGAGGATACGAGGCATATGGAATGGTTTTTCAGAGAATGAGGTGAATGGTGAGAGCCTCAAAACACAGAACTATGACCTTACCACCTTTAAACTGCATCGGGGAAAACATAAGTATCCGATGCCGGAACGCAGCCGTTATCTGTAAGATAAGCCGTATTACGGACATTAGGGTGGAACCGCGAACCACACTCGCCCCTTCATTTGGAAGGGACGAGTGTTTTTTTTGTGCTCGAAAATAGTAAAGAGGGAGTGTTTAGAAGATGGAGAATATGTTAGAACTGATTTTTCCAGATGGAGCAAAAAAGGAGTTTCCTCAAGGTTCAACAACTGAGGATGTAGCAGCTTCTATTAGTCCTGGACTAAAGAAAAAGGCTATCGCTTGGTAAAATCAATGGACAGCTGATTGATTTAAAACGACCTATTCCTGAAAGTGGTGAAGTGGCAATCATTACACCAGAATCAGATGAAGCACTTGAAATTCTTAGACATAGTTCAGCTCACTTAATGGCACAGGCAGTACGCCGGTTATTTAAAAACGTGAAGCTTGGTGTCGGTCCAGTAATCGAGGACGGGTTCTACTATGACATTGATTCAGAAGAGTCGATTACTCAAGAGGATCTGCCAAAGATTGAAAAAGAAATGAAAAAGATCGTGTCTGAAAATCTTGAAATTCACCGTTTGGAAGCAAGTCGTGAAGAGGCGAAGGTTAAGTTTGGTGATGATGAGTATAAACAAGAACTACTAGAGGCGATTCCAGAAGGTGAACAGGTAACGATTTATGAACAAGGTGAATTCTTTGATTTATGTCGTGGAATTCATGTACCCTCTACAAATAAAATTAAAGCATTTAAGCTACAAAATTTAGCTGGTGCTTATTGGAGAGGTAACAGCGACAACAAAATGCTTCAGCGGATTTATGGAACAGCGTTTTTCAAACAAGCTGAATTGGATGAGCATCTAGATCTGCTTCGCCAAGCAAAGGAACGTGATCATCGTAAGCTTGGACGAGAACTTGAGCTGTTTATGTTTTCTGAGGAAGCTCCTGGTATGCCGTTTTTCCTTCCTAACGGCCAGACTATCCGTACAGAGCTTGAGAATTTCTCGCGTAATCTATACACAAAGGCTGGTTATCAAGAAGTTAGAACACCGTTGATGATGAATCAGCGTCTGTGGGAGCAGTCAGGTCACTGGGACCACTATCATGACAATATGTATTTCTCTGATGTTGATGATAAACGTTTTGCATTAAAACCGATGAACTGTCCTGGTCATATGTTGATCTACAAAAATACACAGCATTCTTATCGTGATCTGCCTATTCGTATGGCTGAATTTGGACAGGTACACCGTCATGAGTTGAGTGGTTCTTTAAATGGAATGTTGCGCGTACGTACGTTTACACAGGATGATGCACATATCTTTGTTGCACCAAATCAAATTGAAGATGAGCTCAAACAAGTATTTGGTTTAGTTGACCAAATTTACAGCACATTTGGATTTGAGTATTCTGTGGAGCTCTCCACACGTCCTGAGGATTCAATGGGAGCGGACGAGCTTTGGCAACAAGCAGAGCAATCACTTGAAAATGTATTAAAGGACCTAAATGTTGATTACATCCTAAATGAGGGTGATGGTGCATTTTACGGACCGAAGATCGACTTTCATATCAAGGATGCCCTAAAACGTAGCCATCAGTGTGCGACGATTCAATTGGATTTCCAAATGCCAGAGAAATTTGATCTAACGTATGTAAATGAGCAAGGTGAAAAAGATCGTCCAATTGTTATCCACCGTGCTGTATTCGGTTCGATTGACCGCTTTATTGCTATTTTAATTGAACACTTTGCTTGGAGCATTTCCAACATGGTTGGCACCTGTTCAAGTTCAAGTGATTCCAGTTTCTCCTGAAGCTCATTTGGACTATGCACAAAGTGTGAAATCGCTTCTTGAAGAATCGGGAGTACGTGTTCAGCTAGATGAGCGAAATGAAAAAATTGGCTATAAGATCCGCGAAGCACAAATGAAAAAAACACCATATATGCTGGTACTAGGTGACAAAGAGGTTGCCGATGGAACGGTTAATATCCGTAAGTATGGCGAGCAGGAACAACAAGTGGTGAATAAAGAAGACTTTTTGGCTCAGCTAGTTAAAGAGATCGCTTCACATCAACTTTAATCAAACAGTCGAGAGGAGAGATCAGGATGCAGTTTAAGATGAATGAAAATGGTTTCGAACACAAAACTTCATTTGGAACACTTGAGGTTTCTGGAAACGAAGAGTTTGGATTTCGACCTTATCAATTATTGGTCTCTTCAATCGCCGTTTGTAGTGGTGGAGTATTGAGGAAAGTTCTTCAGAAGAAACGAATTTCTTTTAGCGATATTGAACTAACGGCTGATGTAACCAGAAATGAAGCAGGGGTGAATGAGGTGACTGATGTTGCGCTTCACTTCACCATTATTGGTACAGATGCTTCAAGACAGACTATTGCTAAGGCGTTGTCGCTTGCCACTAAGAACTGTCCCATCGTTCAATCGGTTAACAAAAGCATTCGTATCACCGAGGATTTCACATTGCGTAATGAAGTTGTTGACAGCAAGACTTGCCTATGATAATATTCTAAGAGTGTTATTAAACAGACTATAAGAAAGCAGAAGCGCCCGCTTCTCACCTGATCGACAGATGTTGGTAGGTATCATTCGTTTTTGTAATTAACGAGTTATCAAGTGTGGGCGCAGTGCGTCCGCACTTTTTTGTGTGGAATTTTGTTAAAGCGTACTGCTGTTACTTTCTTGTACACACGTCAATATACGATGACCTATTTTGACTTTGTTTAGTCTGCAAGATCAAATCCAGTGGAGGTGGCTCATTATTAGTAAAGACATGTTGGTCAATGAAGGGATTCGTGCCCGGGAAGTACGTCTTATTGGAGCAAATGGCGATCAAATTGGTGTGAAATCGAAATTTGAAGCGCTTGAGATGGCCCAAAGTGTTAACCTTGACCTTGTGTGCGTAGCACCAACTGCAAAACCGCCTGTTTGCCGCATAATGGATTATGGAAAATACCGCTATGAGCAACAGAAGAAAGACAAAGAAGCACGCAAAAACCAAAAGATTATTAATACTAAAGAAGTCCGTCTGAGCCCAACGATTGAGGATCATGACTTCAATACGAAACTACGTAATGCACGTAAGTTTCTTGAGAAGGGTGACAAGGTTAAGGCAGCTATTAGGTTCCGTGGACGTGCAATTACTCATTCACAGATTGGTCGCGTAGTACTTGAGCGTTTGGCTAAAGAATGTGAAGATATTGCTACAATTGAAGCGAGACCAAAAATGGAAGGCCGTAGCATGTTCCTTGTGCTTGCTCCAAATGCGGAGAAATAACAGCCTGTCTTGAACCACATTAAAGGAGGATTAGATTCATGCCAAAAATGAAAACACACCGAGGCGCTGCTAAGCGTTTCAAACGTACAGGAAGCGGCAAACTAAAACGTTCACACGGTTTTACAAGCCACATGTTCCGTAACAAGTCTCAAAAGCAAAAACGTAAGCTGCGTAAATCAGCTATGGTTCATTCTGGAGACTTCAAACGCATTCGTCAAATGTTAACTTATAAAAAATAATTGATCTGTATCGGATTATAAAGGAGGGATTAGCGATGCCAAGAGTAAAAGGCGGATATGTCGCTCGTCGTCGTCGTAAGAAAGTATTAAAGTTAGCTAAAGGGTATTATGGTTCTAAGCATACGTTATTCAAATCAGCACAAGGACAGGTAATGAAAGCATTACTTTATGCTTACCGTGACCGTCGTCAAAAGAAACGTGATTTCCGTAAACTTTGGATTACACGTATCAACGCAGCTGCACGTATCAACGGATTGTCTTACAGCCGTTTGATGCATGGACTTAAGCTTGCTGAGATTAATGTTAACCGTAAAATGCTTGCTGACTTAGCTGTTAATGATGAAGCAGCATTTACTGCATTAGCAGAAAAAGCAAAAACAAGCCTTAAAGGCTAAGTATTAGAGTAAAAAGCGCAGTCATCGGACAGCGCTTTTTTTCTTGTATGGTGATCGGAGGAAACAAAATGCTTGAAGTCTATGGTTTAATCCTTATGTATGGAATCATTATGACGATCGCTTGGTTTTGTGAGTATGTATCGAGATAAACAACTGGCAATTAAGCAAAAGCGAAGAACACCTGAAAAAACGCTACTATTGATTGCATTATTTGGTGGAAGTCTCGGTTCATTTATTGGAATGCGTGTATGTAGACATAAAACAAAGCATCCGAAATTTTCAATCGGGTTGCCGATTCTTATCCTTGTACATATCAGCATTCTTTTGTTCATCCTTCTATCTATACAAGCATAAGATAAGGAAGAGGGGAGACTGTTGCGGATTGGAAGAATATGTAGAACCATTAACACGATTTATTGAAAATGCCGGCTGCTTGGTCCTTTTTTCTTTATTCTCCTACATCTTATTAGACAGGTCTTATTTATACCTGTTTTATTAATATGTCTAGCTTGGAGGATTTCTTTTTGGAGGCGTTTTTGGATCTCTTTATTCATTTATAGGATTGATGGGATCATCGATTAGCTTTTATATTCTAATGAAGTATGTACCTTGGCTTCATAAACGTTTAGCAAGACTAAAGGCAAAGGTCTTAAAAAAAGATCCAGACCTTAATGTTTGGCAGCTTTCTGTTTTTCGTTTGGTTCCATTTGTTCATTTTCATGTTCTATCTTTTTATGTGATGGAGAAAACAACGGATTTTAATGAATTTGTTAGACAATCA
Organism: Alkalicoccobacillus plakortidis; assembly: GCF_023703085.1. NCBI lineage: Bacteria > Bacillati > Bacillota > Bacilli > Caryophanales > Bacillaceae > Shouchella > Shouchella oshimensis. Next base: position 1,279,643 of record NZ_JAMQJY010000001.1, on the reverse strand, counting down.
TTTATTATGAATATACCAATGGCCATTGTTTATACATCGTTTGGCAACTTACTTTATAACCTTAATTCATGGGGTTTACTAATCCTTGCATCCTTTTTAATTCTACTAATGATCCTTAGTAGAAATTGGAGTGATCAAGCGGTGACCCGTTAGTATAAAACGTATTTTTAGCAAAGCTCTCCCATTCAATTTTTCACTAAATGAATAAGAGAGTTTTTTTTTATATAATGTAAGCGCTTTACTTTTTTATTGACAGAGTCTTCCACCTGCTTTACCCTATTAGTATGTAAGATGGTTTGACTGCAAGTAATCCGTTAAAGGAAGAAGGGTGATCTAGTTGAGTCAGGTAAATCTAGACGTATCTAAATCAGAGGAAAATCCACCGCTTCACTACAGTCAGATTGAAAAAAGCACGAAGTTTAAAGCACTCATGCAAGAAAAGAAACGATTTATTATCCCGCTTACTGTTTTCTTTTTGCTCTTTTATTTCTCACTCCCTATTCTCGCTTCGTACACCACTATTTTGAACAATCCTGCTATTGGAAGTATTACATGGGCTTGGATTTTAGCTCTTGCACAATTTATCATGACGTGGACTTTATGTATTATGTATGTGAAAAAGGCTGCACAGTTTGATAAAAAAGCAGATGTCATTCTTTCTGACGCCAAAAAGGAGGAGTCTAAATGAATTGGATGGTCATCACCCTTTTTCTTCTTATTGTTGGCAGCACACTTGTAATTACATATTTTGCTGCGAAACGAACAAAATCAGCAAGTGATTTTTATACAGCGGGTGGAGGGTTAACCGGCTGGCAGAATGGACTAGCCATCGCAGGTGATTATCTCTCGGCAGCATCTTTTCTCGGTATTGCTTGGGGCAATTGCTCTGTTTGGATTTGATGGATTCTTTTACAGTATTGGTTATTTAGTTGCCTATCTAGTTGTGCTATTTATTGTAGCAGAGCCATTGCGTAACCTTGGAAAATATACACTAGTAGATATGATCCATGCTCGTTTTGACGCAAGAAAAGTCAGAGGAGTTGCTGCATTTAGTACATTAACCATTGTTATTTTTTATATGATTGCACAGCTTGTTGGGGCTTGTGCATTAATTCAGCTTTTGTTTGGAATAAGCTATCCATGGGCTGTTGCACTAGTAGGGATCATGATGACCATATATGTTCTATTTGGAGGTATGACTGCTACTAGTTGGGTTCAGATCATTAAAGCCGTTCTTTTAATGGTCGCAACTCTTGTTATTTCTGTGATGGTCTTATTTAAGTTTAATTTTAATATAGTAGGCATGTTTGAAGAAATGAAAACCGTAACGGAGCATGGATCCAGTTACCTAAATCCAGGTCTACAAGGACGAGCACCGTTAGACTCCATTTCTTTAATGCTAGCTCTAGTGCTTGGCACAGCCGGACTTCCACATATTCTGATGCGATTTTTTACTGTTCGTGACGCAAAAACAGCTCGAAGCTCGGTTGTAACAGCGACATGGATCGTAGGAATATTTTATGTGCTGACGATTTTTCTCGGTTTTGGTGCAGCAGCATTTGTTGGTAGTGATACAATTAGAGCCGCTAACAGTGCAGGTAATATGGCAGCCCCACTACTTGCTGAAGCCTTAGGTGGCGAATTATTTATGTCGTTTGTTGCAGCTGTTGCGTTTGCAACAATCCTTGCAGTGGTAGCCGGACTTGTGTTGTCAGGAGCATCTGCATTTGCACATGATATTTTTAATCAAATTATTCGTAAAGGAAAAGCAACAGAGAAAGAACAGGTTATTGCTGCTCGGTCGGCATCTATTGGCGTCGCAGTATTCTCGATTTTGCTCGCGTTATTTGCACAAAATATGAATGTGGCTTTCCTCGTGGCACTAGCCTTTTGTGTAGCTGCCAGCGCAAATTTACCAGTAATCGTATACACGATTTATTGGAAGCGCTTTAATACAACCGGAGCCATTTGGGCGATGTTATCTGGATTAATGACGGCCATTGTTTTAGTTTCTCTCAGCCCTAATGTGTTTGCGGCTGATGGCTCAGGAATTATTACGGGTACACCACTTTTCCCATTAACTAATCCAGCAATTATCTCTGTTCCAGCAGGCTTTTTAGGTGGTGTAGTTGGCACCATGCTTTCATCTAAAAAAGCAGATGCTGTGAAATACGCAGAGGTTAAGGTTAAGGCAAATACGGGTTACCGTGATTCAGCTTCATGATGTAAAAGTAAAAGGCCTTTGAGGAATATTCCTTAAAGGCCTTTTACTTATTACTTCTGATCACGAAGAAATTCTTTGATTGGAGACTTCCATTCAACCGCTGCCTCAGGATATCGAATGCGAATATCATCTTCTATAAATTGGAAGTCTTCTCGCATTAATCCTTGTAAGGCATTGTAATCGTTAGTCCATACATAAATGGTTATAATATCAAAAGAGGTGTCTGTAGCACCCATATATTTTTCCCCTTCAAACATAACGCCTTTGTATGTTAAAGAGAAGTTCTTACGTACATCCTTTTGGTCATCGAGAAAAAAGAATTGATTGTGTCGATGTGCCTTCTCAAGTTTACGTAGAGGTTGAAAAAAATATTTTATTATACTATATGCAACAATAAGTAAGGCTAAAAACAACATTAGTCTAAAAAGTATGACCATCATACGGCAAAAGCCCCCTCCGGCTCTACTCAAATTATGAATTTGAGTTAGTCTTATGCTATGCTATACGAATGAATACAAAAAGGGTTGCATGATTTTCAAAAAAAAATAAAATAAATTTTAGAATTACATAGATAACGACGAATTAGCCCTTGTGAAGAAGACTGAGGAGGAAGACAGATGAAAGAAGATCAACAGCTTAAAATGCTAAAAGACTTAACAGATGCAAAAGGAATTTCTGGATTTGAGGCAGAGGCACGCAAGGTCATGAATACATACATAGCGCCGTATGCAGATGAAGTTTACACGGACAGACTAGGAAGCCTAGTGGCTAAAAAAGTTGGAGCGACAGATGGTCCTAAAATTATGGTTTCAGGACATTTAGATGAAATAGGTTTTATGGTTACATCTATTGATGATAAAGGATTTCTTCGCTTTCAAACAGTAGGAGGCTGGTGGGGGCAAGTTATGCTTGCTCAACGAGTAACCATTGTAACTGAAAATGGAGATGTGCCTGGAATTATTGGATCAAAACCACCACACATCTTGACTCCAGAAGCAAGAAAAAAACCGGTTGAGATAAAAGATATGTTTATTGATATTGGTGCAGAGAACAAAGAACAAGCACAGAGCTTTGGCGTACGTCCTGGAGATGCGGTTGTTCCTGTTTGTGAATTCACCGTTATGAAAAATGAAAAGCTACTTATGGCAAAAGCATGGGATAATCGCATTGGCTGTGCAATTGCTATCGATGTGTTAAGACTACTTCAGGATGTGGATCATCCAAACACTGTATACGGTGTTGGTACCGTACAGGAAGAAGTAGGACTTAGAGGGGCAAAAACATCCGCTCATTTAATTCAACCTGATATTGGATTTGGTGTCGATGTTGGAATTGCAGGAGATACACCAGGCATTACCGAAAATGAAGCGTTAGCCAAAATGGGCAACGGTCCACAAATCGTTCTCTATGATGCGTCCATGATTGCACATAAGGGCTTACGTGATTTTGTTGTCAAAACAGCAGATGATCACAATATTCCTTATCAATTTGAATCAATGGCAGGTGGAGGCACGGATTCAGGTGCGATTCATTTAACGGCAAATGGTGTGCCAGCACTTTCTATCACAGTAGCCACTCGTTATATCCACACTCACGCGGCCATCTTACATCGAGATGATTATGAGAATGCGGTTAAGCTTATTGTTGAAGTAATTAAGAAACTAGATCACGATACAGTGCATGCAATTACGTATTCTTAAGGGTTTGGTGTATTAATAGCGTATGACCGTAGCGGTCGCATTACTCTCTTAAGTTTGATGAACAAAAAACCGAACCATTATGTGAGTCTAACAACATCATAATGGTTCGGCTTTTTTGATATAAGAACATTTCTGTCCACTCTTTTGTACTATATGTTACCCCTGTAATCCTTGACTGATGATATCGCAAATTTCGGTTTTCTGTTGTTCATTTGCTTCTTTCCAATAGACTTCAAATAATACCCCAAGACCTGGAAGCATTTTCTCTTCACCATTTTGAATGGCGTCAACAATTGTTGCTTCAACCTCATCTTCACTATTTCCTTGAATGTTAGCCATAATCGCACCACGTAGGTTAAAACCCATTAAAATCTCTCCTTTTTTTTAGAAATCTGTATACAATGTAGTATGGCTTGTTTAAAGTAGAATATGCTGAGGAAAAGCTAAGATATCTGTCAACTTATGTGACTGAACATATCTATCCAGAAAAGAGGGAAGAGATCATAATGAAACGAATTGATTCCACCAAAAATGAACTAGTTAAACAATGGAAGAAACTACATAAAAAAAGAGGCAGAGAAAACGCTTGGACAATTTTTAATAGAAGGCTTTCATCTCATTGAAGAAGCTCTTCAAGCAGGAATCAAGTTAGATACAGTCATTATTACAGAGGATACGATTCTCCCTGTAGAATGGACCATTGAACAAAACCGTCTTGTTTTGACAACCGAAAGTGTCATGAAGGATTTAAGTGAAACGGACTCACCACAAGGAGTGATAGCGGTTTGCGTGCTACCAGGATACGTCGAAGTGCCAGCTCGCTCTGGACGTTTTTTGATGATTGATCGGGTTCAGGACCCTGGAAATATCGGTACACTCATTCGAACCGCTGACGCAGTTGGTTTAGATGGAATCATTTTAGAAAAGGGATCAGTTGATATTTATAATAGTAAGGTGATCCGTGCATCCCAAGGCTCTATTTTTCATGTGCCGATTGTGAAAGGAGATCTGCTTGAATGGGTTCATACATTTAAACAAGCGGGTGTACCTGTTTTTGGTACATCCTTACAGCAGGCTAGCTCTTATACAGCCATCGAACCGCAAAAGAATTTTGCATTAATTTTAGGCAACGAAGGCGAAGGAGTTCAAAAACAGCTGCTGGATGAAACAGACCAAAATCTATATATTCCGATTTACGGGAAAGCAGAATCTTTAAATGTGGCGATCGCAGCTGAATTTTGCTGTATCATTTACGAAATGAATCTTTTTAAGAGCTACGGTTGCGAAGAAGCTGGAATTCACTATAATAAAGAACAGATTCATACACATAAATGCTAAGAAAGAGAGTAGTATACCTTTTACCACCTAGCAGAGAGAGATGTGATTGCTGAGAGCATCTTAAGGAAATGGAAGGGTTGAATTCACTCTGGAGCAGACATTGGACCGCATCATTTTGCGAAGATGTTTCCGGCTAAGAAGCCGTTATCCGTTAGAGAGTTAAATAGATGGCGACATCTGTTTTTGAATGTAGGGTGGTACCACGAGTCTTTCGTCCCTTTCCAGGGAGAAGGCTCTTTTTTTATTTTATAGAAATGGGAGGAATGAATATGAAGGAAACATTGGAAGCCCTTTTAAAAGAAGCGTTAGCAAAAATTGAAGCAGCAGAAGATGGTCGAGCATTACAGGAGGTACGTGTTTCATACTTAGGAAAAAAAGGTCCAATTACTGAGGTTCTAAGAGGTATGGGTAAGCTATCTGCAGAAGAGCGCCCGGTTGTTGGTCAAATGGCGAATGACGTTCGAGATGAAATCAAAACAAAGCTGGATGAAAAAGAACAGAAATTAGAAGAAATCCGCGTGTCTAAACAATTAGAGGAACAAAAACTGGATGTAACAATGCCAGGACGTCCGATTGTACAAGGTTCAAGACACCCATTACAAGCTGTTGTTGAAGAAGTGGAAGATATTTTTATTGGACTTGGTTTCTCGGTTGAGGAAGGTCCTGAGGTGGAAACGGACTACTATAACTTTGAAGCACTAAATTTACCTAAAGATCACCCAGCACGTGACATGCAGGATTCTTTTTATTTCACAGAAGAGCTCCTTTTACGTACCCAAACATCACCTGTTCAAGCTCGTACGATGGAAGCACATGCTGGTAAGGGACCTGTAAAAATCATTTGTCCAGGACGAGTGTTCAGACGTGATAATGATGATGCCACTCACTCTCATCAATTTATGCAAATCGAAGGGTTATATATTGATCATCATGTAAGAATGAGTGATCTTAGAGGAGTCCTTGATTCCTTTGTTAAACGTTTCTTTGGGGATAGTCGTGAAATTCGTTTGCGTCCGAGTTTCTTCCCGTTTACAGAGCCTTCTGTAGAGGTAGACGTTTCTTGTGGTCTTTGTGGAGGTTCAGGTTGTCGAGTGTGTAAACAATCTGGATGGATTGAGGTACTTGGAGCAGGAATGGTTCACCCGAAGGTATTAGAAATGAGTGGATTTGACCCGAATGAATACAGTGGATTTGCATTTGGTATGGGTGTAGAAAGACTAGCCATGCTTAAATATGCGATTGATGATATTCGTCATTTCTATACAAACGATACGCGGTTTTTAGCACAATTTAAAAGAGTATAAGAAGGGGGAGAAAATAGATGCTTGTTTCGTATAACTGGTTAAAGCAATATGTTGATTTAGATGGAATTAGTGCAGCGGATATTGCTGAAAAAATGACTCGTGGTGGAGTTGAAATTGATTTTGTTCATTCCTTAAATCAAGGCGCAACCTCTCTTGTTGCAGGATATGTGCAGTCGTGTACACAACACCCTGATGCAGATAAGCTTAATATCTGTAAAGTAGACATTGGGGAAGATGAACCTGTTCAAATTATTTGCGGTGCTGCGAATATTGCTGAGGGACAGACCGTTGTTGTGGCTAAAATAGGAGCTCGTCTTCCCGGAGATATTAAGATTAAAAAAGCAAAACTTCGTGGAGAGCTTTCTCAAGGTATGATCTGCTCGCTGCAAGAGCTAGGTTTTGATGCAAATCTTGTATCAAAAGAAGTGGCTGAAGGAATTTATGTATTCCCTAATGCTGTGACACCTGGGACAGATGCTTTAGAAGCACTAAATCTTACAGATGAAGTGTTAGAGCTAGATTTGACACCGAATCGTTCAGACTGCTTAAACATGCTTGGTGTCGCTTATGAAGTAGCAGCCCTTTATGGAAAAGAAGTAAGCCTTCCTGACGAAGATGTTCAGTTAGATTCTGAGAAAGCTGAATCGTTTATCTCAGTTGAAGTTGAAAATAAAGAGGAAGCAAGCTATTACGAAGCAATCATGATTCAAGATGTGCAAGTGGGCACTTCTCCACAATGGTTGCAAAATCGATTATTGGCCGCAGGTATTCGTCCAATAAACAATGTGGTTGATATTACAAACTATGTCCTGCTTGAATATGGTCAGCCCTTACATGCATTTGATTATGATAAATTAGCCTCTGATAAAATTGTTGTACGCCGGGCGAAAGACGGAGAAGAGTTGATTACTCTAGATGGTCAAACGCGTTCTCTATCAGAGGAACAATTAGTGATTACAAATGGTGAGTATCCAGTAGCTTTAGCTGGAGTGATGGGTGGACAAAACACGGAAGTAGATCGTGAAACCAAAACGATTCTATTAGAAGCAGCTGTTTTCCAATCTTCATTGGTGCGTCAATCATCTCGTGCTTTTGGTCTACGTAGTGATTCAAGCACTCGTTTTGAAAAAGGAGTGAATCCTGAAAATACACCTCATGCAGCAAAAAGAGCAGCTAAGCTTATAAAAGAACTTGCTTCTGGCAGAGTTCTTTCTGGTGAGACACGTATGGATGCACGTGAAGTAACGGAGCCTAAAATTGATTTGAAGTTAGAAAAAATGAATGAGAGACTTGGAATGGAGCTCACGGCTGTTGAGATAGCCTCTATTTTTGATAAGCTAAGATTCCCTTATGAACAAACAGAAGAAGGTTTTGTGGTGACAGCACCTATTCGTCGCCCAGACCTTCAAATTCAAGAAGACCTATATGAAGAGGTAGCAAGGATTTATGGATATGACAACATTCCAACGACTCTTCCTGAAGGAGCAACAACTCAGGGGGCACTTACGCCATATCAATCAAAAAGACGTCGTCTAGCGAGATACCTTGAAGCAGCAGGATTAAGCCAGGTCATTACCTATTCGCTAACAAGTCCGGCAAAAGCCAAGGCTTACAAAAAGGAAGATCAGTCACTGATTCAGTTATCAATGCCAATGAGTGAAGAACGCAGTACAATGCGTACGAGCTTATTGCCGCATCTGTATGATGTTTTATCATATAATGTGAATCGCAAAAACCAAAATGTCCATGTATTTGAAATAGGATCTATCTTCAAATCAACAGAAGAAACCCTTTTAACTCAACCAAGAGAACAAGAATATCTAGCTGGAGCTTTAACAGGAGTTTGGCAGGAGAACAGTTGGCAAGGAGAAAAGAAAGTTGTCGATTTCTTTGTTGTCAAAGGTGTAATTGAAGGCATTGCTGCTGAATTAGGCTTACAAGATGTCATTACCTATAAGCAGTCTACCCGCTCGCATATGCATCCAGGTCGAACGGCAGAGTTGCTACTCAATGGTGAGACGATTGGTTATCTAGGTCAACTTCACCCAACTGTTCAGCGTGAGGCTGATTTAAGGGAAACCTTTGTATTTGAAATAGATTTGCAAAGCATACTTCACTATGACGTGTCTGTAGTCCAGTATGAAGCTCTACCAAGATTCCCTTCTATTGCGAGAGATATTGCGCTAGTTGTGAACAAAGAACAAGCAGCAGGAGAGCTTGAGAGCATCATTCTAGATGCAGGAGGAGAATTGCTGAAACAGGTTCAATTATTTGACCATTATGAAGGAGAACATCTAGAAGATGGTAAAAAGTCACTCGCCTTCTCATTAACTTATCTAGATCCTGAGAAAACCCTTCGTGATACTGATGTAGAAGAAATTCACCAAGTTGTACTTGCAAGGTTAGAATCAGAAGCTGGTGCAACGTTACGACAATAATTTGCAAAAAGAGGTGACCGTAAAAACGGGCCTCTTTTTTTTGCGAAATATGTTTGTTTTAAAGATTTGTGCTTCATGTTATGATATAAGCTAGGGTTTTCTCGCTTTTAAAGAAAAAAATGTAGCAGGTATACCACATCCGACATTTGTGTATAAACAAATATTGGATAGGGTGAATGAGGGGGCTTTTTTGGTGGCGAATCAAAATGACAAAAAGCAACGGACAACAGTCTCTATCTATGGTCAGCAATATACAATTGTCGGTCAAGAAGATCCTGCTCATGTTAAGGAAGTTGTTCGATATGTTGATGAACAAATGAGAGAAATGAAGCGTAAGAATCCATACTTAGATACAACCCGCCTTGCTGTACTTACCGCAGTTAATGCAGTAAGTGAATATAAAAAGCTAGAAAAGCAAGCTCGTTCCAATGAGTCACACTCAAAAGAAAATTAGCACGACAGGAGAGTACGTATTATGTTAAGTATCATTATTTTGCTGATGCTATTGTTCAGTTTTTTTGTAGGCAGAAGACGTGGCTTTATCCTTCAGCTTATTCACCTTACAGGTTTTATTGTATCGTTATTTGTTGCATACAAATATTCAGGAGCCTTAGCAGACAATATTCAATTTAGACTTATTATTCCTTTTCCAGAGTTTGATGGTGATGGAATTGGGGGCATGTTATTTCAGGCCTTTAATACAGAAGATGTATACTACAGAGCGATTGCCTTTGCCCTGTTATTCTTTGCAACGCGGATTATCTTGCATATTGTAGGAACCATGCTTGATTTTGTTGCACACTTACCAATTCTGCGAACTATTAATAAACTATTGGGTGGAATTCTATGTGTAGTAGAAACGTACCTAATTGTATTTGTGCTTTTATTTGTAGCTGCCGTGCTTCAAATTGATGTTGTTCAAGGCTTGATGCAAGATTCACTGGTTGCACAGTTTATGATGAACCATACACCATTTTTATCTGATTGGATCAAGGACTTATGGATCAGTCAAGATTTTTAGAAGGTTAAAAAAGGCTTGCTCAAGTGAGTCTGCCTTTTTTACCTTTTTTACAAGAACTATGTGTAGAAACGGAGAAGGCTAAATGGATAAAAAAAAGGTTATTCAAATACTAGAAGCAATTGCTGTTTATATGGAAATAAAAGGTGAGAATTCTTTTAAAGTTTCGGCATATCGGAAGGCAGCAAAAGCATTAGAATCCGTTCCGGAAACATTAGAAGAGATTAAAAAGGCTGAATCACTTGATGGAATAGGCAAAGGCACAGCATCTGTCATTGAAGAATTAAAACAAACAGGGCAATCCTCGCTTCATGATGAGCTTGCAGCATCTTTTCCAGAAGGACTTTTACCATTATTAAAGCTACCAGGTCTTGGCGGCAAAAAGGTTGGTAAGCTTTATCAAGAGTTAGGTGTAACTGACCTCGCATCATTAAAGCAAGCCTGTGAAGATGAAAAAATTCGCGGAATGGCTGGATTTGGTGCAAAGTCAGAAGAAAAAATCCTCGCAGCAATAGACGCCTTTCAAACTCGACCAGAACGAGTAGGAATTGCAGTTGCTATAAAAGCTGCAGATTTTCTACTGGATAAGCTTCAGTATATGGAGGGAATTATCCGCTATGAATTAGCTGGTAGCCTCAGACGTATGGAAGAGACGGTCAAAGATATCGATTTTATCCTATCAACAGACGATCGAGAACAAGTCAAGGAGCAGTTGCTTCAGCTTGATGGGATCTTGCAGGTTGTTGGAGCAGGTGATACGAAGGTATCCATTGAAATAACTGTAGATGAGCTTGTAATCGGTGTTGATTTTAGGTTGGTACAAGATGATGAGTTTGCATCAGCGCTCCTACATTTTACTGGCTCTAAGGATCATAATGTAAAGCTTCGACAGCTTGCTAAGGAGCGCGGTGAACAAATCAGCGAGTATGGTGTATTAAATAAGGAAACGGATCAAACCACTGTCTTTAAGGACGAGCATTCGTTTTACGCTCATTTTGACCTGGCGTATGTTTCACCTGAGGCACGCTTAGGCAAGGATGAACTTGTACCACTTACAGAAAAGATCGATTATCCATCTGATTCATCCATTCAATCTGATCTGCATATGCACACAGTATGGAGTGATGGCGCTCATTCAATCAAAGAAATGGCAGAAGGAGCAGCAAAACGTGGTTATTCTCACATTGCAATCACTGACCACTCTCAATTTTTAAGGGTAGCAAATGGCCTAACAGTTGAGAGGCTGAAAGAACAGCATCAGCAAATTAAAGAGATGAACAAACAATCAAACATTCATATCTTTACTGGAATCGAGATGGATATCCTCCCTGATGGCACCTTGGACTACGAAGATGATGTGTTACAGGATATTGACTTTGTGATTGCGTCTATTCATTCTTCTTTTTCTCAGAGTGAAGAAATGATCATGAGTCGTTTAAAAACAGCTCTGTTTCATCCTCATGTTGACCTTATTGCCCATCCGACAGGACGGATTATTGGAAAAAGAGATGGATATGCTGTAAATGTCCCGCAACTGATTAAATGGGCCGCCGAAAGTGGGACGGCTCTGGAACTTAATGCGAGCCCTGAGCGGTTAGACCTTTCTGCCGAGTGGATTAGACTTGCACATGAACACCAAGTGCCCATTGCAATCAATACAGATGCTCACCACGTTGATCGTTTGGCATATATCCGGTATGGTTTAGGAGTAGCTCGAAAAGCAGGTATTCCAACCGATTCAATTATTAATACATGGTCGTTAGAACGGTTACAGACGTATCTCAATACAGACAAATCAAAACGAATGAGTAGTCGTTAAAGGAGTTAATAAATGGAACATGTAATGCGTGTTTTAGAATATACAAAAATGAAAAAGCAACTGCTTGACCATGTTGCTTCTTCCTTAGGTAGAGAGAAAGTAGAAGCTCTAGTTCCGTCGACTGAGCTTGAAAAAGTTCAACAATGGCAGGAGGAAACTTCTGAAGGTGTTGAAGTGCTTAGATTAAAAGGACATATTCCTCTTGGTGGCATAAAAGATGTCAAAACCGAGGTGAAAAGAGCGCAAATCGGTGGCGCATTAAGTGCGTCCGAGTTGGTTGATATTAGTTCTACGTTATATGGTGGAAGACAGATGAAAGCATTTATTGAAGAGGTAGCCGAAGAAGAAAATACACCGATTCCACTGCTTATAGAGTATGCCGATCAACTTGAACCATTACGTGAGCTAGAACGAAGTATAAACCAATGTATTGATGATTATGGTCATGTGATGGATTCTGCAAGCTCTGAACTACGAACCCTTCGTCATCAAGTTCGTAGCTTTGAATCAAATGTGCGCTCTAAATTAGAGTCGATGACAAAATCACAGAACACACAAAAGATGTTGTCAGACGCTATTATCACGATTCGAAATGAGCGTTATGTGATCCCGGTAAAACAAGAATATCGCGGGTCATTTGGAGGGATTGTTCATGATCAATCTGCCTCTGGCGCAACGCTTTTTATAGAGCCACAGGCTGTGGTTGTATTAAACAATCAACTTAGAGAGTCTCGTATGAAAGAAGCTCAAGAGGTTGAACGAATTCTAACCTTACTTTCGGCACAAGTAGCTGAACAGGCAGACCCTATTCTGATTAATTTAAGTATCTTAGCAGAATACGATTTTATCTTTGCAAAAGCACAGCATGCAAAAAAAATAAAAGCGACAAAACCGAAGCTAAATACAAACGGATATGTTCAGCTAAAAGATGCTAGACATCCTTTATTAGACCCACAGACAGTTGTACCAATTTCTTTAAAGCTTGGTGGAGAGTATCGCTCACTAATCATTACAGGGCCGAATACAGGTGGGAAAACAGTCACGTTAAAAACCGTCGGATTGATAACACTTATGGCTCAATCGGGGCTGCAGATCCCGGCAGAGTATGACTCTGAGGTTGCAGTCTATACATCAATCTTTGCTGACATTGGCGATGAGCAGTCGATTGAGCAGAGTTTAAGTACATTTTCTTCTCACATGACCAATATTGTGCGTATTCTTGATCAGATGAATGCAAGCAGCCTTGTTTTAATCGATGAATTGGGAGCAGGAACGGATCCAACTGAGGGAGCAGCGCTTGCCATATCCATTTTGGATACAATTTATCGACGTGGAGCATGTGTCATGGCTACTACGCACTATAGTGAATTAAAAGGGTATGCCTATAATCGAGAAGGTGCAATTAATGCGAGTGTGGAATTTGATGTTGAAACACTGCGCCCAACCTATCGTTTATTAATTGGCGTTCCAGGTCGAAGTAATGCGTTTGCGATTTCAAGACGTCTTGGTTTAAGTGAAGATATCATTGAGAAGGCAAAAGAGCAGATTGATATGGACTCCACTCAGATGGAAAATGTCATTGCTTCGCTTGAAGAAAGCCAAAAGCAGGTACAGAAGGAATCAGATGAGGCGACACAGCTACGAAAGGATTCAGCAAAGCTACATGCCCAAGCTTGAAGAGAAGCTAGCAGAACTAGAAGACCAGAAGCAGGAGATCTTAAGACAAGCAGAGGAAAGAGCTGCGAATGCCATTAAGGATGCAACGGAAGAAGCAGATGTTATTATTTCAGAATTAAGAGATCTTCAGAAACAAGGTCTCTCAGTAAAAGAGCATCAAATCATTGAAGCAAGAAAACATTTAGACGAAGCGGCACCTAAGCTAACCAGTAAACAAAAACGAGTCAAGAAGCTTACTCAACAGGCTAACAGAAAACCAGTTGCAGGTGATGAGGTTAAGGTTCTAAGCTTTGGACAAAAAGGAACCATTCTTGATGATTTGGGTCACGATGAATATCAGGTGCAAATTGGTATAATGAAAATGAAGGTCGAACTTAAAGACATTCAAATCACTGAAAAAGCAAAACCAATTGAAACAAGACCGATGGCAACACTTCGAGGAAATGGATTTCATGTAAAACCTGAACTAGATTTACGTGGCGAGAGATTTGATGAGGCCATGCTAAAAGTAGAGAAGTATATCGATGACGCCTTATTAGCTGGGTATCATCAGGTTTCAATTATTCATGGAAAAGGAACAGGTGCCCTGCGTAAGGGTGTTAAACAGCTTGTAGACAAACACCCACGTGTAAAAGCAGCACGTGATGCAGACATGAAAGATGGCGGCTTAGGAAACACAGTTATTGAACTTAAATAAGAGAGGCTGGGACTATGGAACAGTGGATTATAGAAAATGAATATGTCCGAACACTTGCTTTTTATAGTGTAAGTATCCTAGCACTTGTTGTCTTTTTGGCAGTATTCGAAACAGTCACAACTTATAAAAACTGGGAAGAAATTAAAAATGGAAACCTTGCTGTAGCGATGGCAACTAGTGGTAAAATATTTGGAGTAGCCAATATCTTTAGACATTCCATTCAGCATTCTGACTCCTTGTTAATTATGCTCATGTGGGGAGCGATTGGCTTTGTCCTGTTATTAATTAGTTACTTTATCTTTGAATTTTTGATGCCGTCGTTTAAAGTGGATGAAGAGATAAAACGAGATAATCGTGCAGTTGGCCTAATGTCTATGGTCATTTCTATTGGTCTTTCTTACGTCATTGGTGCTGGAATCATTACTAGATAAAATAAAGGGGAGAGTCATGGAAAAGCTAGCAAAGGTCCTATACGCCTGTTGTGGAGTCTTACTAATCGGTGGCGTTATTTTTCTCTGGATTAACTAAACATTAATAGATTTACTCTCATTTCGAGGCTAAGATAGACACATTTAAGTATGACCAAAGCCGAAGCATTATGTTGATTCAATCACATAATGCTTCGGCTTTTTGTATAAAAAAGAGTAGAACAACGACTTCGCACTCTGTTTAGGCGGTATCATCAAAGCGATCTATTCCCCATCCTAAAAGCTCCCTTCAGGAACCCAATGCTTCTTTTCGACCACAACCATCTTAACATCCAATTACCTTTCTATTATGGAAAAGTAGCGGGTTAATATGAATTAATATGGTCAAAATCTATTTTTTTCTAAAAATATATAGTCAGATTATTTGACCAATTCAATGCAGTCTGAATTTATCTAGTATATAAATAAGTGTAGTTAGATTATTAGAATAGGTCAGGGGGACTTTTACGAATGAAAAAATTATTATTTAGTGGTTTTTTATTAGCTAGTTTTTCCGCACTTCTAGTAGCATGTTCTGATGAAACAGATGCACCAGCTGATGGTGAAGCACAAGGTAATACAAACTCAGGTGGCAATATTTCCGCTATTCAAGACCGTGGTGAACTTGTTTTAGGAGCAACAGACCAGTTACCAGGGTTTGGATATGTTGGTTCAGATGGTGTTTATAATGGCTTTGACATTGAATTTGGAAAAGTAATGGCTGCTGCCATTTTAGGTAATGCTGATGCTATTGAATTTAGACCGTTATCCGCTCAAGAACGATTTACAGCATTACAAACTGGTGAGGTAGACATATTAATTCGTAACACAACGTTGACACTAAACCGAGATGTAGAAATTGGCTTAAATTTTGGACCTACAACTTTTTATGATGGACAAGGAATGATGGCACCAACAGATAGTGGAGTCGAAACACTTGAAGATCTTGAAGGAGCCCGTATTGGTGTTGAGCAAGGAACCACAACGGAGTTAAATCTAGCAGATCAAATGAGTAAACGTGGAATTGATTTTGAGACTGTAACATTTTCTGATCAAGACAGTTTAATTGCAGCTTACGAGTCGGGTACGATTGACGCTTGGACAACAGACCAATCTGCACTGGTATCAAGATTAGATACATTACAGGATCCAGAAGGCCATGTGATTCTGAATGAAGTTTTATCAAAAGAGCCACTTGGACCTGCTGTACTTGATGGTGATGATCAGTTTTATGAAGTCATGTACTGGGCAACAAATGCAACCATTCAAGCAGAAGAATTTGGCATTACATCTGAGAACGTTGATGACTTCTTAGATACAGAAGATCCAGATATCGCTCGTTTCCTTGGAGTTGAAGAAAATTTAGGAGAACAACTTGGACTAGAAAATGATTTTGCTTATCAAATTATTAAACAGGTTGGAAACTATGGTGAAATTTATGATCGTAATCTGGGATCAGGGAGTCCATTTAATTTAGAACGTGGATTAAATGATCTATATACAGAAGGCGGATTATTGTACTCACCACCATTTAGATAATGCCATTGAACTGAATAGGAAAAGCCTGCTTCGTAAGTTAGTAGAGAGGCAGGCTTTTCTCTTAAAATTTGGCAATCAATCAAGATAACAGATCGATAGATAAAGAAAGGATGAATTGGATTGGCTCAGCCTTCTACCCAAAATCGCCCGCCTTTCTGGCGTAATCAAAAGTATCTAAATCTTATTTGGCAATTACTGTTTCTAGGAGTTATTATCGGGGTGATTTATTACCTTGCCACTAATGCGATTGCCGGATTAAGCCGAGCGGGCTTAGGTCTAAGTTTTAACTTTTTAAGTAGTCGCGCATCGTTTCCAATTGGAGAATCTGTCATTAGTTTTGCTGCTTCAGATACGTTTTCAAAAGCCTTAATTGTTGGATTTCTAAACACATTAAAGGTCTCAATCGTTGGTATCATTCTTACGACAATTGTAGGTGTTGTTGTGGGTGTCTCCAGGTTGTCAAGTAACTGGTTACTACGCACGATTTCAACCTGGTACATAGAAATCTTCCGTAACACACCTGTGTTAGTCCAGATTTTCTTCTGGTATTTTGCTGTTATGCTTGCAATGCCACGTATACAAGAAGCGAATGCTAATTACGGGTTTATTATTAGTAATCGAGGATTTGTTTTTCCTTGGTTCGATACAAATTCTTCTTTTTATTTTTGGCTAGGCCTATTACTTCTAGCTGTCATTGCTGCTTTTTTTGTTTTCAAGTGGAAAAACAAACAACAACTTGAAAAAGGAGTGAAGCTATACCCAAGCGTTTGGTTTATAGGTGTAGTGGTTGCAGCGATTGGTGCAGGTTATTTGATATTCGGTGAATTTCCAGCATCATTAAGTATTCCAGAACATACAGGAACGGGAACGTCAGGAGGGTACCGCTTCTCACCTGAATTTGCTGCCATCCTTTTTGCATTAGTAATGTACACAGCGACGTATATAGCTGAAATTGTACGAGGAGGAATCCTCGCTGTACCTAAAGGACAGATCGAAGCAGCCGAGGCACTTGGATTAAGTTCTTCAAAAATTTTACGCTTTGTGACGTTCCCACAAGCGATTCGTACCATCATTCCACCTGTTACCAGTCAATATCTTGGTTTAGCTAAAAACTCCAGTTTAGCGGTAGCAGTTGGTTATCCAGATTTATTTAGTGTCGGAAGTACAACGCTAAATCAAACAGGTAGAGCGATTGAAGTCATAACCATTATGCTACTTGCTTACCTAACCATTAGTGTGGTGACATCGCTTATTATGAATATCTACAATAAATACACCGCATTGGTAGAGAGGTGAGTAGAATATGGATCTTGAAAAGCTTCAAACAATAGAGAATAAGCCGTCAGCTCCAATGCCTGCTGAAGTAAGGCTTGGTCAAGCCGCTTGGCTAAAAAAGAATTTGTTTTTTTCATGGTTTAGTTCCATTTTGACGATTGTTTTATTAGCGGGAGCTGTTTTATTATTAAAAAATGTATTAGGTTGGACGTTTTTTACAGCAAGATGGGAAGTTATCTCTGCAAACTTTAAGTTATTTATGGTCGGTCAATACCCGCTGGAGCAGCTTTGGCGAGTATGGGTATCTTTACTTTTAATTAGCTTATTTATTGGAATTACGTATGGTGCTAGACGAGGCATCTCAAATATTATGTTCTTCACGATAACAGCTGTTTATGTTGTTGCAATGGCGTTACCGTTTATTTCGGGCTCATCACGTATTTGGCTTGTTGGGGCTATATTGTGCATAGCTGCAGGCTTTGGTATAGGATCCGTTGTTCCTTTTCTAAAAAAATATGCGGGATTTGCATGGATACTTTGTTTTGTATTAGTGTTGTTTTTTATTCAAGGTTTTGGAATTTTGCCAGAAGTACGAACAAACACATGGGGCGGCTTAATGCTAACAATGATGCTTGCCACGATTGCGATTGTGTTCTCTTTTCCAGTGGGTGTGCTATTTGCCTTAGGTCGAGCAAGCAAATTACCTATCATTCGTGTGATTAGTGTGATCTATATTGAGATCATTCGTGGAGTTCCACTTATCACCATTTTATTTATGGCTCAAATTATGGTGCCTTTGTTTTTACCTGGTGGAGTAACAGTGGATAATGTAATGCGTGCGATGGTTGGACTTATTATTTTTAACTCTGCCTATATTGCGGAGAATGTCCGTGGTGGGCTGCAGGCTGTTCCGGGAAGCCAAGTTGAAGCCTCACATGCATTAGGATTAAATACATTGAAAACAACCGTATTTATTGTTCTCCCGCAGGCTTTACGAGTAACTATTCCTTCAATGGTTGGTCAGTCGATCTCCATTCTAAAAGATACAACTCTTGTTGCTACAGTTGGTTTATTAGACGTATTGGGAATTGGACGAACGGTCATTTCAAACCCAGAATTTTTAGGAACACAAAAAGAAGTATTTGTGTTTGTTGCATTACTATTTTGGATTATCTGTTTCACAATGTCCGTTACAAGTCGCAAACTAGAACGATCACTAAGTGTGGGTCATAATTAAGAGAGGGGACTTTTTATGAGTAAAGAAACAGAAGTACTAGTAGAGTTTGATCCAAGTATTCCTTTACAAGAGAGAGAAGACATCATTGTCTGTGAAAGTGTGAATAAATGGTACAGTAATGAATTACATGTATTAAAAGATGTAGATGTTTCAATTAAACAAGGTGAAATCGTATGTATCTTAGGACCATCAGGATCAGGTAAATCAACATTTATCAGAACAATTAATGCTCTTGAAAAAATTCAAAAAGGGCAGATAACAGTTGATGGAATAGAGCTAACAGAAGATAACGCTAAAATTGATGCCATTCGTAAGGAAACGGGAATGGTATTCCAATCCTTTAATCTCTTTCCCCATCTAACCATCTTAAAGAATATTACCTTATCACCTATCTGGGTGAAAAAGATGCCAAAAGCAAAAGCAGAAAAAATTGCACTCGAGTTATTAGAGCGTGTGGGTATTCCAGAGCAGGCTCACAAGTTTCCTGGGCAATTATCAGGTGGTCAGCAACAGCGTGTAGCCATCGCCAGAGCACTAGCGATGCAGCCAAAAATCATGTTGTTTGATGAACCTACATCTGCGCTTGATCCAGAGATGGTTAAAGAAGTACTAGATGTAATGAAGGAATTGTGTAATACAGGGATGACAATGCTTGTAGTGACACACGAAATGAGTTTTGCACGAGAAGTAGCAGATCGAATTATCTTATTTGATCAGGGGGAACTAGTCGAAATGGGTACCCCAACCGAATTATTCGACAACCCCAAACACGAAAGAACAAAAACCTTTCTTTCAAAAATTCTATAAAACAGTACGATCCAAAATTTCGAAATGCCTCCGAGGACTCAAAACCTCAGAGGCATTTTGTTAGGTTTGAGATTTTGAAGTATTGAGGTATTAAAGTTTTAAGGTGTAATGTTTTAGATGAAATGGATCTTAAAAGCCAAAGAAATAATACAAAATAATACTTCTCACACAGCGGAAGTGATGGGGGAGGCCGACTCCAGGAGGAGGAGAGGGCAGGTGGAAATCCACCGGCAGAGCCGGTTAGTTCCACGCCCGCCTGCGGAAAGCGCGCCTCCCCATCCATGGAGCGCCGCCGAAGCACCTGTTAAAGTTTATAGTTAGTATCACTCAATCTTTTCTAAGCAATTAATTAGCATCAGACATTCTTGAGTGCTATAATAACTTTTGTAACCAAGTTAAAGGATTTAAAGGAGGATTTTATCATGGCAATTGTTAACGTAACAGACCAAACGTTTTCTTCTGAAACAAGCGATGGTGTCGTTTTAGCTGATTTTTGGGCTCCGTGGTGCGGACCTTGTAAAATGATTGCGCCAGTTCTTGAAGAACTTGATTCAGAAATGGACGGTAAGATTAAAATTGCAAAGCTGGATGTTGATGAAAATCAAGAAACAGCTGGAAATACAGTGTAATGAGCATTCCAACACTTCTTGTTTTTAAAGACGGAGAAGTAGTAGATCAGGTTGTTGGCTTCCAAGCCAAAAGAAGCATTAGCTGAATTGGTAAACAAACACCTGTAAGAGTCTCTTACACGATAAAAACCGCCTCTCTTATAGAGGGCGGTTTTTCTATGTCATCTTGTAAAGCACTGAAAAAAAAGGCATGATGGTACTAGGAATTGAATTGACGAAAAGGGGGGAGTTCATTGAGCCAACTGAAAGAAAAGCTGACTATACTTCCTAATCAACCAGGTTGTTATCTAATGAAAGATCGGCAAGGTACCATTATCTATGTAGGAAAGGCGAAGGTCTTACGTAACCGTGTCCGCTCCTATTTTAGTGGGTCCCATGATGCTAAAACACAACGGCTTGTTAGTGAAATTGTAGACTTTGAATATATTGTAACTAGCTCTAATATCGAAGCACTTATTCTTGAGATGAATTTAATCAAAAAACATGACCCTAAGTATAACGTCATGCTAAAAGATGATAAAACATATCCCTATCTAAAAATCACAAACGAAAAACATCCCAGGCTGATTACAACCAGACAAGTTAAAAAGGATGGAGGCAAGTATTTTGGTCCTTATCCAAATGCAGGAGCAGCTAACGAGACCAAAAAGTTGCTTGATCGAATTTATCCTTTAAGAAAATGCCGGAAGATGCCTGATAGTGTGTGTTTGTATTACCATATAGGTCAGTGTCTAGCCCCATGTGTGTATGATGTGACAGATGAGCAAAATCAAGAAATGGTACAAGGCATTTCAAGGTTTTTGAAAAATGGACATTCCGATGTGAAAAAGACCTTAACGGAACGCATGATGAAGGCTTCCGAGGAATTAGATTTTGAACGTGCAAAAGAGTTTAGAGATACGCTAGTTCATATGGAAGCAATTGTTGAGAAGCAGAAAATGACTGTTAACGATCATGTCGATCGCGATGTGTTTGCATTTGCTTATGATAAAGGGTGGATGTGTGTTCAAGTCTTTTTTGTCAGACAAGGTAAATTGATCGAACGAGATGTTTCGCTGTTTCCATTTTACAAAGATGCTGCAGAGGATTTGATGACGTTTATCGGTCAATTTTATTTACAAAAGCAGCATATAAAACCATCAGAAATCCTAGTACCAAAAGAAGTTGATTCTGAGCTCATACAAGAATTGCTTCAGGTTAAAGTGTTGGAGCCTAAACGAGGCCCTAAAAAAGAACTTATTGAGTTGGCGTCAGAAAATGCTCAGGTTGCATTAAAGGAAAAATTCTCACTTATTGAACGAGATGAAAATCGTACCATTCATGCAATCGAGCGACTAGGCCATGCGATGGATATTCCAACTCCATACCGTATTGAAGCATTTGATAATTCAAATACACAAGGAACAGATCCAGTTTCAACCATGGTGACTTTCCTTGACGGGAAACCAAATCGAAAAGAGTACCGAAAGTATAAAATCAAAACGGTTGAAGGACCAGATGATTATGGTTCGATGAGAGAGGTTGTACGTAGACGATATGTGCGCTTATTAAAAGAAAATCGACCTCTTCCTGATTTGATTGTCATTGATGGTGGAAAAGGACAAATCGCTGCTGCTCAAGAGGTAATAGAGGATGAACTTGGGTTAACGATCCCGATTTGCGGTTTAGCAAAGGATGAAAAACACCGCACGTCTCAACTATTAAAAGGCTCGCCGCCAGTTGTGATTCCACTTGCACGAGATAGTCAGGAGTTTTATTTATTACAACGAATCCAGGATGAGGTCCATCGATTCGCGATTACGTTCCATCGTTCGGTACGCTCGAAAACATTTTTTCAGTCTGTACTTGATGATATACCAGGCGTTGGTTCAAAACGGAAACAAAAGCTACTTAAACATTTCGGTTCTGTAAAAAAAATGAAAACTGCTACAGTGGAGGAATTTATCGAACAAGGTATGCCTCAATCTGTTGCCGAGTCAATTGTAGGTAAATTAAACGAAGAATCGTGAGGACATAATCAGACCAAAAAACGAAGTGTATGATTACACTTCGTTTTTTGGTGATCTTGGTTATGACTATTTGTCAATTTCGTCATATCGGTCCATTGTGACTTGAATGTGAATCAGGTGACGTTTTTCAGACAATACAGCAACAGCAATTGATTGGGTCAAACTCTCAAATTGCTGAGCAAGGAATCCTGCTTCAAGTTGATAACAGCGAGGATCACCTTTTCCCATCCATGGCCCCTCTAATTCAAATGTCTTTTCGTAAGGCTTTTCTTTTATTAGCGATAATGTTCCCCATTCGGCTCTCTTAAAAAAATCAACAATGTCATCGATTGATTCTAGTGAATGAGACCTGGCAATGGATTTGCCTAACCAATATAATAGTGACTCTTTTTCTGTACCAAGCAACTCAGATAATACATCATTGCGGATTAAATCATAGCCAAAGTTAGACTTCTCCTGTTCAAGCTTTGAATCCATAACAAGTAAACACCTCTCTACTTTCTAGTATAAAGCACATCTGCAAAATTTCTAGAGTCAGTTGTCTGATTTTTTTTGTTCATTTATGTGACACGATGTAATAATTGTTTGCTCAATTTATTTGATTTGTCTAAATAATTTATTGAAAAAAGATTAGCTAGATATCTTATACCTCAATGTAGACGTGTAAATTGGCGTTGTTTATTATGTTTAATTTGTATACGGTTTCTTGACGGCTTTACCTGATCAGAGTACAATTAATTTGTCGGATTTTATTACTTATTAAACTATGATAATAATGCAAAAATGTCAGGAGGATCTTGGTATAAGAAAAATAGAAAAAGAGAACATACGCTGATCGGGTTAAATTTTTTAGTGGGGGGAACTAGTATGGCTGAAAATCGTGAATATTTGTTTCGAAGACTGCATTCTTTACTAGGAGTAATACCAATTGGAGTATTTTTAATCCAGCATTTTGTTGTAAATAACTTTGCAACAAGAGGTCCTGAAGCATTTAATGCTGCAGCGCATTTTATGGAGAGTCTACCTTTCCGTTATGCTCTTGAAATCTTTATTATCTTTATTCCATTGCTTTATCATGCTATTTATGGCGTTTATATAGCTTTTCAGGCAAGAAACAATTCGTTTCAATATAGTTACTTTAGAAACTGGATGTTTAGACTACAACGTGTAACTGGTATCATTCTAGTTATCTTTATTTCTTGGCACGTATGGGAAACAAGAGTTGCCGCTGCTATGGGCGCGGATGTTAACTACGACATGATGGCTAGTATCTTCAGTAATCCGTTTATGGTTGCTTTTTATATTGTAGGTGTTGTAGCTGCTACATTCCATTTTGCAAATGGACTTTGGTCTTTTGCTGTTTCTTGGGGAATTACCGTAACACCACGTTCACAACAAATTTCAACTTTTGTCACTTTAGGTGTGTTTGTTGTCATGACATTCGTTGGAATTCGAGCAATTTTCGCATTTATGTAAATAGTACGAGCGTGAATAATAAAGGAGTGAATCTAGTATGAGCAAAGGCAAAATCGTTGTTGTTGGTGGCGGCCTGGCAGGTTTGATGGCCACAATTAAAGCAGCAGAAAAAGGCGTACCGGTAGATTTGTTCTCTATCGTACCTGTAAAACGTTCACACTCGGTCTGTGCGCAGGGCGGTATAAATGGAGCAGTAAATACAAAAGGAGAAGGGGATTCTCCTTGGGAGCATTTTGATGATTCCATTTATGGTGGCGATTTCTTAGCAAACCAACCGCCCGTGAAAGCGATGACAGAAGCAGCACCTGGTATTATTCACTTATTGGACCGTATGGGAGTTATGTTTAACCGTACTCCTGAGGGCTTACTTGATTTCCGTCGTTTTGGGGGCACACAGCACCATAGAACGGCTTTTGCAGGTGCAACAACTGGGCAACAACTTTTGTATGCATTAGATGAACAAGTTCGTAGACATGAAACAAGTGGTCTAGTAACAAAGTATGAAGGCTGGAGTTTTTATCTGCAGTTGTTGACGATGAAGGGATCTGTAGAGGAATTACAGCACAAGAGCTTAGCTCATCTGAGATCCATAGCTTCCCTGCTGATTCTGTAATCATTGCAACAGGTGGCCCAGGAATTATCTTTGGTAAATCAACCAACTCTGTCATCAATACAGGTTTTGCAGCAGCGAAACTTTACAAGCAAGGCGTTGACTATGCAAATGGTGAGTTCATTCAAATACACCCAACAGCAATTCCAGGGGATGATAAGCTTCGTTTAATGAGTGAATCAGCTCGTGGAGAAGGTGGACGAGTTTGGACATATAAAGACGGTAAACCTTGGTACTTCCTTGAAGAAAAATACCCTGCTTATGGGAATCTTGTACCACGTGATAT
Organism: Alkalicoccobacillus plakortidis; assembly: GCF_023703085.1. NCBI lineage: Bacteria > Bacillati > Bacillota > Bacilli > Caryophanales > Bacillaceae > Shouchella > Shouchella oshimensis. The sequence continues at coordinate 1,255,093 of NZ_JAMQJY010000001.1, read as the reverse complement.
TGCAACACGTGAAATCTTCTCTGTTTGTGTGGATCAGAAGCTTGGTATTAACGGTGAAAACATGGTGTATCTTGACCTTTCTCATAAGGATCCAAAAGAGCTTGATATTAAGCTTGGTGGGATTATGGAAATCTATGAGAAGTTTATGGGAGATGACCCACGTAAAGTACCAATGAAAATCTTCCCTGCAGTCCATTATTCAATGGGTGGTATGTGGATTGATTATGATCAAATGACAAACATTCCAGGACTATTGCTGCTGGTGAGTGTGATTATTCTCAGCATGGTGGTAACAGATTGGGTGCTAACTCATTACTATCAGCTATTTATGGCGGAATGGTTGCGGGACCTAAAGCTGTTGAATATATGAATGGACTTGAAAAGTCTGTTGACTCTATGCCTGATTCACTATTTAGTGAAGAGGTTCGTAAAGAACAAGCAGGACTTGATAAGATTCTAAGTATGGATGGCAAAGAGAATGCGTATGTTCTTCACAAAGAACTTGGAGAATGGATGACGGATAACGTGACAGTTGTTCGTTATAATGATGCGCTTCTAAAAACAGATGAGAAAATCCAAGAGTTGATGGAGCGTTATGAAAACATCAACATTAATGATACGGCTAGATGGAGTAACCAAGGGGCAGCATTCACACGTCAGCTTAGTTCTATGCTTGACCTAGCACGAGTGATCACACTTGGAGCTTATAACCGTAATGAAAGTCGCGGAGCACACTATAAGCCAGAATTCCCTGAACGTAATGATGAACAGTTCTTAAAAACAACTAGAGCGAGTTATAATGCAGAGACAAATGCACCTGATTTTGTATATGAAGATGTAGATACTTCTCTCATTAAACCTCGTAAGCGTGATTATTCTCAGAAGAAACAAGGAGTGGCTAAATAATGAGCGAAAAACTAATTCATTTTAAAGTAACTCGCCAGGATGAGCCGAATGGAGATACCTACGTAGAAGAGTTTCATATCCCTTACCGGGCAAATATGAATGTTATCTCGGCTTTAATGGAATTTAGACGTAACCCTGTAAATGCAGCTGGTGAGCAAACAACACCAATTGCATGGGATATGAACTGTTTAGAGGAAGTATGTGGCGCTTGTTCGATGGTTATTAACGGAAAACCTCGTCAGTCATGTACAGCACTAATTGATAAGCTAGAACAACCTATTCATCTTGAGCCGATGAAAACATTTCCTGTTGTCCGTGATCTAATGGTTGATCGTAGCAGAATGTTTGATTCGTTGAAAAAGGTTAAAGCATGGATTCCGATTGATGGGACGTATGATCTTGGTCCGGGACCAAGAATGGCTGAGTCTAAGCGCCAATGGGCATACGAATTATCAAAATGTATGACATGTGGTGTTTGCCTTGAATCTTGCCCGAACGTAAACAGCAAAACCGAATTTATCGGACCAGCTGCATTGTCTCAAGTTCGCTTGTTTAACGCACACCCAACTGGTGAAATGAATAAAGCAGAACGACTGAATGCCTTAATGGATGAAGGTGGATTAATGAATTGTGGAAACTCACAAAACTGTGTTCAATCTTGTCCAAAAGGAATTCCATTAACAACCTCAATTGCAGCCTTAAACCGCTCTACTGCGTTGCAATCATTTAAAAACTTCTTCGGAGGTTGATTATAATAAAAAGACTGAAGCCGATTTAATTTGGCCTCAGTCTTTTTTTGCCTAAAGGCATTATATTGTTAACTCACCTAATCTAATAAGTTCAATGACAGCTTGAGAGCGCCCCTTTACTCCAAGTTTTTGCATTGTATTAGAAATGTGATTTCGTACGGTTTTCTCACTGATGAAAAGGTCTTGAGCGATATCTTTTGTGGTCTTATCTTGAACGAGTAGCTCGAATACCTCACGTTCCCTTTTTGTAAGTAAAGGTTTAGGTCCGAATTCTGCTCCTTTCAATGAGTTCACTCCTTCTTGCTCGGGCTAGAGCTACCGGTGGTTTCCGGTAAGGGTTAAGTCATCACAGTATATGAAAGTGTAAAACGAAAGGTGCTACATCATTAAGAAAGAACGAAAACAATCGTAAAAGTAAGATCAGGTGTTTAATTTTTGAAACTTTATAAAAATATTAGAATTTATATACAAAATATGTATTGATTATAAGCGCTTTCTACTAGATAATAAATAAATGGAATTATCTTGAACATTTAAGGGGAGAACGAATTGGGCAAACGAGCTTGGATTGTATCTAGTATTGTCTTGGCAAGTGTATTGGTTGTAAGTGGAACAGGGTATGGTGTCTATCATTTTACAAGTAAAGCAGCAGCTGGTGAATTTGGAGATGAAATTTATCCAATGCAGGTAGCAGATTTCTCTTATGGAATGGAGCAATATTCTTTACAAGCCTTTACTGGAAAAATCGAAGCAGAAAAGCAAGAAAAAGTGTTTATGAACCCAGAATTAGGTAAGGTGAAAGAAACATTTGTTCAAGAAGGTGACGAAATAAATGAAGGCGATCCACTGTTTGAATATGAGCCAGCTGAAGTGGAAGACACTAGCCTTGAAATCGAACAAACACAAATGGAGCTAGATCTATCTTATCTACAAATTAATCAAACACAGAAATCCATTGATAAATTAAATAAAGCCATCAAAAAAGCTGAGAAAGAAGAAAAGGAAATACTTCAGCAAGAATTGGACCAATCGAATTATGACTTAAAGGTTATTAATCTAGAAACAGGTCAGGTTAAAAAAAGACTAGATGCATTAAAGAAAAGTGGCGAAACGAATGCCAATATTGTTGTTAGTAAAACAACGGGTATCGTTCAATCGATTAATACAGATATAGCTGATGGCGCTCAAAATGAAGCGGCTAACGAACCATTTATTCAAATTGTAACCAATGGTGATTACTTAATTAAAAGTCAAATTAATGAACTACTAATAGGAACATTAGAAGAAGGAACAGAAGTGTTAATTACAGCTAAAAATGGACAAGAAGGCGAATGGGTAGGCACAGTTACAGAGATCGGAAAACTACCTGTATCTAGCGAAAACGAAGAATATTATGGATATGAAGAAAGTAATCCTCAAACCTCTAAATATCCATTTACTGTCGTTCTACCTGAACATGAGGGCCTTGAGATTGGCTATCATGTAAACGTAGAACCAATGATGGCAGAGGTTGAAGATACATCTGATCAAGTTATGATTGGTCAAGATTGGACATTTGAAGAAGATGGCGTCTCATATGTTTGGAAGATAAGCGACGAACAGACGTGGATGAAGCAGGAAGTTGAAGTAGGAGAATTCAACGAAGAAATGTACACGGTCGAGATTTTGAGTGGCTTAATAAGTGAAGACTATATCACATATCCTGAGCCTGCTCCAACTGAGGGACAAGAAGCAACATTATTTGAAGAGGAAGTTTATTATGATTAAGCTGACTAAAATCTTCAAGTCTTATAAATTAGGTAAAGAAGAAGTACCGATTTTAAAGGATATTAACCTAACGATTGAAAAAGGTGAATTCGTAGCCATTATGGGCCCATCAGGCTCAGGCAAATCAACGTTAATGAACATTCTCGGTTGTTTAGATAAACCAACCTCTGGTGACTATGCATTAGATGCTGTTAATATGCTTGTAGGAAAGGATAGCTTTCTTGCTGAGATTCGAAACCGTTCGATTGGGTTTGTTTTTCAAACCTTTCATCTGATGCCACGATTGACAGCACAACAAAATGTAGAGATGCCGCTTATTTATAGTGGAATTAAGAAAAAGGTTCGTCGCGAAAAAGCGAAGGACGTGTTAGATAAGGTTGGTTTAGCGGAGAGGGCATCCTTTAAACCATCGAGTTTATCAGGAGGGCAAAAACAGCGAGTAGCGATTGCGCGCGCATTAGTTAATGAACCTTCTTTTATTCTCGCAGATGAGCCAACCGGTGCACTTGATACAAAAACGAGTGAGCAAATTCTTGATCTTTTTACAGAGTTAAATAAAGAAGGCATCACTATTGTTATGATTACTCACGATAAAGAAGTAGCCGAAAAAGCGGATCGAACGATATATATTCGAGATGGTCAGCTGTTTGTGGAAGAGAAGGGAGAGCCTGTGCATGCTTGAGAACATTAAGCTGTCCTTTCAATCCATCTTTGCACATAAGATGCGTTCAATCCTCACGATGCTTGGAGTCATCATTGGAATAGCGGCGATTATCGCCATTGTTTCCATGATACAAGGGCAAAGTGAAGTGCTTAAAAGAAGTATTATCGGAATGGGGAACAATACGATTCAGGTCACGTACGAGGACCAAATGAATAGTGGCCAAGATGACTATTGGGGTGGAGGAGAGACATATCTCTCAGCACCACCAGTCACAGAGGATACTTTAGATACAATCAAAGCTGATCCTGTTGTTGAAACGATTGCATTGTTTCATAAAACATGGGGTCCAGAGACGTATCATCAAATGAACACATCCTATCCAGAGACGTATGCGGTTGATAGTACCTACTTTGATTTGTTTCCAATTGAATTACTTGAAGGAAGAATGTTATCCGAAGAGGAATTAAATGCAACCTCACAGTTAATCATGATTAATGATGACGCGAGAAATGAATTATTTGATGGTGGAGAAGCTGTTGGACAAAGTATTGACTTAAAAGGAACTCCTTTTAGAGTTGTTGGTGTCTTTACAGATAAAAAACCAATGGATGATCCGTATTTTGATGACTGGCCGCAACCAAAAATGTATGTGTCTAAAGCGATTTGGCCACTAATTAATGGTTATGATGCGCCTACTCAGATCTTAGTAAAAGCCGTTTCAACTGATACGATCCAGCAGGCAGGTGAAATGACTGCAAGCTATCTGAATGCCGATCTGTCCGATTTGGAAACAGCTACGTACCGAATTCCTGATCTTCAAGCAATTACAGAAGATCTAGAAGCAGCGAATCAGACATTTGCCTTTTTGCTTGGCGGCATTGCAAGCATTTCATTATTAGTCGGTGGTATCGGTGTCATGAACATCATGTTAGTGTCAGTAACAGAGCGTACAAGAGAGATTGGTATTAAAAAAGCACTAGGTGCAAAACGCTACATGATCTTAATGCAATTTCTAACAGAAGCCATTGTGTTAACAAGTGTAGGTGGAGCTTTAGGAGTACTGCTTGGAATTGGAGCAGCAAAAATTGTCTCTAATATCATGAACATGCCATTTTATATTTCCATCTCAGCAATCGTTGGAGCATTAGTGTTCTCAATGTTAGTTGGCGTCATTTTTGGACTGTTGCCATCTATCAAAGCCTCAAAACTACAACCTGTTGATGCGTTGAAATATGAATAGTTAGTAGTTTACGGATAACCTAAAAACGGCGAATGATCCTGAACAGTGGATTGTTCGTCGTTTTGATTTTCGATAAAAGGGATGGAGGAAGGTATCTGCAGACATTCTGCTCTAGTGTGGCGAGGAACGGCTTGGTATAGGGAGAAGTCTCTTGGTGCGCTGTAGGAAGTTCTTGCTAAAGTTGCCCGTTCTCTTGCTAAGGTAGAGAGGCTCTTGCTCCCACCGCGATTTTTCTTGGAGTAGAGGCACGGAGCTTGGTAAAAGCTTGATTCCTCTTGATGTTTCGTTAATTTCTCTTGCTACCCCGGCTCCTATCTTGCTGAATCGGCAATCCTTCTTGGTTCTGATCATAACTTTTTTGGTATCGCCCTTCATCCTTCGTCCTTTTTGTCTCATCTTCATGAATTTTTTAAGTATTATCTTAAAAAAAGGATGAACACTAAGACTTATGATTGATAATTAAATTTTGTGTATGATATACTGTTCATGATCTACTGCTACGCGTGGCTTCTAAAGGTTTTTATTAGATCTTCTCATGCAGAAGAGAAGCGAAATACATGTACTTAGGTTAAAAAGAGGCATGGAACGGTTCGGATCAGAGCAGTGTGGGCTTCAGTCGTCCAGATAAAAAGTCTGTTCTATTTATCGGGAATATGCTATTCTTTTTTTTGAACTAAATGGGTGATTGTAAAGATGTTTAGCATATAATAAGCTACACGTCTAAATGAACCTGCATTTTTAAACTATTTTAAGAAAAGAGGCTGATTCATTATGGCAGAAAAAACGTATAAGATTACAGCAGAAACAGGAATTCATGCTCGTCCGGCAACACAACTTGTAAATAAGGCTGGGCAATTCTCTTCAGATATTACTCTTGAGTATAAAGGGAAGTCTGTAAATCTTAAATCCATTATGGGTGTTATGTCTCTTGGTGTTGGCCAAGGTGCAGAAGTGACAATTAAAGCTGACGGATCAGATGCAGATGATGCACTTGCTGCAATTGAAGAAATCATTAAAAACGAGTTAGGGGAATAACACATGCCACAGGTAATTACTGGCATAGCTGCTTCCCAAGGCATTGCAATTGCAAAGGCCTATGTGCATGAAGAGCCTGATTTCACGATCAGCTCTTCAGAAGCATCTGACCCAAGTGCTGAGATTAATCGTTTTGAAGACGCTCTCAGATTGTCGAAGGAAGAGCTATCTGCCATTAAAGATAAAACTGAACAAAATCTTGGTGCAGATAAGGCTGAAATATTTGCAGCCCATTTGCTTGGTCTTAAGTGACCCCGAGTTAATTGATTCAGTTAAGGATAAGATTACGAATGAGAAACGTAACGCTGAATTTGCTCTTAATGAAGTAGCAGATCAATTTATAACTATTTTCGAAAATATGGATAATGAATATATGAAAGAACGTGCTTCGGATATTCGTGATGTCTCTAGACGTGTGATTGGTCATCTTCTAGGTATTGAAGCAGGTTCACTTGCTACAATTACTGAAGAAACGATTGTCATTGCTGAAGACCTTACACCATCAGATACTGCACAGCTAAATCCTCTTTTTATAAAAGGGTTTGCTACAGATATTGGCGGTCGTACATCCCATTCTGCAATCATGTCTCGTTCACTTGAAATTCCTGCAGTTGTTGGTACAAAAGAAGCCACAAAGTCAATTAAAACCGGCGACATTGTAGTTGTGGACGGCATTGATGGTGAGGTTGTTATCAACCCATCTGAGGATGTATTGGCTACGTTTAAACAAAAGAAAGCTGATTTCCAAAAGCAAAAAGACGAGTGGGCTAAGCTTGTGAATGATCAAACAACTACGTCTGATGGTGAACATGTGGAGCTTGCTGCAAACATCGGAACACCAAAAGATTTAGATGGTGTGATCGCAAATGGGGCAGAGGGAATTGGTCTGTACCGTACTGAATTTCTTTATATGGGTCGAGAAAATCTTCCTTCAGAGGACGAGCAGTTTGAGGCGTATAAAGAAGTCGTTGAACGAATGGAAGGGAAACCAGTTGTCATCCGTACATTAGATATCGGTGGCGACAAAGAACTTCCTTATTTAGATCTTCCTAAAGAAATGAACCCATTTTTAGGTTTCCGTGCAATTAGACTTTGTCTTGAGCAACAGGACCTATTCCGTGTTCAGCTTCGTGCTCTTCTTCGTGCAAGTGCATATGGAAATCTAAAAATCATGTTCCCAATGATTGCCGTTCTTGAAGAGTTACGTCAAGCGAAAGCATTGCTTAACGAAGAAAAGGACAAGCTTATTTCTGAGGGAGTGACTGTTTCTGATTCAATTGAGGTAGGTATTATGGTTGAGATTCCATCTACAGCCGTTGCTGCACCTCAATTTGCTAAAGAAGTTGACTTCTTTAGTATTGGAACAAATGATTTGATTCAGTATACTTTTGCAGCGGATCGTATGAATCAACAAGTGTCTTATTTGTATCAGCCTTATCATCCAGCTATTTTGCGTCTGGTTGAAATGGTTATTAAGGCTGCTCATAAAGAAGGCAAATGGGTTGGTATGTGCGGAGAAATGGCTTGGGATGAAATAGCTATTCCGTTATTACTTGGATTAGGCCTAGATGAGTTTAGTATGAGTGCAACGTCTATCCTGCCAAGCTAGAAGCCAGCTATTAAAGCTGTCTAAAAAAGAATTGGCAGATTTTGCCCAAAAGGCTCTTGAGCTAGATACGGCAGATGAAGTGGCTCAGCTTGTTAAAGCAGAATACATCACTGAGTAATGAATTTGAAAAACGGACGCCGATTTGGTTGTCCGTTTTTTTGTGGCTAGACATGGACATTTCAAGTCTTTTGTTAGTAAGACTTGAATTCCTATATGAAAAAAGAGAAAATAATGAATAGATATAGAACCGTTATGAATAGGAGGTGCGATAATTGAACCATGATCAAATTGAAGATATTGAGCGATCATTACGCAGAGTAGCAGATATGGTCAAACAAAAAGGAAGAGTTATACTTTCTCAATTCCCTATAACCCCCCCACAGTTTGTGGCACTTCAATGGTTAAATGAAAAAGGTGACATGACAATTGGAGAACTATCCACCAGTATGTACTTAGCTTTTAGTACAACGACAGATCTAATTGATCGGATGGAAAAAAGCGAGTTAGTTGCCCGTGTGAAGGATGCAAATGATCGCAGAGTGGTTCGTATCCATCTGCAGAAAAAGGAAAAACGATTATTCAAGAAGTGATTTTAAAAAGACAGGATTATTTAGAAAATATTCTAGCAGATTTTACTGCTGAGCAAGTGGACACGCTCGAACAGAGTCTAAGCTTACTCCATGACCAAATGAAAGTAGTAAAATCAACCAAGACATCATAGGTGGCTAGTAACATATAGATAGAAATTGAGGGAGACACGTTGGATAGACCGATTGGAGTCATTGATTCAGGCCTTGGTGGATTAACAGTCGCAAAAGAATTAATGCGACAGCTGCCGAAAGAGGAGATTGTGTATGTAGGCGATTCAAAGCGTTGTCCTTATGGTCCACGACCACAAGAGGAAGTACGAACGTTTACGTGGCAAATGATTACGTATCTACAAACTAAAAATATTAAAATGCTTGTTATTGCATGTAACACCGCTGCAGCAGTAGTGCTAGAGGAAGTAAAAAAGGCACTAGATATTCCTGTAGTTGGAGTTATCTATCCAGGCGCATCCAGTGCACTGAAAGCAACAAAAAAAGAGCATGTCGCGGTCATTGGTACAACTGGTACCATTGCTAGTGGAGCGTATTCAAAGGCGCTATCAGCTATTAATAGCAATGTTCAAGTAGAAAGTCTTGCATGCCCTCCATTTGTCCCGCTTGTAGAACAAGGGATATTTTCAGGTGAAGAAGCAAAAAGGATCGTTTCACATACATTACAGCCTTTATCAAGAAAAAACTTTGATACGCTAATTTTAGGGTGTACCCATTATCCATTACTTACCCCACTCATCAAAGAATGGGCAGGATCTGATATCTCTTTAATCTCTTCTGGAGAAGAAACGGCAAGAGAAGTTAGCGGGCTGCTCTATCATGCAGAGACGGCCTATACTGATGAACGAATTCCTCGTCATACCTTTTTTACAACAGGTGAAGAAGAGTTATTTAAACGATTAGCAGATCAGTGGCTAGAGATGGATGTCGGTCAGGTGCAAACGATTAACATTGATCTATAGATTACTAGTAAGAGTTAGACAGTGAACCTCAATAGATGTTCACTGTCTTTTTTTGTGCAGAAAAAGGTTTGTCTAAAGTTTGCTTGGTCTAAATCTCTTAAAGGCTCGTATACATGAAAGTACAAACCATTAAGGGAGGGAACATGAATGCGTAAATACTTGAAAATGGGCGTTCCGCTTTTTATTGTGGCTACACTCATTACGACTGGGTGTTCATTTGGATCAAAAGATGCGGCAACAGATTTGGATAAACCTCAAGTTAATTACGTGGAAGAGGGCGAACAAATAGATTTAGATGAAACAGGAGAAGAAACGGAAGAGGCAGAAGAAGGTGAAGAAGGTGAAGAAGGTGAAGGACAAACGGACGCAGCTACAGAGACGGTTCAACGGGAGTTATACCTTCTTGATGCAAACGGATTAGTTGTGCCGCAAACATTAACTCTTCCAAAACAAGAGGGCGTATTAAAGCAATCTCTTGAATACTTAGTTCAAGATGGTCCGGTAGATGAATTGTTACCTAGTGGGTTTCAAGCAGTACTTCCGCCTGGAACAAGTGTAGATGTCAATTTAAAAGAAGATGAAAAAACAGCAGTTGCTGACTTTTCAAAGGAATTTGAATTTTACGATGCAAATAAAGAGCAGCAGATTCTTCAAGCGATTACGTGGACATTAACTCAGTTTGAATCCGTAGAAAAAGTGCAAATTCGTATAAATGGATATGATCAAGAGGTAATGCCACTTAATAAAACGCCGATTGGAGATGGTGTTAGTCGCTCCGATGGCATTAATCTTGAGTCAAACCAGGTTGTGGACCTTGTGAACAGTGAGGAAGTTGTACTCTATTTCTTAGGGCACCAAGGGGAATCTACTTATTATGTGCCAGTGACCAGAAGGGTAGAGGCTGGAGATGATGCACTAACAGCTGCCGTTAAAGAATTAATAGACGGTCCATCGATTGGAACAGGCTTAGTTTCTGAGATTCAATCAAAAGTGAATCTGCTAAATCAACCAGAAGTAAAGGATGGTACGTTAACCTTAAACTTCAACGAACATATATTTGAAAGTATTGAAAACATGTCAGTATCAGAGGATGTCCTAAACATGTTGGCTCTTACATTAACAGAGCAAACGGGAGTCGATAAAATCTCTGTTGAGGTGAATGGAGAGGCGTCTGTATTAAATCAAGACGGCGAACCTGCAGAACCAGTTTCGAGACCAAAACAAGTAAATGAGCAGTCTTTATAAAATGTTTTTGCTTTTACCTTTGCGTTTTTAAGGGGAGACTTTATAATAGATAGAGGTAGAGAAGGAGCTGTCAGCCCTTCTCTTTTCATTTTTTGAATAGAAAAGGATCGATATGAATGATGCGAATAGATGGAAGACAAACAAATGAACAACGACCTGTGGAGCTAGAGCTTCATTTTACAAAACACCCAGAGGGTTCTGTATTGATCTCAGTAGGAGACACAAAAGTAATCTGTAATGCGACAATAGAAGATCGGGTCCCTCCTTTTCTCAGGGGTAAAGGCAAGGGATGGATCACAGCTGAGTATGCGATGTTGCCAAGAGCAACCGCTGAGCGAACAATTCGCGAATCCTCTAAAGGAAAAGTGACAGGTCGAACGATGGAAATACAAAGACTAATTGGCCGTGCGTTACGTACAGTTGTTGACCTTAAGAAAATGGGCGAAAAAACAGTCTGGATTGATTGTGACGTCATACAGGCAGATGGTGGAACGAGAACGGCTGCGATCACAGGTGCATTTACAGCGATGTGTTTGGCCTTTGAAAAAGCATTAACAGAAGAAAGAATATCGGAGTGGCCAGTCAAGGATTATTTGGCAGCTATTTCTGTTGGCATAAATGCTTCGAAACAGATCCTACTTGATTTATGCTATGAGGAAGACTCAAACGCTGACGTTGATATGAATGTGGTTATGACGGGAAGCGGAGCATTGGTAGAAATCCAAGGAACAGGAGAGGAAGCTGTATTTTCAAGAAGTGAACTTACAGCTATGCTCGATGTGGCGGAAAAAGGAATTAAGGAACTCATTTCCGAGCAACAGCATAAGCTTGGTAAAACAAGTGACCGTATCCAGGAGACAAAAGGAGTGAATACAGATGACATCTGAACTCATCATCGCCACAACCAATAAAGGAAAAATAAAAGAGTTTAAGCAGCTGCTTGAAGGGAATGGAACAGTCATAAAGTCTCTGCTTGATTATCCGAAAATCCCTGATATTCCAGAAGACGGACTAACGTTTCACGAAAATGCAGCGATTAAAGCGGAGACATTGTCTTCACTGTTGAACCGAACGGTCATTGCGGATGATTCTGGATTAGAGGTAGATGCTCTAAATGGTGCACCTGGAATCTATTCTGCAAGATACGCAGGAGAAGAGAAGGATGATGCAGCGAACATCACAAAGCTTCTTCATGAGCTGAAGGATGTGCCAGAAGCTGAGCGGACAGCAAGATTTATTTGTGTGATGGCTGTAGCACAGCCAGGTGAAGAGACTATTTATTTTAAGGGGCAGTTTGAAGGTTCGATTGCTTTGACGCCATCCGGAGACGCAGGCTTTGGATATGATCCTGTATTCTATGTACCTGCACTTGGTCAAACCGCTGCAGAAATCTCATCAGAAGAGAAAAATGAGCGCAGCCACCGTGGAAAAGCAATTCAAGAACTCTTAAGATATAAATACTTATTTGATCTGTAAGGAGGATACGCAACAATGAAAGCACTTATTATTAGTGATAGCCATGGATGGACAGATGAGCTAGAACAATTATTAGTAACGAAACGTGATGAAGTGGATCAGATTTTTCACTGTGGAGATTCTGAGCTTGTCCCTAATCAAGGGCCGCTTGCTGGAGTTATTTCCGTCAAAGGCAATTGTGACATGGGTCAAGATTTTCCAGAAGAATGGATCGAAGACACAAATAATGGACGTATGTATTTCACACACGGACACCTCTATCAGGTGAAAAGCCACTTGCAATCACTTGTTTTAAGAGCGGAAGAAGTTGGCGCAGATGTGGCCAGCTTTGGTCATACTCATGTCGCTACTTGTTTTCAAGAAAAAGGCATTGTATTTATCAATCCTGGAAGTATTCGTCTGCCTTCTGGTCGCAGAGACCAAACGTACTGTATCTGTGAATTAACGGATGCTACGATTGAAGTCACATACTATACGTATGACGGTCAAGAGATGCCAGAGCTTGGCGGAACATTTCCACGCAAAAACAACTAGAAGGAAAAGCCAAGGGACGGCTTCTTTTAGGAGTCGGTAAAAAGTGTGTTGCAACGCAAGCTTGAAGCGGTTTATACAACTTTTCAAGAAGAATATGACATAACTTATTGACAAAAATCGATTAATGGAGTATATTTATATTCGTCGCTGATATTTCTTTTTGAAAAGCGATTCAAACCATGATGCGGGTGTAGTTTAGTGGTAAAACCTCAGCCTTCCAAGCTGATGATGTGAGTTCGATTCTCATCACCCGCTTTTCGATTTTGTCCTAGTAGCTCAGCTGGATAGAGCAACGCCCTTCTAAGGCGTCGGTCGGGAGTTCGAATCTCTCCTGGGACGTCAGGATTATCTTTTTTACATACGTAATACAAAAAACGCCTTTTGCAACTTATGTTTGCAAATAGGCGTTTTTTGTATTATTTGAATGTGTTGTGATTGCTTGGAGCCAAGAAGGGTCGCTATTATTTACATTTTCAGGTGTATAGAAGTACACCGTCCACCCTTTTTTTGCAACACTCGTTTGATCCGTTCCTGCTTAGCTTGTGAACTAGCTTTTACAAAAGCTAACCTGTAAGGAATGAGAGCGACATTCGTATGAACGCCATAAATCGTTTGGTTAGGTGTTGGATACAAGTTGCGTTGATGGAGGATTTCACACAATTTTTTATCCATTACATCAGGACATCTTCTCCAACTGTCTGTCACGAGCACTAGATGGTTTAGCGGTTTTGGATTAAACACAAGTAAAAATGGTTTAATAAAAGAAATTCTCTGAAAAAAACGTTTTAATCGTTTCATTGTCATCACCTAATTGTACTATGCCCTATTTTCAAAAAAATATGACAGAATTTTTGAAAATAGCTAAAACTTTTTAATGAATAGTATGTAACCGCATACATTATAACGAATCTATCTAAATTATCAAATTATTTTCGTGAAAATGGTTGACCCTCGCATATAAGAGGCGTATGATAAGTCTCAATAACGAAACACTTTTAAGTAAGGACGTAAGAAATGTTAACAAAGAGCTCTAGTAAAAGATCACCGAATAATTAGAATGACTTAATGTTTTGCCCATGACAATGTTTAACATGGCTATAACAGAGATTACAGTGAAGTGGGAGCGGGTAGCAATGAGAAGTGACATGATTAAAAAGGGTATTGATCGTGCACCGCATAGAAGCTTACTTAGAGCAGCCGGTGTTAGTGAAGAGGATATGGACAAACCGTTTATCGGTGTTTGTAATTCATATATTGATATTATACCAGGTCATATGCACCTGAATAAATTTGCTGAAGTTGCAAAACAAGCGATTATTGAAGCCGGTGGGATACCATTCGAATTCAACACAATTGGTGTTGACGATGGAATTGCAATGGGTCACATCGGGATGAGATATTCTCTCCCAAGTAGAGAGATTATCTGTGATGCTGCTGAGACCGTTATAAATGCGCATTGGTTTGATGGAGTGTTTTATATTCCGAACTGTGACAAGATTACACCAGGTATGTTGATGGCATCCGTTAGGACGAATGTTCCTTCTGTTTTTGTCTCTGGTGGACCAATGGAAGCCGGACGTACAAAAGAAGGTCAGAGCTTGTCGCTTGTATCCGTTTTTGAAGGCGTTGGAGCTTTCTCATCCGGTAAAATGACAAGAGAAGAACTGCTTGAAATTGAACAGCAGGCCTGTCCAACTTGTGGATCATGTTCAGGAATGTTCACAGCAAATTCCATGAACTCGCTAATGGAGATGCTTGGATTAGCACTTCCGGGTAATGGAACAATTGTTGCTACATCAGAAAAACGTCATCAGTTGATTAAGGACGCTGCAAAGCACTTGATGAACCTGATTGAAAAAGATATTAAACCAAGAGATATTATTACACAAGAAACCATTGATGATGCATTTGCTTTAGATATGGCAATGGGTGGATCGACAAACACAGTCCTTCATACATTAGCTATTGCTCATGAAGCAGAAGTTGAATATGACATGAATCGAATTAATACAGTTGCTGAAAGGATTCCGTATCTTTGTAAAATCAGCCCAGCATCAGATTATTCGATGGATGATGTTCACCAAGCTGGTGGTGTAAGTGCAATTATCAAACAACTCTGTGAAATCGAGGGTGCGGTTCATCCGGATCGAATTACGATTTCCGGAAAAAGCCTCTATGAAAATGTGAAAGATGCAGAAGTAACAAATAAAGAGGTTATAAGGGACAAAGACACAGCATATAGTCCAGTGGGTGGATTATCCATTTTGTTTGGTAATCTTGCACCAGACGGGGCAGTTATTAAAGTAGGTGCAGTTGATCCTTCAATCCAAGTTTTTGAAGGAGAAGCGATTGTCTTTGAATCTCAAGAAGAAGCGCAAGAAAAGATAAATAAAGGTGAAGTTAAAGAAGGTCACGTCGTTGTTATTCGTACCGAAGGACCAAAAGGCGGTCCGGGAATGCCGGAAATGCTTGCACCAACGTCAGCGATCCAAGGTAGAGGGCTTGGTACAAAGGTAGCTCTGATCACAGATGGTCGCTTCTCAGGAGCATCTCGAGGCATCTCCATTGGTCATATTTCTCCGGAAGCGGCAGAAGGTGGACCAATTGCCTTTGTTGAAAATGGAGACAAAATTAAGATTGATCTTCCGAATCGAGGAATTCATCTGCTCGTTGATGAAGAAGAGCTTGCTCGTCGTAAGGTTGGTTGGACTGAGCCTGAGCCGAAAGTGAAAAAGGGTTATCTTGCTCGTTATTCAAAGTTAGTCACATCTGCTAACACAGGTGGAGTTATGAAAATTTAATCGTTAAATCGTTGATGAGGAAAGTAAGAATAATCATTCTGCTAAAGAGAGCCGTGTTGCTGAGAAACGGTGCAGAGGATGTTCTGAAACTCACCTCAGAGAGTCTATCTGAACAGGCAGTGACAATCACTGCTTTAATAAGAAGACCGGGTGTACCAACACTCGTTATTAAAACGGACAGAACTTCTGTCCATGAGACCGAATAGATTTCGGTGAACTAGGGTGGTACCGTGAAAAGTAAATCTTTTCGCCCCTTCAGCTACAATCGTGGCTTGTTGGGCGCGGAAAGATTTTTTTGTTTTTTAAATAAATATCCCATACGCTTACGAACTCAAAAAGGAGGAGCAAAGATGTCAACAAAAACAAAGAATCAGGAAGTTGTTATGAACCTTGAGAACACTGAGGCACCTAAAGAACTGTCGGGGTCAGGCATGCTTATTGAGGCATTAGCAAAAGAGAACGTTGAAGTCATCTTTGGTTATCCAGGAGGTGCCATCCTTCCAACTTATGATGAGATTTATAAAACAGGGATCAGGCATATCCTGGCGAGACATGAACAAGGGGCAATTCACGCAGCAGAAGGCTACGCAAGAGTATCTGGTAAGCCTGGTGTCTGTGTTGTCACATCTGGTCCTGGAGCAACAAATGTTGTCACAGGAATTGCTGATGCGATGATCGACTCCCTTCCGCTTGTGGTTATTACGGGGCAAGTTGCAAAATCAGTTATTGGTACAGATGCTTTTCAAGAGGCTGATATGTTAGGTATTACCATGCCAATCACAAAACATAACTACCAAGTTCGCTCGGTAGAGGAATTTCCGAGAATCATTAAAGAAGCTTTTCACATTGCAACAACGGGTCGACCAGGTCCAGTTCTAATCGACCTACCAAAGGATGTGTCACAGGATTCGGGATTGTTTGATTACAGTAAGGAAGTGAATCTTCCAGGTTATCAGCCAACAGTTATACCGAATCGACAACAGATTCGTAAGCTTGCTGAGGCAGTTTCAAATGCAAAAAAACCAGTTATTTTAGCGGGTGCCGGTATCTTACATGCTAAAGCAAGTGAGCAACTAGCTGAGTATGTTGAACAACAACAAATTCCTGTTGTTAATACTTTGCTTGGTCTTGGAAACTTTCCTGGTAATCACGAATTACATCTAGGAATGGCAGGGATGCACGGGACATATGCAGCCAATATGGCTTTGCATGAAGCCGACTTACTGATTAATATTGGCGCTCGATTTGATGATCGTTTAACAGGAAAGCTTGACTATTTTGCGCCGTATGCAACGGTTGCTCATATTGATGTTGATCCAACTGAGATTGGTAAAAATATCGAAACCCAGATTCCGGTTGTTGGAGATGCTAAAGAAGCTCTGAAACTGTTGATTGCTGAAGATGGAGAGCAAGCAGAGCATGCCGTTTGGAAGGCTGATTTACAAAAAATGAAATCAGATTATCCGCTTTGGTATAAGCAAGAAAACGAAATCATCAAACCACAGCATTTAATTGAAAAAATTTACGAAAAAACAAAAGGCGAGGCGATTGTGACAACGGATGTTGGCCAACCATCAAATGTGGTCGGCTCAGTTCTATAAATTTGATAAGCCGAATCGTTGGGTCACTTCAGGTGGTCTTGGAACAATGGGATTTGGGTTCCCAGCGGCGATTGGTGCACAAATTGCAGAACCAAAATCAACCGTTGTCTCAGTTATTGGAGACGCAGGGTTCCAAATGACGTTACAAGAACTGTCGATTCTGCAGGAACTAAATCTCCCAGTCAAAATTGTGATTGTGAACAATGCATCACTCGGAATGGTTCGTCAATGGCAGCAATTGTTCCATGGAGAACGTTATTCTAATTCCTTGTTCCCGATACAGCCCGACTTTGTCAAACTTGCTGAAGCTTATTCAATTAAAGCGATGCGGGTTGATGAATTAAAAGACATGGAATCAGCAATTGATGAAATGCTTGCTCATGATGGACCAGTCTTAATGGACTTTAGAGTAGCAAAAGATGAGAATGTCTACCCAATGATCTGTCCGGGCAAAGGACACCACCAAATGGAGGGGGTAAAACCATGAAGCGAACGGTTTCCACACTTGTAAACAATAGCTCCGGTGTACTAAATCGGATCACCGGACTATTTGCTAGAAGACATTTTAATATTGAAAGTATCACAGTTGGCATTACAGAGAACCCTTCCGTATCAAGAATGACGTTTGTTGTCGTTGCTGACACGATGAATAACATTGAACAGGTGCTTAAGCAGCTCCACAAACAAGTAGATGTTCTAAAGGTAAAAGACATTACAGATGAATCGATCATTGCCCGTGAACTTGCCTTAATTAAAATTGTGGCTTTCCCGGAGCAACGTGGGGAAATTTCAGCACTTGTTAATACATTCCGTGCTTCGACGATTGATATTGGACGCGAGAGTATGACATTGCAAGTTGTTGGTGATCACGAAAAAGTCGAAGCTCTCATTGACTTGCTTCGACCATATGGAATCAAAGAATTAGCACGAACAGGTGAAACCGCCTTAAGTCGTAGCTCCAAAAAGGTACTCTCTGACCCTAACCGGCTCAGTTTAATTAATTAACGGGAACAAGTGACATTCCACATATAAAAAACTAAAACTAATTCATTCAAAAGAGGAGAGATTTTAAAATGGCAAAAGTATATTATAACGGTGATGTAAATGAATCAGTACTACAAGGGAAAACAGTAGCAATCATTGGATATGGTTCACAAGGTCATGCACACGCACTAAACCTTCGCGAAAGCGGTGTTCAAGTAGTAGTTGGTTTGCGTAAAGGAAAGTCATGGGATAAAGCAGCAGAGGATGGGTTTGACGTACAAACAGTTAGAGACGCATCAGCACAAGCAGACCTTATCATGATTCTTCTTCCAGATGAGCATCAACCTACGATCTATAAAAATGAAATTGAGCCTGAATTAACAAAAGGAAAATCACTAGTATTTGCACACGGTTTTAACATTCATTTTAACCAAATCGTTCCTCCTGCAGATGTAGATGTATTCTTAGTTGCTCCTAAAGGACCAGGTCATCTTGTTCGTCGTACATTTGAAGAGGGTGCAGGTGTACCTGGACTAATTGCTGTATTCCAAGATGCGACAGGCCAAGCTAAAGACACAGCTCTTGCTTATGCGAAACAAATTGGTGCAGCGCGTGCTGGCGTTCTAGAAACAACATTTAAAGAAGAAACGGAAACAGATCTATTCGGTGAGCAAGCTGTACTATGTGGTGGAACTGCCGCCCTTGTAAAAGCAGGGTTTGAAACATTGACAGAAGCTGGTTACCAACCAGAAGTAGCTTACTTTGAGTGTTTACATGAATTGAAGCTAATTGTAGATTTAATGTATGAGGGTGGACTTGAAACAATGCGTTATTCAATCTCTGATACAGCTCAATGGGGAGATTTCCAAGCAGGACCTCGTATCGTAACAGACGAAACGAAAAAAGCAATGAAAGACATTCTTTCAGATATCCAAACAGGTAAATTTGCAAAAGGTTGGATCCTAGAAAACCAAGCAAATCGTCCTGAATATACAGCAATCAATGAAGCAGAGAAAAACCATCCAATCGAAGTGGTAGGTCGTGAGCTTCGTGAAATGATGCCATTTGTGAAAGGCAAATCAAAAGGAGTGGTGGGCAGTGCGAAAAATTAATGTTTTTGACACCACATTGCGAGATGGCGAACAATCTGCCGGGGTTAATCTTAACCAAGAAGAAAAGCTAGAGATCGCTAGGCAGCTTGAACGACTTGGAGTGGACATTATGGAGGTGGTTTTCCAACCTTCAAAAGGAGATTTCCAATCGGTTCAGCAAATTGCTCGTACGATTAAAGATTGTTCTATCACAGGTCTTGCCCGTGCTGTCCAATCAGATATTGATACAGCCTGGGAAGCCTTAAAGGATAGCGCAGAGCCTAGACTTCATGTCTTTATCGCCTCATCACCTATTCATATGAAATATAAGTTGAACATGACACCTGATCAAGTAGTGGAAAAAGCTGTTCAAAGCGTTAAACTAGCGGCATCAAAATTTCCTCAGGTTCAATTTTCTGCAGAAGATGCAAGCCGTGCGGAGCTTCCTTTTTTAGCTAGATTGGTTGAAGAAGCTATTCAAGCTGGAGCTACCGTAATTAATTTGCCTGATACAGTTGGATTTACAACACCGTATGAAATTGGAAATATGTTTGCTTATATGAAGCAAAATGTGCCGAGTATTGAGAAAGTGATCTTGTCGACTCATAATCATAATGACTTAGGTATGGCAGTAGCTAACTCGTTAGCAGCCATTCAAAATGGTGCAGGGCAAGTAGAATGTACAATAAATGGTATTGGTGAACGTGCCGGAAACGCAGCGTTAGAAGAAATTGCAGTCGCGCTTAATATTCGTAAGGATCATTATAATGCTGACACGGGACTAACATTAAAAGAAATTAAGCGAACGAGCTCATTAGTGAGTAAGCTTGCCAATATGCCAGTACCGGGTAACAAAGCAGTTGTAGGAGCCAACGCATTTGCACATGAGTCAGGCATCCATCAGGACGGCATGCTTAAGAACAAGGAAACCTATGAAATTATTACACCGGAGTTAGTTGGTGTAAATGAAAGTTCGATGGTTCTTGGGAAACATTCTGGACGCCATGCATTTAAAGAAAAACTAACGGAGCTTGGCTTTGCCGGAGATAGTGTACAATTCCAACAAATCTTTGATGCGTTTAAAGACTTGTGTGATAAGAAAAAAGAAGTAACCGAAGACGATTTATTTGCTCTAATGACAGAAACCATGACAGATGCGATTCAAGAGTCATATGAGCTTCAAACCGTTCAGGTGAATTATGGAACAAACAATATTCCGACTGCTGCGATTACGATGAAACTGCCAACAGGTGCCATTACTCAAGAAGCTGCAACGGGATCAGGAAGTGTTGAGGCAATCTATAACACGCTAGAGAGAATGATAGATGGACCAGTTAGTTTGGAAGACTATCGCATTCAATCTGTTAACGGTGGCGGCGACGCATTAGCCGAAGTATATGTTCAGGTAAAATATGCAGGGTTCGAATCAACAGGTAGAGGCACGGCACATGATGTACTTGAAGCTTCTGCAAAAGCATATATCAACGCGATCAATCGTACGTTAATCCGTAAAGTCTACGGACAGGAACAAACTAACAAGGTAAACATATAGGAGAGTTATATTTATGGAAAAAACGATAACGCTTCTACCGGGTGATGGAATTGGACCTGAGGTAGTAACAGAGGCAACACGTGTTTTAGATAAGATTGGAATTGAGTTTGGTCATAAATTTAACTATCAAACGGCAGCAATCGGAGGCACTGCAGTCGATCAGTTTGAAGATCCACTTCCGAAAGAAACGTTGGACCTATGTAGAGAGTCTGACGCCATTCTTCTAGGAGCGGTCGGTGGACCAAAATGGGATAGCTATCCTGCACACCTTCGTCCTGAAAAGGGTCTTTTGAGAATTAGAAAAGAGTTGCAGTTATTCTCTAATTTACGTCCGGTTTCTATCTATAATAGCTTGGTTTCAGAGTCTACTATCAAAGAAGAGGTTGTGCGAGGCATTGATCTATTAATCGTCAGGGAGTTGACGGGTGGTCTTTATTTTGGTGAACCGAGCGAGCGCTTGGACGTTGACGGAGAAGAAGCAGCCGTTGATACTCTTTCATACAAACGTAGTGAAATTGAACGAATTGTTCGTATGGCCTTTGAATTAGCAGAGGTACGTGGCGGTAAGGTCATGTCTGTAGATAAAGCGAATGTTTTGGAATCAAGTAGACTATGGAGACAAATCGCCAATGAAATAGCAGAAGAATTTCCAAACGTCACACTTGAACATATGCTTGTAGATAACGCTGCGATGCAGTTGATTCGGAATCCGCGTCAATTTGACGTATTGGTAACTGAAAATTTATTTGGTGATATTCTAAGTGATGAAGCATCGATGATCTCTGGATCACTAGGTTTACTTCCATCAGCAAGCTTAAGTGCAGAAGGTCCAGGCATTTATGAACCAATTCATGGATCGGCACCGGACATCGCTGGTAAGGGATTAGCTAATCCATTAGCAACCATCGCTTCTGTTGCCATGATGCTTAAATATGCGTTCAAAATGGAATTAGAGTCTGAAGCAATTATGGATGCAATTAACCAGGCATTAGATTCTGGCGTTAGAACGGCTGACCTTGTATATGGAAATCAAGAAGCAGTGTCCACAACTGAGATGACGGACACAGTTCTTCACTATATAACGAAAAGCACCAAATAAATAAACAATGTCAAAAAGAGGAGGAATCGCAATGGCACCTAAAACAATTATCGAGAAAATATGGAATGCACATGAAGTGACGGCAGAAGAGGGGAAACCAAGCTTATTATATGTAGACTTACATCTTGTGCATGAAGTAACGTCTCCACAAGCGTTTGAAGGCTTACGTTTAGCTGGCAGAAAGGTAAGACGTCCAGATCTCACGTTTGCGACAATGGATCACAATGTTCCAACGGTGAATCGTTATGATATTACTGATATGATCGCACGTAAACAAATGGACACTCTTGCGGAAAACTGTAAAGAATTTGGAGTGGAAATTGCTGACCTTAGAAGTCCTGAAAATGGCATAGTTCATGTAATTGGTCCTGAGCTAGGACTAACACAACCGGGTAAAACCATTGTGTGTGGAGATAGTCATACGTCAACTCATGGCGCATTTGGTGCCATTGCTTTTGGAATTGGTACTAGTGAGGTTGAGCACGTTCTTGCCACTCAATCCTTGTGGCAATCGAAACCTAAAACACTTGAGGTACGTATAACAGGTGCGCTTGGTACTGGTATTTCTGCAAAAGATGTTATTTTAGCGATTATCTCTAAGCTTGGAGTAGATGTTGGTACAGGTTCCATTATTGAATTTACAGGCGAAGCGATTCGTGGTTTAACGATGGAAGAGCGAATGACCATTTGTAATATGTCAATTGAAGCAGGCGCTAAAGCTGGCTTAATCAGTCCAGACCAAGTGACTTTCGATTATTTAGAGGGACGCACTTATGTGCCTCAAGGTGAGGCCTTTGAAGTGGCAAAGCAGCAGTGGAGTGAGCTTGCTACAGATGAGGGAGCCGTTTATGATCGGACCGTGACAATTGATTCATCTGAGATTGAACCGATGGTAACCTGGGGAACAGATCCTTCGCAAGGAGTGCGCATTTCCGAGTCCGTTCCATCTCCAGATGATGCGACAAGTGAATCGGAAAGAAGAGGTATCGAGCAGGCGTTAGAGTACATGGACCTAACACCGGGTACACCGATTTCTTCTATTAAAGTACAACATGTGTTTATCGGCTCCTGTACAAACTCTCGTATCAGTGATTTAAGAGCTGCAGCGGGAGTCATACAAGGACAAAAAGTTTCAGATCACGTTCGTGCGTTAGTTGTTCCTGGTTCACAGCGTGTTAAAAAGCAGGCGGAAAAAGAAGGATTGGATCAACTATTTAAAGCAGCAGGATTTGAATGGCGTGAATCAGGCTGTAGTATGTGTCTGAGTATGAATCCTGACGTTGTGCCTGAAGGGGAACGTTGTGCGTCCACATCTAACCGTAACTTTGAAGGAAGACAAGGGAAAGGCTCCCGTACGCACCTAGTGAGTCCTGAAATGGCGGCAGCAACAGCGATTGCAGGTCATTTTGTAGATGTACGATCATTTAAGTCTGAAGTAGCAGCTTCTGAGAGAGGGTGAGGTAGATGGAGCCATTAACAATTCACACAGGGCAAACGGCAGCATTAAACCGTGTAAATGTCGACACAGACCAAATCATTCCAAAGCAGTTTCTAAAGAGGGTTGAGAGAACGGGATTTGGACAATTTCTATTTTTTGATTGGCGTTTTTTAGAAGATGGAACCGATAATCCAGAGTTTTCATTAAACAAACCGGAAGCAGCAGGTGCTTCGATCTTAATTGCTGGTAATAATTTTGGTTGCGGTTCTTCAAGAGAGCATGCTCCTTGGTCCTTACATGATTATGGGTTTCGAGTGATCATCGCGCCAAGTTTTGCCGATATTTTTTATAATAACTGTGTAAAAAATGGAATGTTGCCGATTCGACTTGAAGAGCAAAAGGTTAACACATTACTTGCACACGCAGAGAATGGAATCTATTCATTAACTGTTGATTTGGAGCAGCAAACAATCAAAGGTGGAGAATTTGAGGCTAGCTTTGAAATTGATCCATATTGGAAGAAAATGCTCATAAATGGTTGGGATGAAATTGGGTTAACATTGGTGCATGAAGAGAAAATAAAAGAGTTTGAAGAAGCTAGATAAAGGGTAAAATAACCCAAAATGAGGAGATGTCTTTGTATAAAGATATCTCCATTTTTCTAAAGGTTGACGTTCTGTTGCTTATGCATTTGTATTGGGAAGGATGAACTGGTACACTTTACCTAACATTTGAACGAAGACTAGTCCAATAGGAGCGGGAGCAAAACGAATGACCGACAAATCTCATCAAAACAATGAAAACAATATCATTCTTTATCCTGGCTTAGTACGAAGGCTACTCGAGTTAGGTATGGATTCGCTTAAGGCTAAAGAAGGTCAGCTTGGCGTATGACTACTTTCAGCAAGCTGAAATGATTGAGCCTGAAAATCCAAAGGTCCGGTTTGGAAAGATGCTTAGTTTGGTTGAGCTAGGACGACTTGAAGAAGCAGTCAGAATGACAGACAAGCTATTAAAAGAAGGAACAGGCGATTATTTCGAAAATTTGCAAGTACATATCTCTTTACTTGTCCAAGCTTTCCCGTTATGAGGAAGTTATTGAACTGCTAGATGCCGTATTAGCAGAAAATCGTTTTCCACCTCAACACGCTGAAAGTCTTTATAAGCTTCTTCATTTCAGCAGACAGATGACAGAAGATGTGTACCTAACTGATTCGATTCAGTCAACTAATGAGTTAGGCGATGTAGAATTCGAGGAAACAGTAAAACTCCAGTCAAATAATCCTGAATTGCAATGGCAAGCAATCCAATACCTAAGCAAAGCAAATCAGCGTCAGATGGCACCAACTTTAATTACATACATAGAAGACCCCAAAAAAGATTTGTTGTTAAGAAGTTACGCTCTCCAACTTTTAATGGAATGGGAGATTGAAAGTGTTGTAACCATTACAAAAATAGGGCAAACAAAAAAAGTGATTCCTGCTACGCTCAAAAGTCAGGATCAAATGTCCGTTTTTGCGAGTGAGATGAAACAACGTCTTTCAGAACAACTAGAGCATGAAAATCCAATTCTCTATGAGATGGCTACACAAATGATGATCATGCATTTGCTGATCCTTTTTCCTTTCCTGCCTGAAAAAAAAGAACAGGATGTGTACGCTGCATCTTTTCATATGATTGCTTGTGACCGAATTGCAAGTGATTATAGTGAAGAACAGATAGCAACTCAATACAATTCAGAACTATCAGAAACACTTGAGAAAATAGAACTAATTGAAGAATTAGAAAAACAAATTTTTAGGAATGGTTTAACCGATTTAAAAGAAACAGATACATAATCGATACATATGTTAAAAAAAATTTAACAAGCGCCCTGTTAATTCAGGCGCTTCCATTGAAAAGCAAGGGCTTTATGTTATAATAGTGTGGTTGTCAATCATGAATAACGGAAATCAATCGTTTTAACGAACGAAGATATAGTTGGAGGGAACACGTATGAGTTCAAAATGGGAAAAGCAAGAAGGAAACCAAGGAGTTTTAACAGTAGAGGTTGAAGCTGAAAAAGTAACAACAGCATTAGATGAAGCATTTAAAAAAGTATCAAAAAAGGTTAACATTCCAGGATTCCGTAAAGGGAAAGTACCACGCGGTTTATTCGAAAAGCAATTTGGCGTTGAATCACTTTATCAAGACGCACTAGATATTCTTCTTCCTGAAGCATATGCAGCAGCAGTTGATGAAGCTGAATTACACCAGTTGATCGTCCTGATATTGACGTTGAGAAAATGGAAAAAGGTAGCGAGCTTATTTTTAAAGCTACAGTTACAGTTAAACCTGAAGTTGAGCTTGGTGAATACAAAGGTCTTGAAGTTGAAGCTCAAGACACAGAAGTAACAGAAGAAGATATCGATGGTGAATTAAAGCATCTTCAAGGACATCAAGCTGAGCTTGTTGTTATAGAAGATGGTGCAATTGAAGACGGCGATACAGCTGTTCTTGACTTTGAAGGGTTTGCTAATGGTGAAGCATTTGAAGGCGGAACTGCTGAGAACTATTCACTTGAAATTGGTTCAAACTCATTTATCCCAGGATTTGAAGAGCAGTTAGTTGGTCTAAAAGCCGGAGATGAGAAGGATGTTGAAGTAACATTCCCTGAAGAGTACCACGCAGAGGATCTTGCTGGACAACCTGCTACATTTAAAGTGAAAATCCACGAAATTAAGCGCAAAGAACTTCCTGAGCTTAATGACGAGTTTGCTAAAGACGTGAACGAAAACGTTGAAACATTAGATGAGCTTAAAAAAGAATTACAAGAAAAGCTAGAAAAGCAGAAGAAAGACGCTGCTGAAAATGCAACACGCGAATCATTAATTGAGCAAGCAACTGAAAATGCAACAATTGATATTCCAGAATCAATGATTACAACAGAAACAGATCGTATGCTTCAAGAGTTTGGTCAACGTCTACAAAGCCAAGGTATGGACCTTGCGACGTACTACCAATTCTCTGGTCAAAATGAAGAAGCAATGCGTGAGCAGTTTAAAGAAGATGCTGGTAAACGTGTGAAAGCGAATCTAGTACTTGAAGCAATCTCTATCAAAGAAGAGATTGAAGTATCAGACGCTGATGTTGATAAAGAGCTTGAAAAAATGGCTGAAATGTATCAACGTTCAGTTGAAGAGATCCGTACAATCTTTACTGCTCAAGGTGGACTTGATAACTTGAAAGCAGATCTTAAGATTCAAAAAGCAATTGATCTTATTGCAGAAGAAAGCAAAACGGCTTAAGAATTACAGTAAAACAAGGTGCGGACTCTGACGCACCTTGTTTTTCTTCTAATGATTATTATGTATGCTGAACATGATTTTTGAACATGCTTAAGAGACTGTATGAAAAATCTTTCGCAAAAAAAGGATTTTAGACCAAGAATCTTGAATGTATACAGTATCTGAACATAAACTAACATATGACAGACGCTTTAAAAGAAACGTACATAGAAGTAGTTAATGAGTGTAGGGCAATTGAAATTGTGCTACAATAGCTGAAACTCATCACACCATAACAAAGGGTATAAGGTTTATTAGTTGTATCTGTTAGATAAATCGTTTAGTTTATAGGAGTGATCTCGTGTTTAATCAAAGTAAGAAAGAGCAATCGTGTTCTTTTTGCGGTAAAACGCAAGATCGAGTCCGTAAGATTATTGCCGGACCAGGTGTGTATATATGTGATGAGTGTGTAGAGATGTGTACAGAAATCATTGAAGAGGAATTTGGTTCTAGAAATTAGGGTGCTATCCATGATGAAGCTATATAAATAGTCATGACATTAGTGCGAATGATACAATATTTTGTGAGGGGTGATCTCATGTTTAAGTTTAACGAAGAAAAAGGACAATTAAAATGTTCTTTCTGTGGAAAAACTCAAGACCAAGTCCGCAAGCTTGTTGCGGGACCAGGTGTGTATATATGTGATGAATGTATTGAACTATGCACAGAGATTGTAGAGGAAGAGCTTGGAACGGAAGAAGAAGTAGAGTTTCAAGAGATTCCAAAACCATATGAAATCTGCGAAGTGTTAGATGATTATGTTATTGGCCAAGGTAGCGCCAAAAAATCACTATCTGTAGCGGTTTATAATCATTACAAGCGAATTAATTCTTTGAGCCGCTCTGAAGAGGTTGAACTGGCTAAAAGTAACATTTGTATGATTGGACCTACAGGAAGCGGTAAAACGTTGCTTGCTCAAACACTAGCACGCATTCTGAATGTTCCTTTTGCTGTTGCTGATGCTACATCTCTAACGGAAGTTGGCTATGTTGGGGAAGACGTTGAGAATATTCTTCTTAAACTGATCCAAGCAGCAGATTATGATGTAGAGAAAGCAGAAAAAGGAATTATCTATATCGATGAAATTGACAAAGTAGCACGTAAATCTGAGAATCCTTCGATTACACGTGATGTTTCTGGTGAAGGTGTTCAGCAAGCGCTGTTGAAAATTCTTGAAGGAACAACTGCAAGTGTGCCGCCTCAAGGTGGACGTAAGCACCCTCATCAAGAATTTATTCAAATTGATACAACAAATGTTCTATTTATCTGCGGAGGAGCATTTGACGGTATCGAGGCAATCATCAAACGTCGTCTTGGTAAAAAGATTATTGGATTTGGATCGGATACCAAACAAGACGAGCTAAAGCCGGGTGAATACTTAGCAAAAGTTCTTCCAGAGGATTTATTGCGTTTTGGTTTAATTCCAGAATTCATCGGTCGTTTGCCGGTTATTTCTAGCTTAGAGCCACTTGACTCTCAAGCACTTGTTGAAATTTTAACGCAACCAAAAAATGCGTTAGTGAAGCAATATCAGAAGTTACTTGAACTTGATGATGTTGAGCTTGAGTTCACGGAAGATGCATTAACTGAAATTGCAAATAAAGCCATTGAGCGCAAAACAGGAGCACGTGGATTACGCTCAATCATTGAGGGCATTATGCTTGATGTTATGTTTGACCTACCGTCTAGAGAAGATATTGTCAAATGTATCATTCACGACAAATGTATCACTGAAGGCGCAGAGCCAATTCTAAAAACAGATGATGGAACAGAAATTACCATCTCAAATAAAGAACCAAAAGAAAGTGCTTAATGAAAAGTAATTGAAAAAACAAAGAACGATCCTGTTTATAGGATCGTTTTTTGTTTGCGCTGATTACCGATAACGGGTGCTCATTACCGATAACGAGCGGTGATTACCGATAACGAGCGGTCATTACCAATAACAGGCGCTCATTACTGATATCTTGCTTACTTAACTATATCTCCCCTCTTATCCTACATAAAGTACACTCAATCACCGTAGGCTCACCCTCATTTAGAATGGCTTAAGCACTTTAAATTCTTTACCTTCTCCTGTTAATCCACATGCATCATTCAATCTCTTCCATTAATTACTATTAGATAGTCAAATATGCGGTAATGAGTCCACACTGGTTCGGTCATACTAAGCAAAGATTAGTGAGTGACAGGAGGAAATAGTGTGAATTGGACAAGTATAGTTTTAATGGTACAGCTGTTTTTTGGAGTTGTGATTGGGCTTTATTTTTGGAATTTGTT
Organism: Alkalicoccobacillus plakortidis; assembly: GCF_023703085.1. NCBI lineage: Bacteria > Bacillati > Bacillota > Bacilli > Caryophanales > Bacillaceae > Shouchella > Shouchella oshimensis. The sequence goes on along the minus strand of NZ_JAMQJY010000001.1, from coordinate 1,226,135 downwards.
AAAGGGGCAACGTAGCCAACGAGTGAGTATTGACAAAGAATCCAAAAAAGAAATGGAACAGTTGAGAAAAATGCGCGCAATTAGCTTGTCTGAGCCTTTGTCTGAGAAAGTTCGTCCAACAGGATTTGAAGATATTGTTGGCCAGAAGGAAGGGGTTCGCGCTTTAAAAGCAGCGTTATGTGGTCCCAATCCACAGCATGTTATTATTTATGGCCCGCCTGGTGTAGGAAAAACAGCAGCGGCTAGACTTGTTCTAAAGGAAGCTAAAACTCATGCTTGGATCTCCTTTTGCAAAAGAGGCGGTATTTGTTGAATTAGATGGAACGACTGCCCGCTTTGATGAACGTGGTATTGCTGATCCGCTTATTGGTTCTGTTCACGATCCCATTTATCAGGGGGCAGGGGCAATGGGTCAGGCAGGGATACCACAGCCGAAGCAGGGAGCAGTATCTAAAGCTCACGGTGGAGTTTTATTTATTGATGAAATTGGCGAACTTCACTCTATCCAGCAAAACAAACTGCTGAAGGTACTAGAGGATCGGAAAGTCTTTTTGGAGAGTGTCTATTATAGTGAAGAAAATCAGCAAATCCCTAAACATATTCATGAGATTTTTCAAAAAGGACTGCCGGCTGATTTTCGCTTAATTGCAGCCACAACAAGACGCCCAGAAGAAATTCCTCCTGCGATCCGTTCAAGATGTATGGAAGTTTACTTTCGAGCACTAAAGCCTGAGGAAATTTTAAAAATTGCTAAAAATGCTGCTGATAAAATTCAGTTTGAACTCGAGGAAACAGCTGGAAGCAAAATTTCAAAATATGCTACAAATGGTCGCGAAACCGTAAATATTATTCAAATTGCTTCTGGTCTCTCATTAGCTGATGGACGTAAGGTGATTACTGTGAGTGATATTGAATGGGTGCTTCATGCTTGGCAGGTTTCTCCACGTCCAGAGAAAAGAATTCATGAAGAGTCTGTAATTGGTTTAGTAAATGGATTAGCTGTTTACGGTCCAAATATGGGTGCACTACTTGAGATAGAGGTGAATGTCATCCCACATTTGCAAAAGGGATCGATTAATATTACAGGTATTGCCGAAGAGGAGAGTACGGGAACGCAAGCACGCTCCATTCGTAGAAAAAGCATGGCCAAAGGTTCGGTTGAAAATGTGGTAACCGTTTTACGCAGAATGGGCCTTCCTACGTCTGATTATGATATCCATGTGAACTTCCCAGGAGGCGGGCCGGTTGATGGACCCTCAGCTTGGAATCGCGATTGCCTGTGGTATCTATTCAGCTATTCACGAACAACCGATTAGGCATGACCTAGCCATGACTGGAGAACTCAGTATCAGAGGTCACGTGAAGCCGATTGGTGGCGTAGTAGCAAAGGTTGAGGCGGCAAAGCTTGCAGGGGCAACGAAAGTCCTCATTCCTTTTGAAAATGCTGAGACCATCCTACAAGAAATTCAAGGAGTAGAAGTGATTCCTGTAAGAACTCTTGATGAAGTCTTGGAGCTTGCCTTACTTCCATCCGTGAAAGAAGAAACGATCCCTGCACAGGCAAAGCTGGATGATTCCGTTGCTACATCTGTATAAATAGACAAAAAAACCTGGATAAGATAGAATTGAGAAAGTGCTTGGATATGATTAGTAAGCTATTTGTTACGAAAAAGAATTGCCCATATGTGTGCGCGTAAAACGTAAAGAACGCATAGACTACGATAACAGCACGAGGATTAGGGTCTAGGGAGAAACTAATCCTCGTCTGATTTTGTCTGGAACAGGAATTCGGAGGTGTTTGCGGATGGTCGAAACAGAAAAGAAACGGCATATTCCGCTTCTGCCTTTGCGGGGATTGTTGGTTTTTCCAAAGATGGTTCTTCATCTTGATGTTGGAAGAACGAAGTCCGTAGAGGCCTTACAGCAAGCGATGGAAGATGACCAAGAGATTTTTCTGTCTACTCAGAAGGAAATAAAGCTAGACCAACCAACAGAAGATGATATCTATACAGTTGGTACATTAGCTCGTGTGAATGAAATGACAAAGCTTTCAAATGGTACAGTTCGTATCCATGTAGAAGGACTTCAACGAGCAAAAATTGAACGATATATAACAAATGAAAAATACCTGCATGTTGAGATTACAAAGATTGACGAGCAGGATACAGAAGTGACAGCAGAAGTACAAGCGATGATGAGACATGTCATGGCGATGTTTGAACAGTTCTCCAAACTCTCGAAGAAGATCTCGGCTGAGACGTTGGCTGTGGTTGCCGATATCACAGAAGCTGGGCGTCTAACTGATGTAATTGCTGCTAATTTGCCACTCAAACTGCAGCAAAAACAAGATCTTCTTGAAACAAGCTCCATTCATGCTAGGTTAGTAAAACTGATTGATATCTTAAATAATGAGCAGGAAGTTTTAGGATTAGAGAAGAAAATCAGTCAACGCGTGAAGAAGTCTATGGAAAAAACGCAAAAAGAGTATTATTTACGTGAACAAATGAAAGCCATTCAAAAAGAACTTGGAGATAAAGATGGTAGAACTGGGGAAGTGAGCAGTCTCAGAGAGCAGATTGAAGCGACTGAAATGCCTCCAACTACAAAGGAAAAAGCACTTAAGGAATTAGATCGCTTTGAAAAAATGCCTGCAAGCTCTGCTGAAAGCTCAGTATTACGCACGTATTTAGATTGGCTTATCCAACTTCCATGGGTGAAAGAAACAAATGATCAGCTTGATGTGATTCGTTCAGAAGAAATCTTAAATGAAGATCACTATGGTCTTGAAAAAGTAAAAGAACGAGTATTGGAGTATTTAGCTGTTCGTCAGTTAACTCAAGAGCTTAAAGGTCCTATTCTATGTCTAACTGGTCCTCCCGGTGTCGGAAAAACCTCATTAGCGCGCTCTATTGCCCGCTCTCTAAATCGTGAGTTTGTGCGTATGTCATTAGGTGGAGTTCGAGACGAAGCTGAAATACGTGGCCACAGACGCACATATGTAGGTGCGATGCCAGGTCGCCTTATTCAAGGGATGAAAAAAGCTGGAACGGTTAATCCAGTATTTTTATTAGATGAAATAGATAAGATGGCTCAAGACTTCAGAGGAGATCCCTCTTCAGCACTTTTAGAAGTACTTGATCCGGAACAAAACAATACATTCAGTGATCACTACATTGAAGAGCCTTATGATTTATCTAAGGTGATGTTTGTGACAACGGCAAATAATCTAGGCACGATTCCTGGTCCGCTTTTAGATCGGATGGAGATCATCTCAATAGCTGGATATACTGAGCTTGAGAAGAAGCAAATTGCAAAGAGCTACCTCCTGCCAAAACAAATCAAAGAGCATGGATTAAATGGAAATAAAATGCGTGTAACCGATGATGCGCTTGAAAAGGTCATTCGCTATTATACTCGCGAAGCAGGTGTCCGTAATTTGGAACGACAAATGGCGACATTATGTCGTAAAGCAGCCAAAATGCTTGTAACTGGTGAGAAAAAACGAGTGAACGTTACAGTGCAACTAGTTGAAACCATGCTTGGTAAGCCGCGTTTTCGTTATGGCTTAGCTGAAGTAGAAGATCAAATTGGCGCTGCTACAGGTCTTGCTTATACATCAGCTGGTGGAGATACGTTATCGATCGAGGTATCAGTTGTTCCTGGCAAGGGTAAACTGACTTTAACTGGTAAGCTCGGAGATGTTATGAAGGAGTCTGCACAAGCAGCATTTAGTTACATTCGTTCTCGCTCCAATCAATTAAATATCGATTCTTCCTTCCATGAAAACATGGATATTCATATTCATGTTCCTGAAGGAGCTACACCAAAGGATGGGCCATCAGCTGGTATAACGATGGCAACGGCTCTAATTTCTGCACTAACCGGACGAATTGTCAAACGAGAAGTCGGCATGACAGGTGAGATCACCCTAAGAGGGCGAGTATTACCAATCGGTGGTTTAAAAGAAAAATCAATGAGTGCGCATCGTGCAGGTCTTAAGACCATTATTATTCCACAAGATAATGAGAAGGACCTAGACGATATTCCAAAGAGTGTACGCGATGAACTTCAATTTATTCTCGTGTCACACCTTGATCAGGTGTTGGAACACGCTTTAGGAGAAATATAAATGAAAATAACAAAGGTTGATCTTGCGCACATCGCCGTCAAACCTGAACAGTATCCAAATACCTTTCTGCCGGAGATTGCCTTGGCAGGGAGGTCTAATGTTGGGAAGTCTTCTTTTATTAATAAAATGATAAACCGTAAAAGCTTGGCTAGGACCTCAGGTCAACCAGGCAAAACTCAAACTCTTAATTTCTATGAAATTAATGAAAAGATTCATTTTGTTGATGTACCTGGATACGGATTTGCTAAGGTTGCTAGATCTGTGCGTGATCAGTGGGGAAAAATGATCGAGCAGTTTTTTATGGAACGTGAGCAGCTTAAAGGTGTTGTCTTGTTAATTGACTCGCGACATAAACCTTCAAAAGAGGACAAGCTCATGTATGACTGGTTAATCCATTTTGAGATCCCGGTCATCTTAATCGCAACCAAATGTGATAAAATCCCCAAATCAAAATGGCAAAAGCATCTCAACATTATTAAAGACGAGCTTGGTAAACGAGAAGAAGACCAACTCATTCTCTTTTCATCAGAAACAGGTTACGGCAGAGAAACAGCATGGCGTACGATTCAAAAAGTGATTTAAGAAAAAAACAGAACCACTATGTTGATTAACTCACATAATGGTTCTGTTTTTTTTGTGTGTTGATTTTTAAGGGAGATTGATTTGCTTCCAATCAGCGTAGTCCTAATTGATTGTGTGATTAAAGTTTTACTATTACTTATTCTACGTGATTTCCTTCTCCATCTAAGCTTCCTGTTTGTCTTATTCCCTGATTGTCATTATATATATACTCGTATTCTCTTCCAGGTTCATCAGCAAACTCAACATACGCATTATAAGCATTTTCACGAGTATCTTTCCAACTATAAACGGTTCGTATATTTTTAATTTCACCAGGTTGATATTGACGATCCTCAATTAGGTGCACATAAGTAGCATCACCTGTTTTATCTAGCATAGCTTGACTTCCTGTAAAGAATCTAAAGATAAGGACTCCACCTATTATTATTACTATAGAACTGAATAAACTAATAAAAACCGTAGTTCTTTTCATTTTAATCATCCTTTGAAAAATTTCTGTTAGGTCTTTCTTTTTGTTCGATTTTTAATCTCGCTTCAAATGTACCCTTCTTGTCCTTTATTCTTAAAACTTTCGCGACTTGCCTTGTCTCGATCTCGATGTTTTACTAAGAAACAAAACTTAATCAAGTATAATAGCTAATAAAAATCAGACGCTCTCTCAAAGCGGACGGGATGGGGAGGCCGACTCCAGCGGGACTAAAGGGCAAGGTTGAAATAAGATGGCGCTAGCCAGATTAGGCTGGCGCCCGCCCAGCGAGACTTGCCCGCCATCCCGGTAGCGGTGTGACTACAGAATCCCGTTCCTCTCTTAATCGTAAAACCCAAACGACGAATGGATTCACTACCTCTTCTTCTGATATAAAAGCACAACGCCAATGATAATCAAAACAATCGGCCAAAAATAATCACCAAATGGAAGGAAGGCAGGATTTTGCAGGTAAGGCTTCCATGGCGACAGCATATACAAAGCGAGTAAAAATAACGCAATGCCAGGGATAAGTCCTTGGTGTTTTGTTCGAGTATAAAGGAATAAAAAGGACATACTTATAATTAGAGGATACATACCGATATGACTCGGCCAGAAAGAGAGCCAATTTAATCCATGAAAATGAATAGCTAAACCGACAAGTAAGGCAGCGGGAAACGACAGAAATCCATCATATTTACTCTGAAACAGTAGCGATATTCCAATGATAAATAGAATGGTCGGCCAAGTCAGGAGCTGATCGGCATAGGGAAGTGGAAACATCTGAAGTAGATAATAGGCTCCAAGTCCAATTAAAATAATAGCGGGCATAATGTTTATTGATTTTACTTTTCGCAGGTGACATTCCTCCGTTGATTCATTAATGACTTTTAAGCAGATCATTTGCACTGATTACGCAAAAGGCATACCATTAACAAGGTCAGTTTGTTAGACTTGAATTTATGGTAGCATAATGAACTAAAAAGTTCACATAAAATTACGATGAGAATGCCATAGTACATGTTATACTTATAAAGGATGTAACCGAGTACAACGTTAATAGATAAGAGTTTGGACCGTAATATTTTTTGGGGTGAGCGACACATGCACATAATACAAGTGGGATTAAACTATAAAACAGCCCCGGTTGAGATGAGAGAAAAAGTTGCCTTTCAGGATACGGAGCTCCCCGCTGCTTTAAAACAATTACGTGTGTCAAAAAGCATACTAGAATGTGTAATCATATCTACCTGTAATCGGACAGAAGTGTACGTCGTAGCAGATCAGCTTCATACTGGTCGGCATTTTACGAAAACATTTCTGTCGGATTGGTTTGATATTTCAAAAGAGGAGATCACACCGTATCTCCATATAAAAGAAAACGATGTTGCTGTAGAACACCTTATGCGTGTGACTGCAGGACTGGATTCAATGATTCTTGGGGAAACTCAGATTTTGGGTCAAATTAAAAATCAGTTTTTACTTGCTCAAACTGAACAAGTGACCGGTACTATTTTTAATGAACTCTTTAAGCAAGCCGTCACATTTGCCAAAAAGGCACATTCACTAACGGATATATCACATCAAGCTGTTTCTGTTAGCTATGCGGGTGTGGAGTTAGGAAAACGAATTTTTGGTAGCTTTGATAAAAAGAATGTCTTAGTTCTTGGTGCGGGTAAAATGAGTGAGCTGACTGCTAAGCATCTACATTCCAATGGCGCTTCTGAGATTACGGTTATTAATCGTACCGAAGAAAAAGCAAAAGAATTAGCGAGCCGTTTTTCTGGAATTGCTAGACCATTTCAAGAGCTTGGTGACGCACTTGTAGAAGCAGATGTTTTTATTAGTTCAACTGGTTCGCGTGACTTTGTTGTGACAAAAAAAGATGTTTCTTTTGCATTAAAAAAGAGAAAAGGTCGTCCGTTGTTTATTGTTGATATTGCGGTCCCACGTGATATTGATCCTGCGATTGCAGATTTTGATGATGTGTATCTATATGATATTGATGATCTGCAAAATATTGTGGAGTCGAACTTGGCCGAGAGACAAAAAGAGGCTGAAAAGATCGAACTTTTAATAGAAGCAGAGTTAGTACAATTTAATCAATGGTTAAATACATTAGGGGTTGTACCAGTGATTACAGCCTTGCGTTCTAAAGCTTTGGCTGTACAAGCTGATACGATGGAAAGTATTGAACGGAAACTGCCACATCTATCTGAGCGTGACCGCAAAGTCTTACGCAAGCATACAAAAAGTATTGTGAATCAATTGCTACGTGATCCAATAACCCGTATTAAAGAGCTTGCTTGTGAAGGTGACTCAGAGGATTCACTAGATCTGGTTACTAAGATGTTTGCTCTTGAGATGGAGTTAGCCGAGCAAGAAAAACAAGCCTGTATGCGGGCGGCAGAGGATCAATGGGAACAAAGCAAGCAGTTGGATTATGCTGCGGTTTCTACTGAAGAAAAGGCGGTTGTTCGCTCCTAATAAGGAGTTCCTACTATGAGCTTGGATTTATCCTATTACTGTTATTTTATACAGCTTTAGTGTCCTCGGATACTTTATTGATTTTCTATTTAACAACCGGAAAGCCAACGTGGTTGCTTTCTGGTTGCTTTCTATTGTCTGGAGCTTACAGACAGTTTATTTTGTTCTGAGAGCACTGGAAATGGGGAGATTTCCGATTGTCACCCCATTTGAAGGGCTCTTTTTTTATGCGTGGAGTCTTGTGACGATTTCACTTGTTATTAACTTGAAATTCAAAGTTGATTTTTTGATTCTCGTTATGAATGTTGTTGGTTTTAGTATGATGACGATTAGTTTGTTTAAGCCTCATACAGAGGTTCCAGCTTATTTAGCAAGTATGCTTCAGTCAGAGTTGCTTGTGTTACATATTAGCTTT